>NZ_AP025245.1:965625-1287500 GCF_021655615.1 Acidianus sp. HS-5
AACTTACTTACTTCAGCAGAAGTTAAGCAGATTTATGAAAAATATGGATTCAAATGGATAATTAACTAGATGAATTTCTTTATCAAGTCTACAAAGTATTTATCATCGTCTAATTTTTCTACTTTTAATAACGAGTTTTTCATTGTATTTATAACAAATTCCTTATCAATCTTTAACGTAGAAGAAACTGTGCTGGCAAATCCTTCTGGATCGTTTTTGAACATGTCTATTCCTTCATTATATGCTGAAACGAACTCATCTTCATGAGAAATTACGTTAGCTCCACAGTTCCCTGGAATTCCTAAAGACTCCTCAAAAGTTATTCCTTTACCAAAAGCTGAAGCCACTACAGCACTGTCTATTTCCTTGCTTGTTAACATTTCCATAATCTTTCTCATATCGTCAGCATATGTTATTTCTGCGATTATGCCTTTTTTATCAAGTAATGCCCTAGCTAAAACGTCTGCTGCACTACCCTTTCTCCATATTCCTATTCTTTTACCTATGTTAGGATATATTGATAATAACCCTTTTATTGTAACATAGTTTATTTTTAGACCTCGTTTAGCTAATGATACTGTAGAATCCAATATTACATCTGCCTTGCCTTCTTTTGAAAAAATTACTTTTATATCTTTATTTTTAGTTGACGCCGCTATTATCGGATAAGATACGGGTCCAGGTGCTGCAATTACTTGCATAGATTAATTTGATACCCAATACATATATTTCTTTCTTAGATAAACTTTATAATGAAACATTTAAATAGGTAACAAAGTTACCTATCTGGTATGAATAAGAATAAACTATTGTTCGTTCAAATGCTAGCAATAATAGTTTCAATGACATTCGCTATTAGAGCATCAAATAATATGATAGCCACAACACTGCCTTTATTCTCTAAGTATTACTTCCATTTTACGCAAAGTGAAGTAGGAATTTTGTCTGCATTACTATCTTTAGGCACATTCATAACAAGTGGCGTAATAAATTCCAGATTACAATCTAACACTAGGAGGAAGTTCTTCATTCTCTCTTCTATTGCATATGCAGTAATACTTCCATTATTCTACTTTGCAAATTCGTTATCTATTTGGGTCATATCAATTCTAGCAGGAGTATCATTAGGATCCATAATGCCTAACATAATTACCTATGCAGGATTACTTGAGGATAGGAAAGCAAGAGAAAGACTACTATCAATATATACATTAGCATTGAGTGCAAGTCTTGTAGCAGGACCAGCAATAGAATCGGCAATTTTAACTACTTTTACAATACCTGATGTTTTCATATTTTTTGAGCCATTTGCAATACTTTCTGCTGTTATATCATTTTTTATAAAATTTCCTGAAGAAAGGGTAAGCTCTGCAAAAATTAACGTATTCTCTAATCCAGGATTTAAAACTGCAGTAATAAATATACTGACCTATAATATACCATTTTCAGTAATTTTAACTTTTGGAGGGATATATGCAGTGGATTATTTACACGTAAGTTTTGCTGAAGTTACTGCTTTATTCTCATTGTTCTTTACTACATCTTTTTTAGCTAGAATATACTTATCAGTAAGACCTCCACAGAGCGTAAGACTACATGCAATAGCAGCAATCTCAATGACTACGATAGGATTGTTAGCAATTTTATTTTCAAATAATCTAGTAATATTCAGTATAGCTTTATTAATCCTAGGATTTCCACACGGGCTTACTTATCCACTTTCAGTAATTTCTATAAGTAGAACATTCAAACCTTATGAGAGGAATACCGCTAATAGCTTATTCTTTGCAATAATGATGATAATAGGTGTTGTAACACCAACAGTTGCGGGATTTATTGCAGAATTAATAGGAATAAAATACTTATTCGGAACTTTAATTCCCCTAGTACTAGCCTTGCTGACTTTGCTTAATAAATATGTGGGATATGTAGATAAAGTAGTTTTAGAAGAGGCTAGAAAGAATTCTCTTCCTATATCTAAAGATTCTAAAGCTTAAATCAACGGTTTCTTCCACAGCCTTTCTGTCAAATAATTTACAGAAGTTATGCTGATAAATCTCTTCTGCAGTATCTCTAAGTATTTCAAGGACATTTTTATCATCAATAGAGTTTATTATTTCTACACCCTCCATGAATTTTTCCCAATTAGACCAAAGGTTGAACCTAGAGACCTTTTTATCTATAATTTCCTGAATATAATACAAAGGTTTCCAAGCATTAAATGAATGTCCATGATCAATTATATATGCAACCTTTTCCTTAGCTAAAACATGCTCTTCTTTAAGATCAATATTGAGTATAACTTCCTCAAAAGCTAGAGCAGATTTGATTTTATCTATATTTACAACATTTTCATTAGCTTTATCTGGAAGATGATCCATTAATAACCCTAATTTACCATCTTTTTCCGTAATTTCTAGTTCTAAAAGAGGAAAGCCCATAATCTTAGACATTCTTGACGCTGATAATTCAGCAAAGATCTCTATTGCTATATTAACGTCTTTAAATGACTTTATTGGTTTAAAGAACTTCATCAAACTAAGCAGTGGCAAACGTATTTAAATTAAGCTAATATGCGAACGGTAGATAATTATTAATACAATGATGAAAAGCGAACTTTAAATTTCGTGATTATGATTATTTAACATGCTCAATTTACAATCAATCTGGAAAAAACAAGTGGCAAAGTTACTTTCCATAATAGTAGTTTTAGCAATAATCGCAGTATTACTTCACTTTCTGATTGACTTTGCGTCAAAATATGTACCTTCGATTGTGCCTTATTTAGACTACATATACTTAGCAACGGATGCCGCAATAGTTGGAGTAGGAGGATATTTCATTATCGGTGTCTTGAAGAAAATAATTAACGTATATCTCTTAGGAAAAATGGAAGCTAGCACTGCGAGAACCATCTCATTCTTCATTGATATAGCATTTTATTCAATTTTAATCTTAGTAGTACTTGCAGCACTAGGAGTAAATCTAACCGGAGCAGCTATAGGTGGTGCAGTTGGAGGTATAGCTATAGGCTTAGCAGCACAAACTGTTCTTTCCAACGTATTATCCGGAGCGTTAGTAACAGGAAGTAAAACTTTGAAGGCAGGTGATCCAGTACTATTAATCTCGTGGATTTGGGGATCCCCTATTGTAGGAGAGGCAACTAAGGTTGGCGTATTATTTACGGAGGTCAAAACTACTAATGGAAATATTGTCAAAATTCCCAATTCTGCGTTTCTTGGCAATACAGTATTCACAAAGCTTGAAAGAGAAAATTCTCTGGTGTATCCTTTACAAATTACTGTTAATGCTGATGTACCTGCAGATAAGGTAATGGAAAAAGCAAAAAATTACATTAAAGATGAGCTAAATAAACAGAAAATTCCTTATCCAGAGATTTATTTTGCCACAAAATCAGGTGGGACTAACGTCTTTACTGTAATACTGCATTTTGATAACTTAAACCTGTTAAACTCGTTATTGAATATTATCAACAGCGCTTTCGATAAGGCGTATTGGGATACCAAAAATGAATCAAGCAAAGCTTAACATTGGCAAAACTTGAATTTTATCTTTAAGACTGAGGTATATTGGACAATTTTGCTTAACTTTTTCCACAAGTTCATTAAGTTCATCCTTCTCACAATCACCATAAAGCTCAATTTTAATACTTTTTATTACATATTTACCTTGTAATAAAAGGGTATCGTCAAGGTAATAGGTGCTCTTTACTCTGCACGTTTTAATCTGAATCCCATCTTTTTTGGCTATGTGTTGAAACATTGTAATTATACAGTGGGGAATAGATAAAAGGAACGCGTATAGTGGACCTTCTTTATATAACTCGTTTATTGTGGATTTCTTACCATAAATTTCAACTTGAGGATTTTCGGAGTTACCATATAAATTAATGATAAATTCCATATAATCAGAACTTTCAATCAAAAATAAAAAATTATCTCATTTTTAAACTTTAACAATTCACAGTTATCAGCATTTTAACAAAATACATCGTGCTCACTTTATATATTTAAACTAATTATATCTTTAAGCTATCTATAGTCTGACTAACTTTAAATATTTAGATATATCTTTTTATCATATGAAGTACGTTACGTCTATACTAATCATAGCCTTACTATTAGCTTCATATATTCCACTAATCGGAAATTCTACTACAGCTTTCTACAATATTTCAGGGTATGTTAAAGTAAACGGACTAGTAGCGCCAGGGCAAACAGAAGTGCCTATTACTTTTACACTTATTAACACAGGAGAAACTCTTTATAATGTAAACATTACGCCGCTTTCTTCATATCCCTTCGAGGTATATTCAGGTTATTACAATTCAACAGACGTAATCTCTATACCAGAATTACAAACAGGTCAGAAAGTAAATGTTACATTTATTTATAACGTAGTCCCTTCAGCTAAAGACGGAATATATAAGATCCCTCTGAAAATTAGTTCTACAGAATTAAATAAAACGGTATATTTTACTCTACCAATTTTAGGTTATGTTCAAATTTCAGCACAGAGTGTATGGGGTAGTCTTTCGTCACCTATGATAGTCACTGCTGGAGAAAATGATGTACCACTTACAATTGTTTTAATTAATCAAGGAAATGTTATGGCCAGTAATGTTAGCCTATGTCTTTCCTCATCATATCCAGTAATTTTCTTGGAAAAGAATATTAAAATAGGTTATTTACCGGTAGGAGAAGAAGTTCCAATAACTGTTTATGCATCAATATCCAATAATATTACTACAGGAGTATTTTACGTTCCTATAAGAGTAAATTACTTCTGTTCATCTTACTGTACAGTTAGCTTACCAATAACGATAAATGGATATGAGAACTTCTCAATATCCACAGTTTGGGGTACGACGTCATCTCCCATAACTGCTTCGCCAGGAAGCACACAACTACCATTAACTTTCATAGTGAGAAATCTAGGAGATATAACTGCAACAAACGTAAGTATACAACTACTTACCTCATATCCATTAAATCTATCTCAAAAAACTGTTGACATAGGAATAGTACCGGCTGGTGAGTATAACTTAAACGATATAACAGCCAGCATATACCCAAACGCAACGCCTGGAATTTATTATATTAAAGCCTCTGTACACTATTTTGATACGTCTAGTATAGAATATATTCCAGTTTTAATCTCATCTCCTCAACTTTCATTAAATGCGATCACTATTCCACCCCAAATATTTCCAGGATATTTTGACGTAAGAGTTGAAGCAATAATTCTTAACCATGGTAGTGGAATTGCACAAAATGCGTTCATATACTTAAAATCTCCGTTTAAAGTAGTCTCTGAGAATAACATAAGTCTAGGTGCAATTCCTTCTGGAGTACCGATAAATGCTACATTCCTAATTAATGTTCCCAATTCTACTAAACCTGGAAATTACAATCTTACATTCGTAATAAAATATGATGGAGGAGAATTAGAAAAAACTGTTAATATCACAGTATATGATAAGGCTGACATAGTAATTGAAAAGGTAATTTATCCTACTATAAATCCTGGTAGCTCAAAAGTGCCGATAACAATTATTTTAAAGAACATTGGTAATGCTACCGCTTGCAACGTTAAAGTAATCTTAGGATCGTCAAACGTAATAACTCCTCATGTAAGTACGTCTAATCCACTAGAAGCATTAACTGCGTCTGAACAAGAGATAGGCAATCTGAAACCAGATCAAGAGGTTAATGTAACTTATGTTGTAGATATAAGTAGTGGGGCTTCGCCTGGGTATTATCCATTTTCTGTAATCCTAGTCTGGAACCAGACTGGATCATTATATCCTTTAGCACAGACTGATGAAAGTACAGTCCATGTATGCCCGACATTGTTAAGCCAAATAACTAGCTATGCTATAGTGTCAATTCCAGTAATTTACATTATTATAGTTGCAATAATAATTATAATTATCATAGCAATAGCCGCTGCCAGAAGAGGTAAGAAATAAATATTCACCACGCCATTTTTTGTTATGGTTCCAAATATAATTGTAGCTTTTTTAGGTTACATAAGAGGGCTTTATTCTGAGCTTTCCATATCATTGGTGTTCCTACTTGTAATTTTGATTATATTCGTTTCTATTTTATTAATATTATTATCTCTAGTAAAGTGAAATTAGAATGAAAATTCTTTTACTGTTATTGCTTTTTATAACATTTCCTTCAATTGTATACTCATCGACATTAATTTTCAAATATCCGCAATATATAACTATAATAGATAATACTTCCAAGATCTTATACCTACCACAAGGCGCAGCTAACTTAGTAAGTAATGTAAGCTATGTTTATAATGGAAGTGATAAGATAATTTTGAGTAGCTTACCTGCTAACGTATCTTTTATATACCATCATGTTATAACTAGTGTTTCAGAACCTTTAGGTAAAAGGATAGTTATAGGTATAATGAGTGTTTCAGAACCTTTCAAATCAAGGATAATTATGGAATTGCCATACTGCAGTAACATATCTTACATTAATCATCCTTGCTCATTACTATCATATAATAAATCTGATGGAAAGACATTTATCACATTCTACACTAATTGTATTACTATAGTATATTGTGTAAGAATAGATAGTATTTTTAATAATCCATTTCTTTACATAGGTATATTAAGTACTGCAGGAGTTATTACGATAATATATAAAATTATGAAAGGAAGAAGTAACAAAGTAGAAGTGCAGACTCAAGATATTGATGAAAGAGATAAGAAGATAATTGAGGCAATAAAAGTTGGTGCTAATAACTTGACAAAAATAGCAGAGATGAGCTCTTTGCCAAGAACTACAGTATATAGAAGAGTCAAAAAGCTAGTTAAACTTGGGATAATAAATGAGATAAGAGAAAATGGAAAAGTTAGGTATGAAATAAAAGGTGAAAAAAAATGAAAAAGACAAGTAAAATAATGGTAGTTCTCCTTATCATATTTCTTGCCTTATCTGTATATTCAATAGATAAAGTCATTAGCTCAATTACAATCCCATATTATATTCATAAACCCTCATATTATTCATTTATGCTCAATGGAACAGAATACATCTATATAACACTACCTCATTTCAGGCATTATACTGACGTTAAATTGGAGTTTAATAACTCTGTGATAACATGTGCATACGCAATTGTTACGTTTTATCCTGTAGGTATAAATATTATAAAAAATGCAAGTAATACCGTGACATTGTGCGGTAAAAATCCTATAACGCATATACATCTTCATCCAGGATTATATAAGGTGGTGTATATCATAGGCGGTTGCTCTTCAAAGCCTATACCTAAGAGTTGCATTTCAAAGTATGTGAGTATAAAAATTTGTTAATAACTTATTGCTATTTCACAATTATTTATAAATTTCGCAACGTTATTTTCGTATTCTTTCAAATCATCCATATCAATTAATTCCATTATATATCCATCATAATGTAACTTTAATGATAAGTCCCAAAATTCGTCTATCCAATCACCTAAAATGTCTGAAAGCATGGGAATTGAGTCTTTTAATTCCTTCTGTATACCAAAGTAGTCTTTTAAAGCCTTAAAACCCTCAGTTATACTTTTATGCAGAAGCTCGCTGATTATAACTGGAGAATCGATCTCCTTAGCTTGAGACAAATAGAATTTAGCGTTATCAATCCTAAGTTTTATTAAGTCATTTTTATCAACTTTACCTTGTAACGCATCTGTTGTTTCACTTGGAAGAAGATTTTTACCTATTTCGGAAATTGCTTCTACGACTTTCACGCTTATAATATTCTCAACTTTTCCTATATAAGATAGGCTTTAGAATATTACTTAGTATTCCAAGAATTATCCCAGATATTAATGAAATTATTCCTATAATCGTATCTGGATACTCATAGGGAATTAAATTAGAATACAGCCCATAAGCCATTAGTACCGTAGAGGATATTGCCAATAAAGTACTGGATAAGTTTAGTCTATAAAACTTTCTGACGAACAGAGGATAAACTGCCGAAACTATTGCATGGGAAGAGAACAAAGTAACTAAAGATGCTTCGGTAGTATATTGATAAATTAAGCAATATTGTCCTGTAATTGATGCTATTAAATTAAACGTAAGGAAGAATAACGCTACAATTATAATTGAGGTAATCATTTTCCTCGAAGTCAGCGAATAAGTTAATCTTGACAACGCAACGTAAGCAGCTATAGCAGATCCAAGTAAACTATTCACTGTAAATATAAAGAAAATAGTGGAAAAAGCGCTTCCTAGATATTCTTGAGACATGTAAAAACCAGGATATTGTGTAATTGATAATAAGTTAGATATTCCGCTATTACTGAAACCTGCAGCTGCAGTTTCAAAATACGATGCGAATATAACCACTATTGAAGATATTGAGAAAGCCATTAAATAAGAGGAGCCTACAGTTTTCCCTCTACCTTTAGCTTCATATCCTAAGAAGAACGAGGCACCACCTCCAGCTAAAGTAAAAGCTACCGCTAAAGCACCGGACCAGAAATCGTATTGAGGAACATTATATTCTGGAAGCTTAACTCCTGTTATAGAAATAACTTTTATACCAAGTATTGTTATTAAAATTATTTCAATACTGGAAGTAATAAGAGCATAAAATAATGGAGGCTTAATTCCTGAGATTAAAAGCGTCGTAAGAATTATGGGAATTGCTATTTCTATTATTGCCAGCTCAATGCTAGAAATTCCCAAAATAGAGGGTAATACTATACCAGTCAAATATGTTGTTACTGAAGGTAAATAAATCGCATAACTTATCCAATAAAGCCATCCTGCTACCTTTCCCACAGTCTCAGTTGAAGCTGTTTTGGCAAAGTCATAAATTCCCCCAGTAGTTGCTACTATCTTAGAGTAATTATAACCTAATACCACCCAAAGTAAGTAAATTAATACTCCTAAAATTGATGCATAGAACGTTGAAGCTAAGGATGATTGAAACGCAAAAGTTAAGTAAGCTGAAACTGAACCTAATGGAGCTATAGAACTTAAGGATTGAGCTACTACTAAGTATTTCGGTATCGACTCCTTTTTAGGTTCGAGTCTTTTATCTATGTTCACAATGCATAAGAGATTGTACGTAGGCTTTAAAATTAATTTGTGTATTTTCTTCAGGAATTTCCAGGCTAGAACAGCTATTATTATCAAGGACGCAGTAATTATTGCTAGAGGTATAACATCAAAATAAATTAGTATTAAGCCCATATAATATGCCGCATATATTGCATAAAATATTAGTGTATCTGCAAAACTCGGCTTTTTAATCATGTAATAAGTTATGAATGCTGTAGTTATTATGAACCCTCCTATTAAAGCTGGTATCAGAATATCCATAAGTCATGAATTGATAATTTAATTAAAAAAGTTTTTACTTTTTGAGAATGTAAGTTTTAATAAAGCTTAAAGTAAGATAGCATAATGAAAAACACAGAATTCAGAATTCCATTAGTAGGCTCCGCTGTTTCGTTATTTATAGGAGGTATTCTACTTATAGGAAAGGTTCCTAGTATTCTAACCGTTGGTACCATGACAGTTGTCGTTATCTTAATAGCTTTAACTTTCTTGATTTCAAAATATAAGATTCTGGTGCACCTCGGAGGAATATTAGGAATTTTAGCAATAATCTCATCAGCAACTGCCCCAGCACATAATGAAGCTTTATTAAATTTTGGAAAATCTGCTTATATTACCGTATTGGATATCCTAATGGTTCTGGGTTTTTACATTTTTCCTACTATATATATTTATTTTTGGGTTTTTGCAGTTATAAGAAGAAAAACAATAACTTAATATACTTAATGCAATATTTTAGGTTATGCATATTATAGATCCCGCGGCCAGAGTTGCAGATTTAATAGGTCTATTATCAACACTACAAGTTAACTTTGGCGGAAAAACTGACCTGTATATGTTAGAAAAAGAAATGGAAGTAGATTTAGACGATTTAATGCCAATAGTTTACACAGCAAGTTACTTGGGTTTTGTTACTGTAGGAGAAGGAGATATAATAATAACTGATAAAGGAATGGAATTCGTAAATGCCAATATCAGGAAACGTAAAGAAATTTTAAGGGAGAGTCTAGTAAAAGTTGAACCTTTTATAACCGCAATTGAGTTAAAAACGTTTTCTCTAGAATCACTAAAAGAGACTCTAGAGAAAAAAGGGATTTTTGTTTATAATACTCCAGAAGGGGACTACGACCTTCAAATGACGTTAACTGAATGGGGAGTGTACTCTGGATTAATATCTAGATATGACGATAATATGTACAAGACAAATTACGAAAAGGCGTAATTGTAGAATACTTATTACGATAAGGCGTAATAGAACATAAGTTTATAAGATAAAGAGAAAATATGAATTTATGGAAAGAGAAATAAAGGAACCAGTGAAACATTATACCAATGAGGCGGACACGTTCAGAACAAAAGTATTCGGAATTCAAGATGGGTTAATAGGAATAGGTAGCATAGCTATAGGTGCTGCTGGATTCTCACAAGATCCTCTCTTAGTAGTAATCACAGGATTAATAGCTACTATAGGACAAGCTTTCTCGATGGGAATAGGAGAATATATCTCAACGAGAGTGAGAATGCAAGTAATAGAGAACGAAATAAAGAAGGAAAAATACGAAATAGACAATTTCCCTGAAAAGGAGAGGGATGAATTAATAGGCTTTTACATAAAAAAGGGACTTAGCAGAGAAGAATCTGAAAAAATAGCTGATATTTTCATGAAAAATAAAGATACTGTATTGAGAGAAATGATGCTTAATGAGTTAAAGATTACACCAGAAGAATTCGAGAATCCAGTAAAATTAGGGTTCCTTATGAGCTTGTACTTAATAATTGGAGGTATTCTACCATTGTTACCTTTTATATCCTTGCTATTCATTAGAATTCCATTTTACGCTTCACTTTTATCATCAATGCTGATAATGTTAGCTTCCTTAGGAGTTTTCGGAAGTATGGCTACGAAGTATACTGGATTAAGCAAACATAGAGGGGCATTTGAACAAATAGGAACAGGACTAATAGCGCTAATAGGAAGTTACACAGCGGGTTTAATATTATCTCACTTTATAGCATTACCTCCTGGATTAGGCTACTGACCCCCTGAAGTTAGCAACTGAGCTAAATTCCTTGGAATTCTAGCCGGTTTATTTTCCTCTTTGAATAATTCCCTCCTTCTTGCTTCTAAAATAAGAGGATCAGTATTTAGGAATTCTGCGGCAGTTATTACTTTGGCATTAACACTCCTAGCTATCTCATAGACATTAGATAGAACAGTCTTGTAATTTAAATCCCTTAGAACGTGATGATCTACTATCATAGTTTCTGCACCTTCTTTAACTACTCTTTCAAGATTCTTTATCGAATTATCTAAATCTTCCTGCTTTAACGCATAACCTAAGAGGTAACTTAAAGGACCATCTATTATTATAACATTAGGTTTTACTTTCAAAGTAAATTCTAGATGCATATTTCTAGGTGCACCTTCTATATCAGAAGTAATTAGAGCTGCTTGATCTCCATCTTTTACAGCAACTTGAACTACGTAACCTAGCCTCTCGTCAGCACCGTGAGGAACTGCTTGAGAAAATATTATCTTTGTAGATCCTATTTGTATTTCCTTCCCTTCAGCACTCTCTATACTTTCTGGCAAGCCATGAATTGAATTAAGAAATTTTGGTGCCCTAACTCTTTTCTGGCTTAGATTTATATTCTCTTTAGGATCTTTAATGAATACTTTTTTGTTTTTATATATCTCTTTAGGAATTATAAACCCAGGGTCGTGATGATCGTAATGATAATGAGTCACTATAATAACGTCTGCCTCCTTAGCTTTCTCAGTTATTACCTTAGCGAGCTCGGTAAGCCTATCGACCTCTTTTTGATGAGGAGGTAAACCGTAACGTCTAGGAGCTAAAGAAACTGCAGGATCCACTAATATCCTGACATCTTTAGTTTCTATAAAAGTAGCCTGTGACCTTACTCCTAAGCTTTCAAAAGCTAACGGCTGAATTTCCATGATTTTATATTATGTTTTTCTAACTAATATATACTTAACCTAATAAAGGTTAAATATTTCAATTTTTAACATAATATTGTGGTAAGATTATCGTATTATAAAGGACTTATAGTCTCAGATTATTACGCACCAGGGTTAAAGTGGAACGACGATTTCAAAAAATACATAGGCTTTGCTTATAAATACAGAGACGTGTTAGAATACTTTAAAAATGAAGGAGTAGAAATTCAAGACGAAGTGTTAAATACATTACCTTTTCCAGTAGTAGAAGATAAGTTGACACTTAGAGATTATCAAGCTAAGGCACTATTCTTCTGGAATAGAGCCAGAAGGAGAGGAATAGTGGTTCTCCCAACGGGAGCGGGAAAAACGTCTATAGGAATAAAAGCAATAGCAAAAGTAAAAGCTTCAACGATAATTATCGTGCCTACAATAGATTTGCTTGACCAATGGTATGATAATATACAAGAATTCTTGAATTATTCTCCTGGAAGAGTAGGAGGAGGTTATGACGAATTAAAAGCAATAACAGTGATTACTTACGATTCTGCATATACTAGAGTAGAGGAAATAGGAAATAAGTTTGCATTTGTAATATTTGATGAGGTACACCATTTACCTTCAGAAGGATATTCCCAAATGGCACAAATGTTAGCCTCTCCTTATAGACTTGGGTTAACTGCTACTCCAGAAAGAGAAGATAGTAAGCATAGGTTATTGCCAGATTTAGTAGGGCCTATAGTATTTAGATTAAAGACTTCAGATTTAGCAGGAAAATACCTAGCTGAATTTGAAATAAGAAAAATTTACGTTTCATTAACGGATGAGGAGAAAAATAGATACGATGAGCTTAGGAGGAAACTTAAGGAATTTTTAGCATCTAAAAAAATGAGATTAGACAGTCTATATTCTTTTCACAGATTTGTGAAATTAGCCAGCAGAGATCAAGAAGCTAGAGAGGCACTTTTAGCGTGGCATAACGCCTTAAGAATTGCAGTAAATTCTAGAGCTAAAATTGAGAAATTAAGAGAATTATTAAATGAATATGATAATGAGAAAAATAAAATTATTATATTTACCAGAGACGTAGAAATGGCTTACAGTATATCGAGAGAGTTTCTCATTCCAGTTGTAACTTACAAAACATCAAAAGATGAAAGGAGTGAGATACTAAGGAAATTTAAGGAAGGAAAATATAGTGTTATAGTAGCGTCAAGTGTATTTGATGAAGGAGTTGATGTCCCAGACGCAAACATAGGAATACTTTTAGGAGGATATGGCACTTCTAGACAAATGCTACAGAGGTTGGGAAGGATATTAAGAAAAAAAGAGGAAAATAATAAAGCCTTACTTATTGAAATAATAACAAAGGGTACTTCAGACTACAACTTAAGTAAGAGGAGGCATCGTGCTACCGTCTGAGCTGGCTAGATATAAAATTCAAGGAAATAAGGTCATTCCGTTATTTGCTACTGAAGATGATGAAGAATTAGCAAGTAATATAATCGAAATGTTTAAGGAAGGCAAAAAACTTGGAGATATACTTGAGGAAGTAAAAATCTTAGAAAAGGCATACGGAACGCTCTGTAAGGTTAAATTAATTAGAGGATTCTACAAGGAAATGCTCAGGCTTTGTTCACTTAGTGAAGATTCTCCCATAGATCCTAGAATTATCAGGAGGGAGGTTTTTTCTTATGGACCTATAACTTCTGAGGAAGAAAGAGATGAAATCCTTAAGAAAGTTGAAGAGAATCTCAAGGTGGACGTTGAGAAGTACTTATTTTCAGACATGGAGGAAGAGAAGACTATAAGCAGTGTAAATAAAGTTTCTCCAATTTCTCTTATAAAGATGTATAATTTATCATTGCTTCAAACGTTACTTTTTAAGAGTTACAAAATGACTGTACAGATAGAAGGAAATTGGAAGGAAATTATTAAGAGAATCAAATGGCTAGGTTTAATGTATTATGCTTATCCTAATCCCGTTAGAATAGACATCATAGGCCCTGCAACTCTGCTCAAAATGACTGAAAAGTACGGGAGAAATATGGCAGTCATTTTACCTTATGTAGTTTCATCAAAATACTGGAAGATTAATGCAGAACTAGTGCTTGGCAAAAAGATAAGGAGGACTTTTCTTTTAACCGTGGAGAAATTCGATTTAATAGATTCCTTTACTAGAGAGGATGAGAAAAAGTTCGACAGTAGTGTTGAGGAAAGATTCTATAGTGATTTCCGAAAAGTTATAAAAGATTGGAAAATTCTTAGAGAGCCTGAAGCTTTAGTAGTAAACGGAAGATTATTTCTTCCAGACTTCCTCGTTGAGAAGAATCCTTTTAAGATTTACGTTGAAATAGTAGGCTTCTGGACTAAAGAGTATATAAGGGAGAAACTCGAAAAATTGAGAAATTTTAGAGAAGGAGAAATTTTAATTCTCTTAAATCAAGAATTAAATAAGGAAGATTTCTCAGATTTTAATGTTATAAAATATAAAAATAAGGTAGATATAACTTTAGTTTATAGATGGCTAAAGGAATATGAAAGAAAGAACTCCAAGAACGTCAAGCTAACTTTTAATCTTGATGGAGACGTAGTTTCACTAAAAGATCTATCGAACAAACTTAACGTAAGTGAAGAGATTATAAGAAATAATTTTAGAGATGAAAAATATGTATTGACTGGAAATTATTTTATTAAAAAAGACTTTCTTGACAAGCTTAAAGAAGAGAATTTTGAGAATAAAAAACTCAGTGAACTAATAAAAATATATGGCGATTATATTACAGAGGTTCTAGAATATATAGGATATAAATTTAAATGGCTAGGTATAACAGATGCTGTCGTTAAAAAATGAAGGCAGCAATATTAGATCTTGATGGAACTCTAGTTACTACAGTGAAAGTTCATAGAATGGCATGGGAACTAGCATTAAAGGACCTCGGAATAACTATATCCGTGGATCTGGACAAACTAATGGGTAGAAAAACTGAAGAAATTGCAAAATTATTGGCAAATGATAGATGGAAGGAATTATATGAGAAGAAAAATACTTATTTTGACGATCTGGTTAAAATCCATGCTAAACCCACTCCTTGTGCAATAGACCTAATTAACAAGTTAAGGAAAGAAAAAATAAAGATGGCTGTAGTAACTTCCTCTCTAAGGAGATCTGCATTAGAATCTTTAAAAGTACTGAATTTTGAACCAGATATACTTATTACAGGTGATGATGTGAAGAAAGGTAAACCAGATCCAGAGCCTGTAATGAAGGCCCTATTCCTCTTAGGAGAAGAGCCTCAAAAAATATTTGGCATAGGCGATACTTTACAAGACGTTATAGCTTATTATAATTCTGGAATACGAGAAATCTACTTAATCAGAGGAGATTTAAAAATAGACTATGAAGAGGCGTCAAAGAAATATAATGCTAAAATAGTGGACAGCTTGTGCTGCATAACTCACTGAGGTTTTGCAGCTACCCTAATGAGCCAATATATTGCCTTTATGGCACCTAAAGTATTATTGAGATTTATTTGCGAGAAAGTCTTAGAGAATTCTCCTTTAGTATTCTTTAGTTGAAGGAAGATGTAATCTATATTAGAGAATATTTTATCTATCATCATTTTTACAAGCTTCTTTGCTACCTTGTTCCTTATTCCTCCAGTTAGGATAGGTATCAAATCCCTAGTAACCTTAAGATCATAATGCCATGCTATATATAATAAATCCCAATAATTAGAAGGTAATGTTTCAGGCTTCGGATAAGGATTCTTACTAATATACGTTGTGGAAATCGGTATTACGGGCAGAGGAAATATCCATGCAGTAAATTTATGATCTATAATACTTTCTACTAGTTCTATACTATCATTCACATCGTTTTCATCTTCCTCAGGATATCCTATCGTCATTGTATAACAAGGATAAATGTAATTATCGTTCATTATTGCAGTAGCATCTAAAATTACATCTCCCCACTCTCTAGGAGTCCAAGGGAACGCCTTCGCAGTCATGTATTTTTCCAAGATTTTTATGCTTCCTGTCTCGAGTCCAACTACTGGTGCTGCAGCCCTATCTACGTCGTATCTTGCAATTTCAGAAATTGCCTTAGCCGTCTTAGGGCTTTCCCTAACTGCTGGCGCCGAAATATGAGGGAACCATATTCCGTCAACTCCCATGTTCATCACTTCGGTAAACAACTTAACTATTGCATCGTGGTTTGTTCTTAATTTCGATGAACCATAAAGCATCACGTCGTCTGTTATAAATTCTACTCTCTTCCATCCTCCCTTCATATTAATTTCGACTTCTTTCTTGATATGCTCTAAAGGAATAGAACGGAAAGTTTCTGGAGTTATAGAACAGAATTTACACCCTCTAGGACATCCTCTGGTTATTTGGACTTCACCTAATCTTGCGGGGTTTTTTATAGGAGGAATTTCTTCTAACTTAGCATTCCTGCCTTTAACTATAGGCGAAACGTCTTGACCATCAATAATCTTCTTAGCTACTATAGGTAAATCTACTTCCGCTTCGCCTAAATATACTACGTCAACCCAGTCTGGTTTTCTTAAGCTTAATTCCCACGCACCTGGACCTCCGGCTATTACTTTGAATTTATATCTTTCCTTTAGTCTAGAAACTTTCTCTCCAAATTCTGAGAAAAACTGTGCAGTCCATGTGGGTCCGCCACCGAAAATGAAGCTAAGTTTAGCGCTTACCGGATTTAGACCAAAAGGATCGTGAACACTTATCCCTAGAATTTTGACATCTTTCACGTATTTATCAACCTTCTCAGGAGGAACTACTGTTACGGAAAATCCAGAATTAGACAATATAGCTTCGACTTTTCTTAAAGCATATGGTGCATATTCTACATTTTCACCCTTTGCATGCACTTTAGGCGTGAAAAATTTATTCATAAATATCCTTGGAACTAGCCTAGAAGGCATGCACGCAACATATCCTAAAACACTTGAACCTCCATAGTCAGTGAAGGAGCCCCTATCAGATGATAATACAATCTGATAGTGCATAAGATTCATTTCGAGCTATCTAAAATAAACGTTTCTTCAAAAAACCACTAATTAGGACAAAAAATCGTGTTAAATTGAAAATTAGAGCAATATTCAATTTTATCATAGATTTAAGACTAAGAGTTTTCAAAATATTTTTCGCCTTTGATATTACCGTTGCGAAAATAACGTAAGTCATACTTATCAGGATATCGTAACGTTTTTAAATAATACATTCACTCTTTATCTTGATGGCTACTAAAGTAAAGTTCAAGTATAAGGGAGAGGAGAAGGAAGTAGATATATCAAAAGTAAAGAAAGTATGGAGAGTAGGAAAGATGATATCCTTTACCTACGACGATAACGGTAAGACGGGTAGAGGAGCAGTTAGCGAGAAAGACGCGCCAAAAGAACTACTAGACAAGTTAGAGAAGAAATAAGAAGTCCTTTTCCTCTTTTAATTTAACTTCTTTTTTAACCTTTATTATTAACATTTATATTCTCTAAAGAGGAATAGTTAATCATGGTAAAAGTTGTAAAAAGAGATGGAAGTGAAGAGGAGCTAATTTACGAAAAGATAGTTGTTAGTGCATTAAAAACTGGAGCACCTATAGATATAGCAAGGAAGATAGCCTTCATGACAATCGGTAAAATATATATGGATAACAAAGAGAGCATATCAGCAAAGGAATTAACTTCAATAATACTCAACTATCTAAAGGCAGAAAATGAAACTTGGTATAGAAATTGGATAGCTTATGATAGAGTAGCCAAAAAGAGAGAGACAGAAAAGGAATTAGGATGATAGGCTTCCAAGCCTGGCGAATAATGAGCAAATTGTTGCAAGAGCTGATTAGATATCATAAGGGCAAGAATAATCGTTTTTCTTTAACTTTTTCCTAGCTAGGCTGCATAATGGGCAAATGTTTACAACTTCGCCATCACTTGAGCTTATTAACTTTCTAACGACTGAGTTAACTAAATCCATGAACTCATCATCTTCCTCGAGCTTCTTTTTCTCTTCTTCATTCCCTCTTTTGCCCTTTAAATAATAATTCACTTCTGCAGAGCTAACGCTCATTAAAGAAGCTATTTGTAATTGAGATAAACCTTGCGCATAAAGTCGTTCAACTATAATCGATTTTATTACTGGAATTATGTCCCTCACAGCTATTTCGCATGGTGCTATTACTTTTCTATTCAAACTCAATCTAAAGTATTTTTATCTTTAACGGTATTTAACGATTTCTATGTTTTTTACCATACAACGTTTCATATCTCTTTTAATGCAAAATGAGGATACCAAAAACTTCATCAGAGGAGAAACTTAAAGTGAAGCCTAATTTTTTACCAATTTTTATCATTGGAATATTATCAGGCAAAGTAAAAAATTTAACTTTGCTTATTCCAAGTTTTTTAGCCTCACCTATGATGTTCTCTACAAGCATTGTTCCAATACCTC
Organism: Acidianus sp. HS-5; assembly: GCF_021655615.1. Taxonomy (GTDB): domain Archaea; phylum Thermoproteota; class Thermoprotei_A; order Sulfolobales; family Sulfolobaceae; genus Acidianus. Next base: position 984,177 of record NZ_AP025245.1, read on the forward strand.
TTCTCCTATGCTCAGGCTTTACTACTAAGGAAAATTCACCATCTTCATACAGCGAAATTTCGCCAACAATTTCGCCATCCATTATTGCTAACAAAGTCACTTTTGAGGACTTAGTTAAATTGAGTACCTCCTGCTCGCTGAGCTTTTTAAAAGAAAAAAATCTCATGTATAAATCATCTGGCGAGAGAGAATTGTAAAGGTTGTAAATTCCTTCTATGTCAGACAAATTAGCTTTCCTTATTTGTACAGCATTTATCATATTTATATTTTACAACTTATATTTAAAAAACTAACATACTATCTGATGAAGCTTTATAAAATCAGTTCTACCTTCCTCTAACGTGGGGTCTCCTCCAGTTATAACTATGTTCTCATTGCACTTCACATATCTTTTTGAAATTTCCTCAGCATACGCTATTATATCGTTAAGGGAAACTAACTGCTTCTCTGTGAGGAAAGGATAAACTCCCCAGCATATCTTTAATTTTTTAATTAATTCCTTATTGGGAGATAATCCAATTATGGGAACTTTAGGCCTAAGCCTCGATATTCTTATAATTGAAGTTCCGCTCCTACTGTGAACTACTAAAAGTTTTGCCTTAGAAATTTCCGCAACATTGACTGAGGCAACAGCTATCGCATCATCTCCAGTAAGCGGCGGAGGCCTAACAGTTTTCACTCTTTTTTCCACTGCCAAAATTATATTATGAAGTGTCTTCACTGCATCAACTGGATAATTACCTGCTGCTGTTTCATCACTTAACATTATTGCATCTACTCCTTCTGAAACTGAGTTAGAAATATCAATGACTTCAGCTCTGGTAGGTATAGGAGCATTAACCATTGATTCAAGGACTTGAGTAGCGAGTATAACAGGCTTTCCGTAAAGTTTTGAAAACCTTATTATCCTTTTTTGGGTAAAAGGAAGATTTTCTAAGCCTATCTCTACTCCTAGATCTCCTCTAGCAACCATTACTCCGTCTGCAGCCTTAATAATATCCTTAAGATTTTCAACAGCATTCTTCTTTTCAATCTTAGCTATTACCCACGCTTTATCTTTAGCAACACTTTTTACCTTTATTACATCGTCTTTACTTAAAACAAAGGACAAACCAATAAAATCTACTCCTAAATCTAAAGCTTCTTCAAGTAGTTTCAAATCATTATCCGTAACTCCCGAAGGAATTTTAATATCTGGTATGTTAATCCCTTTTCTGGAAGTTACTATACCTCCTTCAATAATTACTCCTTCAACTCTATCTTTCTCAACTTTTGTTACATTAATTTTTATGCTACCATCCGCTATTAATACATAAGAATTTTCTTTAACTCCAGAATAAAACAGAGGATCTTCTACGGGAATTCCTTCTTGAGGAGAGAAAACCACCTTATCTCCGGGCTTTAAAATAATTTTACCTTTTATTTCTCCTACTCTAATTTTAGGTCCAGGGAGATCTACTAAAATTGAAGAATTTGAGTATTCCTTTATTTTCTCAACATAATCTTTATGACTTTCTGTATTGCCATGAGCAAAATTTATTCTAAAAATATCAACGAATTGTGAAAGATCTTTTACCTTATCTATGCTTGAAGGACCTAATGTTGCAATAATCTTTGTTTTTCGCATTTATGAATAACTTGTAGATACTTGGTTAATATTTTCGCATGCTTCTGGAATTCCATTATCACATGCTTTCTTCCTTAATTCTTGAGCTTTCTTAAAATCGTGGAGCTTCTCGTAAGCTAAAGATAACTTATACAAGAATTCTCCGTTATTTCCTATATCATTCAAAACTTTATCTAATTGATCTTTCTTGCCTTTGCTCACTATAGAATTAATTGCTATATCAACGAATTCACTATATTTTCCAACTTTAGCATAGCAGGAAATTACTCTCTTCACATTACCACATACTGAAATATCAAAGATCTTACCTATAGAATCTAGAGCTTCAACTAAGTATTCACACTTTGCGGCATCAACTATATTACAAATAACCCAATTTGCTTGAGAAATATTATTTGATGAAACTGTTTTCTCGAGTAATTCTATACCTTGTTTTACATAACCATCTATTATTCGTTCCTTGGCTTCAGTCAAGGATTTTATTAATTCATGAGTATCGGTTACCATTAAATAAGTATTGTAACCGAGACTTAAATATGTTTTAGTTTCGATTTACACTGGGACTATTTAAAATTTAACATACCGTGAAATGTAGCCTAAATCTTTCAATTTGCCTAGGACTAAATCTGTAGTATATTTACCCATTGCAGGTGCATAACTCCAGCCCAGCCTACAAGCTCCAGTAGTAATTGTTACATTACCTCTTTTTCCTATTATTGGAAAACCGTCTGGAGAACAAGGTCTAAAACCCATGTTCATCTCATAGATATATGAGATATCGATTATTTTGGAAGTCTTTTCCAAAACTAACTGTGCTCTGCTTGAATCATAAGAATTGTCAGCATCAAATCCCCCAGTTATTTTTATAAAATCATCAAAAGGCGAAATAGCTATTCCGTCATCTACTAAAACCATAGGCTTGTTATATTTAGGAGTTCCTTTAACTCTGTAACCGTACCCTTTAAATGCGGTAACTGGCAAGCTAGTAATAAACCTAGTAGTCCAAACGCCAGTAGCTAACACAATTTCATCAAAATCTTTCAATTCAGTCATATTTTGTACTTCCTTATTTACCATTTTAACTCCTTGGAGTTCACTCCTCATTCTATCTATAAATTTCTCTGTAGAGATTCTTGAAAGTTCTGGGAAAAATATTGCTCCAGCGAATCCTTCAAAATCGACTTTCTCAAATCTTGGATTAAATGGACTTTTCTTCTCATCTTCTAATCCTTTTTCTAGATCCTCTCCCCTTAAATAAACTTCATATAGCCCATCATCCTTATAATCAAAATCATTCCTTTCCTCAGCCATTGTCTTATATGTTTTCAAAGAAAATTCTGCCATTTCCTTCATTGTTTCCCATGCTTCTTCTGGAGGATTTTTATTTAAATTATAAATCAACTCCTTTAGCCATAGCTTATTAACGTTTCTTATATATGTAGTACCCCTCATACTATATTTCAACATCTTCAAAATCATACTTACGGAGTTTATTTTATCAAACCTGTAAGGCTCAATTAATCCTGCTGCATGGATAGAATAACTTCCTAAGTCAGCCTTCTCAAAAACTGTTACATCTACATCTTCCTTCTTTAAAAAATATGCTGTAAATAATCCTACTATTCCTCCGCCTATTATTGCAACTTTCATTTCAATTCACTCAATATTTTTACTGCTATTTTCTTAATATTACTTTCTTTAGTTGAAAGTTCCTCTAAATATTTTATTTGGTTTAATATATTTTCTTTAGTTATAAAACCTTGTTTTATTAATTCCAAAGAATACTTCCAGGCGTAAATCCTCACTGAAGGCTTCTTATGGTTTAAAAATTCATAATATCTCTCTTTATCGGAAGGTTGAATAATACCTACTACAACTAATTTAGGAAACAACTTCCACGCTTTTTTCCTAATTGTTGGATAATAACTTCTTAATAGTCTCCAAAAAGCATACCTGGAAGAAATTATTATATCTCTTGGTACAAGTTCATATTTTAGGATATCCTCCACGTGTTCCCAGGCAGAGATCTTTATTTTATCTGAGTTAGCAACTAGAGTCCTTTCAATTCCTTCAATTGTAAGCATCTTATAAACTTCAAGGTGATTCCAAGCATCGTCTCTTACTCCTTGTAAAGGAAACCATAAAAGGGATCTAAAAAATCCCCTATTTTCAAGTAAGCTAGAATAATATCCTGACTTTACAGTATCTAATACTTCTCTCCATGCTTTTTGTCTAATCTCTTGATCAGGGTTTTTAAGATCTTTAAGCTTCAATTTATCCACCAGACGCAGTAAGTATTACGGTTAATTTATCTCCGTCCTTAATCCTCTCGTCCTCTATAATCGGAGTTCCATCTCTAAGAACTACTGTACCTTGTACAGTATATCCCAAGTTCTTTAAAAGATCTCTAACCTTATAATGATCAGGAACCTCAAGAGATTTAGTAATATTCTCTCTTGCCAAGTTTACCTCAACTTTCATAAGTTTAAGCTATATCTCTTAGCGTTTTTAAATTTTCCAAACAATATAGTAGTAGACTTACTTCATTCTCGTCTTTAGTATGAAAAGAAATTCCGTCTCCAATTATACAGTTCTCTGGCGTATCTAGCCTAAACCTTCCACAAATCCTTGTAAGAGAAGAAGATATATTCTTAATTTTACCTATTTCATCGTAGATAATTCCTTCACCTTCCTTAGTATTTATGTTTCCCTTATATTTCCCGTTAATTATTTGTAGAAGTGATATATATTTTGATACAATGCAAAAATACGGAATATCTATAATTCTGAATCTTACTCCAAATAACTCAACAAATTTATCTTCAAACCTTACGTCTAATTCTTTACATTGCGTTAATTCTTTTTGCGTATATGTAGGCATTTTTAACTCGTTAGATAAAGCATAAAACTCGTCAATTTCACCTACTACTTCGCCATTAACTCCTTGATACCTCATCAGATAATTAATATACTCATCATCACCTATTTTACCTTCTAAAAATTCTAAAGACTTCTTATTCAATTCATTATCCTTAATTTCAGTCTTTAATATAAGATAATTTCCGTAGCCAAAAGTAGGAATATATTGTAATAAATACTTATCAAGAAAGAAATATTTTATACCTTTATTAATTGTATAAAACAATTTATTTAGAATATCTAAAGGGATCTTACTAACGTCTAAAGTCATTCCATCAGAATGAAAATACTCTTCATTACCTCTGATAATTTGAAAACTACCGTAATCGTAGAGTGTAATATCTTTATCTTTTATTCCTTGTTTGCATATGAGCATTACATATACGCCAAAGCTCTGTATTTTGCCATAAGTAAGCTTTTCTCATAACAATTAAGTACTGAACTTGCTATCTTATTCCACCTAAAGTTATCCTCAACTCTTTTAACAGAATTCTCTCTAACTACGGACCAAGTATGTACGTCGTCGGTCTTATAAATATAGCTCCTGTTAAGATAACTCCTATCTTCATTCTCGTCAGCTAAGGATAAGTGAACTGCGGTCTTAATTGCTGTAGCTAATGATGAGATACTTTCCGGCTCAACTAGGAATCCCGTTCCGTCCTTATTCCACCTTAAATCTAAAATTGACTCACTTAATCCGCCTACGGAATAAGCTATTACTGGAGTCCCCACGGCCATCGCTTCTATTGCATTAATACCAAAAGGCTCCCATCTTGATGGAACTACAAACACTGAAGAAACGTAATGCATTACTTTATATATTTCGGGATTAATGTTGTGAGAAATTAAGAGTCTAACGTTATTTCTAATTTCCGCAGATCTGTCTATTATATCTTGTAATAGACCGTAATCCCCTGCTGGTACTCCTAAAACTATCAGCCTTGCATTCCAAATTTCGCTAACAACGTCTTTAAAAGCTCTAAGGAGCAAGTCTATTCCTTTCTGGTAAACTATTCTCCCAGTAAAAAGGACTAAAGGACCGTCTTGAAGTTCTTCAGTAGACCAGTCATCTTTTATGCCTATTCTATACCTATTATTCCATAGCATATTTCCAGACGTATAATCCTCAGGAATTGCCTTTTGGATTGAAATTAGCTTATATGCTGACTTTCTAGCAATTTTCCTATCTGCAGTGCCAAAGTACTTTATAGAAAGTGCGCTAGCCTCATTTAGTTTCCAATCTGTACCGTTGTAAGTAACGCAACTTTTGTTCTCCATGAAGTTTCCTATAAAAGGAAAGACATCGTAATTAAGGTAATTCTTACTGACTGTAGCTATTATGTCAGACTCATAAGCTCCGAACCTTTCTATTTTGCCTTCACAGTAGTCCCACAAAACGCTAGTTTTATACGCTATATGCTTTGCAACCATCCAAATATAATGATAGTAATCCTCCAAGCCTCCCCAATCGGGAGACGCATAATGCCAGGGAGCTCCAACTTTATTTAGCAAATGAATTGTGTACATTAAAGGTACTATAACTCTCCTCTGTTCAAACATTAATTTTGCCTTTACTCCTGCTAAAACTGAATGCCAATCATTGACGTGAATTATAGAAGGTACATCGTCTAAGCCTATATTTTGAATCAAGCCTTCGACAGCCCTAGCTAAAAGTGCTGATTTTTCCATTGCGTAATCATATATTCCCCAAGAATCCATCAATCTGCCAGTGTCGTAATCTAAGCCCTTAGCTAGCATTATCTTCATTCCATCCAACTCTCCTATTTCAAATCCTAACTTGTATGGATAGTAAGCTCCGTTCATTCCTTTCCTAGCACCGTAAATTCCTATTCCAGAATCTCTAAGTTTCAGTAAACCCCTATAATAATCGTTCATATGCCTCCTGTGACTGGGCATTATTACAGTAACTTGCTTGCCCATCGAAGCTAATTCCTTACCTAAATTATATACTGCAGTACCCAAGCCACCCATGCTAGCTATTTTAGATAATTCAAAGGTAATCAACCATATTTTTTCAACTTTATCTGGAATCCATAGAGATTCAATCCTTTTCATTTCCCAACCACTCCTTTAGATACTTTAAATGGTCTTTCAAACTCTCATCCCTTTTGATTATCTCTTCAAATTCCTTTTTATCCCATGCTACTGAACTTCTTCTTCCATTCTTAACGAAGAAGAAAGGCTCATTATTTACTCCAAGTTTATGAAGTTCCTCTCTAAGGAAAGTATTTATTGCATAAAATTCATTTATAAACGCATCTATAGGAGTTGAATACGCATTAAAGTAATTGTGGACCTCCGCAGGCCCTCCTCCCCCTATAAATAAGTAATAATAATTATCACTAGTAGTAAAATACTTCCAAGCTTTCAAGTAATCTCCCTCTAATTCCTTTGAAGGCATTTCACTTCTCCTTACTGCCTCATCATACGCCCATTGCATTATATTTCCTAACCAACTACTTTCATCCTTATTTATGTCAGCCCATGATGAAGTACCTTGTATATCAATATCGTAATAAGAGTCATTTAATAATTCCCTTGGTAATGTAAACTTTACACCTCTTTTATTTAATTCCCTTGGTAACCATCTTAGGAAATCTAAAATTCCAGACTCAGGCCAATGGTGTTCTCCAAAGGTTTCGTAATCTACAAATATTGTAATTGCCTGCCCAGGAGAATCTTTAACCCAATTTGCAAATTTATCAGCAGTTAAAGGATATTGATCCCAATTTCTAGAAGAAAATCTAAATGCTATATCATCACTTAACCTGTAATTTCTAAAGAAGATTGTAAGGCCATTTCTTTTATATACAAAATTAGGGCTTTTGCCCTTCAAAATACTATCTTTGCCTTCCATCATTATTCCTTTGTAACCTGCTTCCTGAACCATGTCTAAAATTTGAGGATTAGTTAAAAGTTCCGTATTTTCAAAAACTTGTGGTTCCTGTTTAAAATATTCCTTTATTATCTCCTTTTGCTCTTTAACTTGTTCCTTCCACTCAGTTTTATCTTCCCACAATGAGGTAACGGAATGATAATAGGTTTGACCTAAAAATTCTACTTTTTTTGTTGATGAAAGGACTTGAAAAAGTTCTAAAACATCCTTACCCCACTTTTCAGCCTGCTCTATAAACGTTCCTGAAAGGGAAAAGAAGAACTTCACTTCCCTACCTTCATCTTCCGCGTTCTCAATTTCTTCTAAGATAATTTTAGTTGCAGGAATGTAGCACTTCCTTTTAACTCGCTCGAATATCTCCTTATTTGATTCCATATCAAAGAATCGCTCTATGGTATTCCCTTTAAATCTAGGATTCCAGAAGGCGTCTTTTCTAATTCTAAAAGGCTGATGAACCTCAAAGCCGAGTATTATTTTGTCTACCATAAACTCTTATATGGTGTATATAATAAAAATTATATGGAATGGAAGATTGAAGATATTAAAGTTATTATTCCAATAGGCGGTGAAGCTACAAGATTAAGACCTTTAACCATAGAAACTTCTAAGGCAACAGTAAGACTACTTAACAGGCCTTTAATAGAATTTTCCATCTATGAATTAGCAAAACAAGGAGTAAAAGAATTCATATTCGGAGTAAGAGGATACATAAATTATAGATCTCTCTTTGACTCATTCAGGGAAGGAATTGGCTTTTCAGCAAGGTATAAAATAAAACCTAGAATACACTTTAAATATCAACCTAGAGTTGACAGTATTGGAAATGCAGATAGTGTTAAAATTAATATGGAATACTATAGAATAAATGATATTACTCTAATAATTCAAGGGGACAATATTTTTAGATTAGATGTAAAAAAATTGATCAACTATCATTTAGATAAAAAGGCAATGATGACTATAGTGCTGAAGAAATGGGATAGTGTAGAAGAGTTTGGAGTAGCAGATATAGATAAAGACTTAAGAATAAAAAGGTTTGTTGAGAAACCAAAGAAGGAAGAGGCTCCCTCAAATCTTATCAACACAGGAATTTATGTTCTATCCCCTGAAATTAGAAAGGTATTTGAAAGCGATGAAGTTGTAAAAATGAGAGAAGAAGGGAAAATGGACTTTGGAAAAGATATCATACCTTACCTGATAAACCACGGCTATCCAGTTTACGGCTATGTAATGGAGGATATTTGGTTTGATGTAGGCACTCCAGACAGATATTTAGATGCTATGCAGACTTTACTTTCAACGTTACCAGATTCAGAAATAGGAGGGAAAAGAATAGATGAAGATAAAAGGATCTTTGTCCAAGGAACTTCTCCAGACTCAATAAGGAGAAGAAATATAATAATTTCAAAATATAAGAAAGGTAAAATAAAAGTTGAAGGAAACACCTTAATAGGTAGGCATTGCCAAATAGGTAATGCTATATATATAGAGAACTCCGTAATAGATAATTTTACAATCGTCAAAAATAATGCAAAAATTGTAAAAAGCTCAATAATGGATAGAGTTTACTTAGGAAATGATGTTGAAATACAGAATTCAATAATCGGTAGGCATGTAGAAATTAGGGATGGAGCTAAGATAATAAACAGTGTAATAGCTGATGATGTAACTATTGGAGAGAATTCAGAGATTGTAAATTCAAGAATTTACCCCCACAGAGTTATAAACTCCGGAAGTAAGCTTCATGATACAATACTAACGTGAGATAAATGAGATATGCAAGCATAGGCAATGGAAGAATATTGGTAAACCTTGATGAATTTGGAAGGATAGTTGATTTTTATTTCCCATATATAGGGATGGAAAATCAAACTTCTGGAAATTCAATTAGATACGCTTTTTGGGTAGACAATAAAGTAATCCTTGACACGGATTTAACTACATCATTAAGTTACTTGGATGATAGTAACATAATACAAATAGAATCAAAAAAGGATTGGCTAAGCCTCTCATCCTTTGCCTTCATAGATCCCGATTCTCCTACATATTACTTAATAATGAAAATTTTAAATAATAGTGGAGAAAATAAGAGAATAAAGATATTTTTTACTCATGATTTTAATATATATTCTAACCCTTTTGGAGATACTGCATTATTTGATCCATACACTTCATCTATTATACATTACAAATCTAAAAGATATTTAGGAATAAAATTACTTTCATCAGGTTCATTTGATGTGGAGTATAATACTACGAAAGGAAACCCTTTAGATGATGTTTATGATGGAAAACTAGATCAAAATCCTATAGCCCACGGTAATGTACAGTCTTCTATAGGGATGGAGATAAAGGTTAATTCTTCATCATCAGCAAAAATATACTATGTAATAACTGCAGATAGAAACCTTGACGACTTAAGAAGAAAGCTTACTAAACTAAATACAGCAGAAATAGAATCCAACTTCGTTTCAACTTACATGTTTTGGAAGAGCTGGGTTAATAAGGAGAGCAAAGAAAGAACTTCCTTAAATAAGTTGTATAATATAAGTCTTTTTGTCATAAAGAATCACATGGATATAAATGGTTCATTCATTGCTTCCTCAGACTTTTCGTTCGTTAATCTGTACGGAGATTCATACCAATACTGTTGGCCAAGAGATTGTGCATACTCTGCATATGCATTAGATGTTTCAGGATACGGAGAGTTGGCAGTTAGGCATTTTAATTTTATAAAAGATTTAGTAAGCTCAGAAGGATTCCTTTACCACAAGTATAATCCTAATAAAAGCTTGGCAAGCTCTTGGCATCCTTGGATATATAGAGGAAAAGGAATTTACCCGATACAAGAAGATGAAACTGCACTGGAAATTTGGGCAATAGGAAGTCACTACGAGAGATATAGGGATTTAGATGAATTAATCGAAATATATAAAAAATTTGTAAAGCCTGGTCTTCAATTCGTTATGGATTTCATGGAAGACGGCTTACCAAAGTATTCCTTTGACTTGTGGGAAGAGAGGTACGGAATACACATTTACACTGTAGCTACAGTATATGGAGCTCTAACAAAAGGCTCCATATTAGCTGAAGGAATGGGAGATGAAACCTTAGCGGAGGATTCTATAGAAGTAGCAAAAACATTAAAGGATGAAGTCAAAAAACGCATGGCTTACAACGGTAGATTTATTAGAAGAATAGATGAAAACGGAAACAAAGATCTGACAATAGATGCTAGTATGTATGCTCCTTACTTCTTTGGAATGTTTAATCCTGCAGACGAACTAGTCCAAAATACTATGGAATCAATATCCCAAAAATTAAATGTAAATGATGGAATAATAAGATACGAAAATGACTATTATCAACGCAGGAAACAATTACCTAATCCTTGGATAATAACTACATTATGGTTGGCAGAATATTATACAAATATAGGTAAAATGTCTGAAGCTGAAAAACTAATAAATTGGGTTGTTAATAGAGCCACAAAATCAGGACTTCTACCGGAACAAGTAGATCCAGAGACATTCGAGTCGGTCTCAGTAATTCCACTAGTGTGGTCACATGCTGAGTATATAATTGCTTTAAATAAATATGAAAGCATAAAGAAGAAAGAGTATGATAAACCCTGAGGAATGTGAAGACAGAGAATGGATAATACCTACTGACACTGGCGGCTATGTTTCATCAACTATTTGCGGTATAAACGCAAGAACTTACCACGGGTATTTAATTGTACCTGAAAATCCGCCCCATTTTAGACATTTAATTCTTTCAAAATTTGAAGATTTCTTTATTCAAAACGGCATAGATTATCCCATGTCCACAAATAGGTATAATTTCCAGGTTTACTACCCTGAAGGGTATAAGTTTCTCAATAGATTTATTCAAGGTTCAAATTTCGTAATTTGGGAATATAACTTTGAAAATTCTTTAGTCAGAAAAACGCTAGTTGTTAATAAAGGAACAAACTCCGTAACAATAACTTATGAAAGCGATAAGGGAATATTCAGAATCTGCCCATTGATAACATATAGAAGTCATCATGTAGCTCTGAAAGAAAGACCAGGGTTCTTTGACTTCCAAACTAAAGGAAATACAATTACTATAATACTTAATGATAATAAAATACTCAATTTTAAAATAGAAGGAGACTTTAGCATAGAGAACACGGGTTACTGGTATTATAACTTCTTTTATAAACTGGATTACGAGAGGGGCTCTAATTACCTTGAAGATTTATACAATCCCTTCTGCATAACTAGTAAAAATAAAGAAATTAGCATAACAGCTTACGTAGATAACTACGTAAAATCAACTAAAATCCATCTAAAGAAAGACGTACTTCAACTTCTGTCCTCTGCAGGAAGAGATTTCGTTGTAAGAGGAAAAGAAGGATGGGCAATAATAGCTGGCTATCATTGGTTTGATGAATGGGGAAGAGATTCATTCATATCATTAGAAGGGTTAGTTTTGCTTAACGGAGAATACAATACAGCTAAAGATATAATATCAAGGTATTTAGATTTTGAGGAAAAGGGGTTTATCCCAAACGGTTTCCTGCACAACGGAGAACCCATTTATAGAGGAGTCGACGTTTCCCTGTGGGCAATAAACGCGATTTATAAATATTATATGTATTCTAGAGACTTAGAATTCATAAAAAAGATCTTCCCAAAACTTACGGAAATTACTAATTGGTACTGGAAAGGTAACGGAATAGTGGAAACAATTAACGGTTTACTGTTTCACACTGGCGCGCCTAGAACATGGATGGATGCTGAATTCGACACTACTGTAGTAACTCCAAGAGAAGGGGCAGCAGTGGAAATCAACGCTTTATGGTATAACGCCTTAAAAATAATGGACTTCTTTTCTAAAGAATTGAAGATAAACTCAGATGAATTCGAAATAAAGGCAGAAAAGGTAAAAGCACAATTCATGGAGAAATTCGCATCTCCTTGGGGACTTTACGATTATTTAAATCCTGACCTAACTCCTGATAATTCAATAAGACCAAACCAGATTTTCGCTTTTTCTTTACCTTTTAACATAGTAAACGAAAACATAGGAAGAAAAATAGTTGATACAATAGAAAAGGAGCTCTTAAGGCCATACGGTTTAAGCACACTATCAAAAAACGATAAGAGGTATATTCCTTTTTATAGAGGAGATAGAAGAAAAAGAGATCTAGCTTACCATAACGGACCTATATGGCCCTGGTTAATAGGTGCATATATAGATGCAAAAATTAAACTGGAGAAGGACAACGTAATAGAAGTAAAAAAATTAATAAATTATCTACAACCTCTAATTAATATCGCAATAGGAAATAATGGATTTATTCCTGAAATATTTGAAGATATCCCTCCTTATAAATGGGGAGGATGCATAGCCCAAGCGTGGAGTGTAGCCGAAGTCTTCAGATCTTTAAATAACATTATATCTTCTTAAGAAGAAGTAAAGAAATTATTTCTTCTTACGTTGGTCTACAAATACTTGCAATTTATAGCCTGTCCATATAGTCTCTCCTGGCTTTACCCACTCTATTTCAACGTCGTCCTTATCCAAACCCATCCTTTCAGCTAATTTTTGCCTAGCTTCCTCGTCGTATTTCCTATCAGGATTCCTTATTGTCTCTATCCTTATCTTAAGCTTATCCATTTCATTATCATAGACAAATATGTTGAACATACCCGTAGTCTCTGGAATTTCGTTTACAGCATCTTCAACATATATTGGCAGTAACAGTTTACCCTTAACCTTGAACATCCACTCAACTCTGCCGGGTATTGGTTCAGCAAACCTCATATGTGTTATACCATAAGTAGGATCTGGATCTGTTAAGAATTCATTCTTAACGTAATCCCCTAGACTATATCTTATTAGAGGCATTGTAAAGTGATTGAATAAAGTGGCTATCAGTTCTCCTCTCTCTCCTTCTGCAGCGGGCTCGTCAGTCTTAGGATCTACTATGTCAAACATTTCCATGTCCTCCCAAACTACTAACTGACCGGGTAAATTAGGAACTTCTATGGCCATATGCCCATCGGTGGTCCCCCAAACGCTTATGGCAAGTTTAGCATTAGGATGAACGGAAAAGAGCTTCTTCTTAGTGTTTTCCGCAGCAGCGCCTCCATGCAGTAATAAAACCTTGAAAGGAGTTTCCCAGCCTTCCTTTACTGCCTCCTCTCCTATTAACCTATGTAACCAAGGTGTTGTAGCCAAAACATCTACTTTCCAAAGTTTGAATATTAGGTTATGCCTGCTCTTCCAGCTAAAGTAAGTTTCTCCTCCTCCAGCAATTGCTGTAGCACCGCACCTCCACATTGCGGTCTCGACTAATGGTGGACCCCAGCTATAGAAACCGCTCATATTTAGATAATTAGCGTAAACGATTGTAGGCTTAACTCCTGCGAAAGTCCATAAATACCTTGCTTGACCTTCTTCAAAATAATCCATCTCTAACGCTCCCCACCCTTGAAAAGTCGGCATTCCTGTAGAGCCTGAAGTCGCTCCTACAAACCTTATTCTTCTAGCTAACTCAGGAACCATAATACTACCGAAAGGAGGATTTGCTTGCAAGTCTTTCCTTAACTCATCCTTTCTTAAAATCGGTATTTTAACTACATCCTTCCAGTCCTTTACCATGTCTGGCTCAAAACCTTTAGATTTCCAGAATTTCCTATAAAATCCAGAGTGGTCCCAAGCCCACTTTACAATTCTTTTTAGCCTAAAAGTCTTCAGCTTATCTAAATCCTCCCTTTTCATGGTCATTACTTTAGGATTCCACAGCTTATCGGAGTGTATATAATCAGCCCTAATGTATCCTTCATCCCTTAGTTCCTTATTTATTGCCTCATACTCTTGGAGAACCGAACTCATTTCTATCACCTACTTATACTATTTAAAAAATTTAAGCATATTTGTAGAATCCTTCAGAGTTTTTCTTACCTATTTTACCTTCCTTGACCATCTCCAAGAGTAAATCCTGAGGCTTATATGCCTCATACCCTTTTGCATATATGTCCTCGAGATTCCTTAAAATGTTATCAATACCTAGCTCATCTGCAATTTCTAGCAATCCTTTTGGGAAATTATAGCCATACTTCATCACATCATCAACTTCGTTAGGTTTAACAATATTGTTCTCAATTAACCAAGCTGCCTCATTAACAGCTAAAGATAATAACCTTGAAGGGTTAGCCTTAGAATCTGCAGGTAATTTAACCTTAGAATATTTATTCCCTGGATACTCGTAAAAACCTTTACCGGTCTTAACTCCCAATTCCTTCTTTTCGAGTTTTTCCTTAAATAATTTGCACGGAACATCTGAAGTACCTCTTTTTACCATGTTTTCCCAAAGGTCTACATCTATATCCAGGCCAACATAGTCAGAAAGCTCAAAGATACCCATAGGAAGACCTATCTTATTCCTAGCACAGCTATCAACTTCCTCTATGTTAGCTTCTCCGCTTTCAACCTCTCTACAAGCTTCTTGCATAAGCCTAAGAAATATTCTATTACCTATAAATCCAGGGACTTCTATCCTCAGCCTTACGGGAACTTTCCCCAGACTCTTGGCTAACTCTACAGTCTTGTTAGCAGTTTCCTCAGAAGTGTATTTAGATGGAATAACCTCAACTAACTTCATTATCTGCGGTGGGTTAAAGAAGTGCATTCCAATGACTTTTTCCTTCCTGTTAGTAAATTCAGCTATTTCTGAAATAGGTATGGAACTAGTATTAGTAGCTAGGATAGCATCCTTAGGAGCAATCTGATCAAGGCTCTGGAATACCTTTCTTTTCAAATCAAGGATTTCAGGAACGGCTTCAATTGCAAGGTCTATATCACTTGCAACATCATAAGAAGTCGACATTTCAATTCTAGAGAGGATTAAAGAAGGATCTTCCTTAACAAGACCTTTCTCGTAAAATTTTCTTAAAGATTCATCCATCTTCTGCTTAGCTCTATTTAGTATCTCCCATGAGATGTCTATTAACTTAACTTTATGTCCGTGAATTGCCAAAACTTCTGCAATCCCGTGTCCCATAGTTCCGGATCCAACTACAACAAATTTCATGACTTTACTAATAACAGAGAAGTTTATAAGGTTTAAATTCTATTAAATAATTTATACCATGAAAGGAGCCGTTCTTTATAAATATAATGAGCCTTTAAAAATTGAAGATAATCTAAAGATAGAGGCACCAAAAGAAGGAGAAGTTAAAGTCAAAATAGTTGCCACAGGAATGTGTCATTCAGATGTTAACGTTTTCGAAGGTAAAACCCCAGTACCTACTCCCGTAATTGCAGGGCATGAAATTGCAGGGATTGTTGAAGAAGTTGGACCAGGAGTAACTAGAGTAAAACCCGGAGACAGAGTAGTTTCAGCTTTCATACATCCTTGCGGTAAGTGTAGGAACTGTATTTCTGGACACGAAAACCTCTGCGAAACATTCTCGGCAGTAAGATTAAAGGGAACAATGATGGATGGAACTACAAGAGTAAGGCTTGATGGAAAGGAAGTGAGGACTTTCCTAGGCGGTGGATTTGCGGAGCACGCTATAGTTGGAGAAAATGCGCTCACCGTAGTTCCAAACGACATAGACTTAGAGAGGATTGCTGTATTAGGCTGTGCAGGACTTACTGGCTACGGTGCAGTAAACTCAGCAAAGATAGAACCAGGAGAATCTGTAGCAGTAATAGGTGTAGGAGGAGTAGGTTTATCAGTAATTCAACTGCTTAAAGCGAGTGGTGCCGGAAGGATGATAGCTGTAGGTACTAAAAAATGGAAATTAGATAGGGCAATGGAATTGGGAGCTACGGACGTAGTAAACTCTAAAGAAACTGATCCAATGAAAGCAATAAAGGAACTAACTAACGGAGGAGCAGACGTAGTAATAGAAGCAGGAGGAAATGAGGAGACAATAAAGATTGCCTTAGACTCTGTAAGAATAGGAGGAAGAGTAGTGCTTGTTGGTTTGCCTCCAGTAAATGCAATGATACCTTTTAGAGTTTCATCCATTGTTAGAAACGGAATAACAATAATAGGAAATTACGGAGGAAGACCTAGAATAGACATGCCTAGACTTCTGGATCTAGTGAGATTAGGTAAATACGATCCGTCTAAGCTTATAACTGGAAGGTTTAAGTTAGATGAAATAAATGAAGCTGTAAAATTACTTAATCAAGGAGAAGCAATTAGAAGCTTAATAATACCTTCTTAATCACCAGAAGCTTGCATCAGTAGTTATTAAACCCAGAGAACGAGCTACGTCCCTTAAGGAGATTACTCCAATTATTTTTCCGTTTTCGGTTATAACTAAATGCCTTATTTTATTATTAGTCATCAAGAGTGCTGCATCGCTTACATCAGTGCTAGCTTCTGCAGTTATTAAATTAGTTGACATAACCTTACTTGCAGGAGTCTCTAAAGGATAATCGTCTGCTATTGCTTGTATAATATCCCTTTCGGTTATTATTCCCTTAGGCGTATCACCTTCAACAACTAGAAGAGAGCCTATATTTTCCTTCCTCATGACCTTTGCACAGTCCTTAAGAGAAGCGGAAAAAGAAATAGCAACTGGAGGTCTATTAATTAATTCTTTGATTGACATCTATTAAATTCTTGAACAGAAGTAAAAAAGGGTTACTGGTTACTTTCGCCCATAACTTCCTTAAATACCTTCTCTGATGTAAAAAAGACGTCCACTCCTCCATCTCTTTCAACGAAAGTTATTTCGTCTAGACCGTAGAGAGTCTTAATAGTAAAAGATACTACTTTACCTGCAATTAAAGGAAAAACTTCATGATTTTCCTTTAATTTCCTAACTCTTTCTATAGCATCAAATAGAGTGAGATTTAATCTCTGCATGTAGCAAAGCAAAAAATAATTAAGTAAAGAGGCATAAGCGAAAGTTAAATGTATTTATTCTATACTGGGAAAATAATTTACTCCTAATAGCTCGGCACTGTACTGCTTACCATTAAGTAATACTGAAACCTTCAGAGGAAATGCAGGACTAATGCAGTTAAGATTTTTGCATACTTGTTGCGAGTTAGTAATTTCGTACACGTAAGTCGTCACTTCCTTCAAATACCCTGTAGTATTACCTATCTTTATTTCAGTAGCATTCTGAGGAAGTATTGCATATAATATTCCATCACACTTTACTAGATAATTACCTATAGGATATTTAGCATCAAATGGTACTTTTATAACTAAAGGATTGTGCTTATAACCATTAAGAAATGAACAAACTATCAGTTCATATTTTTCTGGTAATAATGTTGTCAAATTGGAATACCAAAGTCTATCGCTAGAATTGCAAGGAGGGCAAATATATAAAAGTACGTCCCTAAACCATATAGTTTGGTATGGGTATAAAGTATAGTTCATAGGACCAATAAATGGCAAAAACTCCCTTCCTTGAGGAAACGCTACATAAGTCTTGTTATTCTCAAAGTTCACAATTTTTATATTAAATGTACAGCATAACTGCGCTAAAGTGGTATTAGGCTTGAAAAGAGTAGTAACGTGTAATGTTACTGGCTTATTGCCTATATCAGTTAGATAAATAAAAACACAATAGTTTACTCCATTAAAACGAATCGTTACGTTTTCACTAATATTATTATAAATCATTTTACTACCGCTAGTGACGTAGACATTATCATAGATCACACTACATAATTTATGAGAAGGAATATGAACAAAATACTGACTATAAAAAATAATTAGGAGATACAACTATTATTATCAACAAGGGTATTAAATTCTAAATTAGGTGCAAAATAAAAGGTAAGTTTATCGTTAACTTTAATAAAATTATTGAAGTATACAACGAATCAAGAGTACGCAAAGTTTTATATCCTATAGCCAAAAATTTAACCAAAGCACAAGTAAGAAAGTTTTAAATATTTCATACTTCTAATTATATCACGCTCCGGTAGTATAGCCCGGTCAAGCCTAAGCGCGCCGAGAGTATGCAGGCCTTTCGAGCCTGTGACCCGGGTTCAAATCCCGGCCGGAGCACTTTTCTTATGTTTAGTTGAAAGATAGTTTCGTTCTCTTTATAAAGGCGTAAATGGAACATAAAGCCTTATTTTTGGAACAGTGTCACTTTCTTATAAGTAGGGTATAAAAATATGCTAATTGACGTGACTAAATTAGACGAGGAACAGAGGAGAAGGATAGTGAAGAAAGTAGTGGAGAAACTGGGGCTGACACAAGCTGCGAAATCTCTGGAAATAGGCAGGAGTACTTTATACAGATACGTAAACTCCAATCAAAGTATTCCTTTAGAAGTAGTAAAGAGAGCTGCAGATATGTTAGCACCAGATGATCTTTCAGATGCTATTTACGGGTTGAAAGTAGTTGAGGTGGACGCTACTATGGCATTATCAGTAGTTATTAAGGCAATGAAAGATGAAAAGTTCCGGAACTTCTTCGTCTCCATCCTTTACCAGTACTTAGGAGAGTATATGAAGAATGTATCTTCTACGTATATTGTCACTGAAGATGATGTGAGGAAGTTCGAAAAATCACTCCAAGGTAAGACTAAAAGCACTATCGATATGAGGATGAGGTATTTGAGAATAGCACTTACGAGGCTGGGGTATGAGTTAAGCCCAGACGGTATCAGAGACTTAATAGCAGAGTTATCTGAAGATAGCAGCAACATAGCCAGACATACAGCTAATTCCTTGAAATTATTCATAAAGACGATAGTAAAAGAGAAAAACGTCCAGTTGGCACAGATGCTGTATAATTCGTTCAAGGTTCCTAAATCAAAATACAAGTATAAACCTCAACCGCTTACTTTAGACGCATTAAGAAAAATCTTTGATAATATAAATCACTTAGGCGCCAAAGCGTTCTTCTTGTTGCTGACAGAATCTGGGCTCAGGGTAGGAGAAGTTTATTCATTGAAAATAGACCAGCTGGACCTGGAAAACCGGATAATAAAAGTGATGAAAGAGACGGAAACCAAGAGAGCCTATATCTCCTTCATACACACAGAAACTAAGAAATGGTTACAAGAAGTCTATTTCCCATACAGAGAAGAATTCATAAGGACTTACGAATTTGCGGTTAAACAAATAGGGGCAGACGTTGAGATGTGGAAGCAGAAACTATTCCCGTTCCAGTTAGCCGATTTACGTGCCTCTATAAAGGAGGGGATGAGGAGAGTTTTAGGAAAGGAGTTCAGGCTTTACGACCTGAGGTCCTTCTTCGCTTCCTACATGATCAAGAATGGAGTCTCCCCGATGATCATAAACCTGCTCCAGGGGAGAGCTCCTCCGGCCCAGTTTCAGATATTGCAAAACCATTACTTTGTAATGAGTGAGATAGAGCTCCAAAAGGTCTTTGACGAGAAAGGACCTAAACTACTTTCTCTAAAATAAGGTCTATCTCTTTACCTAAATACTGTTCCCATATTTGTCTGAGAGAAATAGGTAGGGTAAGCATAAAATATTCACCGTGCTTGTAGACGCTCCTCAACCCTATTAAGATCTCTTTCTCGCCTACTATTGCTGTAACACTCCATTTCCCATAACCTAGATAACGGTTAAACCTCTGGGGTAAGTAAACGTAATAAATTTCCTTCTTTCCACTCCTCATTTTCGATACCGTAACTCCTGGGATAAGTAGTTTACCTAATTCGGCCAATATTCTCACCTCTGGTCTCCCAGTTCCTCCTTTAGTTTTTCAACTATCTTTCTGAGGTGGAGATCCTGCTTCTCCTTATCAGATATTTCTAAAGCGATTTTTATCCCTCTTAATAATGTATCTCTTTGCTTCCTTAATTTTTCATTATCTCTCTTTAGATACTCTATCTCTCTCTCAAGTTTGTTGATCTTATTCTGCAGTCTGGCTATAGTCTCTATTGCCCTGGCATACTGTTTCTTCAACTCGAAGTTTTCCTCTATAATTTCATTTATCGTCATTTAGACTCACCTTCTTATCCTTACAATCAATCAAATATTGTCCTAGAATTATATCGCAAATATCTTCATTATCTTTATTAAGAGATTTCTCGCAAATCTTAAGGACATCTTCTAAACTCCTGCAATATTCTTCAGTCATATTCACAGCCTCATCTTCTCTACTCTGGCCGCAGGAACTATCTCTTTATTTGTCTTGTCTTTTAGTAAGCGCTCTATTGCTAGTCTTATCACTTCACTCCTGTTTAACCCGTATTTTATAGCATACATATCCAGTTGCTCTAACAAGTCCTCTTCAACTTTGAACGTGATTACCCTCATTTCTCATCACACACCTTCCTTATCAGTTCGATAATTTCCTCATAGTAAAAGCGCGCTCTAGCACCGTCATTAGATCTTATAGAATCTTCAAACTTCATTAGCAAATATTGTACTCTCTCGCTTGGCTTCTTCTCCTCAGTTTTTCTCTTTTTAAAGATCATTTATAGCACCCTTCAAACTAACTGAATATAGGCCCGCTTGAATCTTTTGGACCAGAAATAATGACCTCTGTAGTCTGGTTATCATAGCCTCTTCGTCCGCGTTCTCTGTCGTCAAGTCTATCTTCAGCATCTTTACCGTTGATAATAATTCCCTGATTTCTGCGTCTAGTTCCTTGAATAAATCTGACAAATCCTGCTCACTCATCTTCATCAACTCCTACAACTGCTAATATCTGCAGTGTCTTCTTCGCTCTCTCTTTCAATAATCTGAAGACGAATTCTCTAGCCTCAGGGTTATTATCTATCAACCATAATATTCTATCATTCCCTAAGTGAGTCCTTCCCTTGCTAAGTTTATACATAGCGGACCTACTCAAAACTCCCTTAAAGTCGCTCGAAAACTTGTTGAATATCTTTTCACGATCCTCCTTGGTTAAAGACTCGATTAAAAAAAGAAGGTCCTTTTGACTTATCTCCCCGTTAACTGGGGAGTTAACAGAGTTTTTGAAAGTTTGGACGGACATTTTTGTTATCACTATGATACGTATAACGTATCAAATATAAAAACTTTGCTATACGTAAAGCGTAAAGAAAGTTGATATTCTTAGAATAACAGTTTAATATTATGCCTGAAAGTTTGATAGTGAGGGATCCTAAATATCTAGGTAAGTTCATTGCAGTTGATAGAGAATTCAATATTATAGGTTATGGTGATTCCCGAGAAGAGCTAGAAAGAGAGTTAAATAAAAAAGGTTATAGCATAGCCGATTACGATATAATATATGTCCCTAAATCCCTCAAAAAAGATCCTGAAAGCCATTAATTTTTCAGATTTTTACGAAAATAAGATTCCATTGCTTCAAGTCGAGTTAGAATGTCCTAAAATCGAAAGAGGGAAAATTGTTTTAGGATTGATAGATACTGGTAGTAGGTATACGATAATTAATAAGTATGCAGTAGAAGAATGTTTTACGAAAGATGACCTAAAAACAAAGTATACTGGCAGGGTAGTTATTAATAATAAGGAATACGAAAGATACTCCTTTAGATTTACGTTTCCCCAGTTGGACAATATAAGTGAGATATTCAACGCCGCAATTATGGAATACAGTCTAATTCCTGAAGAGTTAGTACCGAGCGTTATTTTGGGTAGAGAAGACTTTTTGAAGAGAGTAGTAATTTGCATGTACAAATCTGAATGGATGACAATATATAAAGAATTTTAACTTTCGGAATTCTCTGACCGATATTTATCACTTTTGTATATTTTGATCTAAAATGGATAAAGATAGTTATATGAAAGGATTCGAAGACTGCTTAGATTTTGTTTTAATAGAGTTAAAGAAATCAAAAGATCTAAATGACGCAAAGACTAGAATTGAAATAATCTATACAGAGTTTAAAGAAAACAAATATGAAATAGTAAAGAAAATGTTAAACTTAGATTAGACTTCTACTGACGGCCTTTGTGGATGCTTAATACTTTCCTCCATTATGCTTACTATTTCTTTTAGTCTCTTTGCAACCTCCTTTCCATAGTCAGTCAAAAATATAAGCCTCCTTCTTGGGAACGTGTCCTCTCTCTTATCGTAAACCAAGCCCAATTCCATTAACTCGTCTATAGCCTTTTTTATTGCATTGGGATTACTCTCTGTCTTATCTGATATGTCCCTAAAGGCTGATCCATCATTTTCTAGCAGAAATAATAATACCCTTTGTTGCATTTCTGTTAACTCTGTACGTTTCACGTAGTAAAACTATACAATTATTCCGTAATGAATATATGCTAACTGCTACGTGTCACGTATAATAAGATTTATATATTTGATACGCGTAACGTATCATATGAAAATAAGAGACATGTTAGTTCTTCCATCTGCAAAAATCTTACTGATCTTATTAGACGGTCCGAAAAACGATAAGGAAATAGTGTCTACACTAAAGATGAGCTCAACAACATATAATGAGAACATAACATGGTTATTAGCACATGGATTTATACAAAAGACTTCTGATGGCAGATATATACTCACAGATAAGGCTAAACAACAATTAGTTAACGTATTTCTACCACTCCTAAGTTACATAGACAAATTGAAAGAAATTGTTACAGTTTCAACAAGTTAAAAAAAGAGGGCTAATGGCTGGAGGGGTGGTCAATGAAACTATTCTCAAATATCATAATAAGCATTACTCTGGTACTCATCTTCTTCATCCTTCTTCAACTGGATACTCTCTCAAAAGAGAGCGTTTACTGGGGGGTTAACGAATGCTAATAGCTATGGGTCATACGGTCTACGGTGAGAGAATAAGGAAAGACTTCCCTAACATCTTAGTATACCCTGAGTTTTTCGACAGTAAAAAGGACCTACTCAGGAGAAATTATCACATTTATTTGAAGAAGCTCTGGTCCTTGAGGAGTACTATCAAAATAGCGATATATCCCGACTACATCTACCATAAGCTCTGGATCCCGAATAATGTGGAATACATTATTCCAGTTCATTCATTAGATGAAGGAGTAGTAAGGATTTATAGAGAGCTAAGCAGCTTTACAAAAGTCTGGTTGGGTTTTGCTTCAAATGAGAAGTACAGAGATTATGAGATTGCCGATTTTGTAGAGTTTGCTAAAAGGTTGAACGCTAAGACCTGGTACCTAGGTATATCGACGAAAAGAGAACTCAGGGAAGCAGTAAAGTGGAACTTTGAAGGGATCGACATTACTACAATGCTTCTTGGTAAATTTGAGCAAATAGGGGATTACAACTACGTTAGACGTAAAATAACAGAGCTTCTGGGCCATACGAAAGTCCAGGGTAAGCAAACAAGGATAGTGGAGTTTTTGCGTTAACCCCCCGGTTAACGTGGTGAGTTGACGTGGACAGACAGAAAATCCTTGACGAAATTTTCAGGATTAGGAGTGAGTTGATAGAGAGAGTTGCAACGATAAGGAAAGAAATATTCGGGATAAAGGACATGCTGCAGCTAAAACTACTGCCTGCGTGGGCTATGTCGAGGCTCAGGGATGAGAATGGAGACGTTAGATGGGAATACGCGGGATACGGTGACAGGATCTTAGTAGTGGAGCTTCACGACCCCTGGACGGAAGACAAGAATAAGAGAGAACGTAAAACCGCATTCGTAATATACTTTTCACTACAGACGTCCAAGCCCCTCGTACCGGCCCAACTTAAGTTTAAACTTAATTCCGTATATAAGGTGGTAAATAAGCTGAGGGCAAAGGGCTACCACGTCTTCCCCGCAGTTGTAGTGTATAACGCCACTCCCGGAGCCAAGGAGATGTTGCAAAAGCATAAGGTAGAGTTCTTTAACGATTTAGATAACCTTCTCGGGTGGATTTATTCTAAACTTTTGTCCAGGCTACAGAGGTTGGTAGAAGTTACAAAATTCACCTTTCAATTTGATAGGATATTCCTCTTTTTAAAGAAGGTAATAGAGGGCCTGGGATATAAGATCCCGTCGACGTTATTAGAAGCCTGGGCCTACAAACCTAAATATCCTCAGGCCTCAACGTAAAACTCCCTCTTCTATCGATAATTTTTCTCACTTTAGTATTAAATATTCATGATATGCGTTAACTCTCAGTTAATTTCAAAAAATTCTTTTCATTTTACAACAAATTTTCTCCAATTTTTACTCTGTTAACCGGGGAGTTATATGTAAAAAGTGGCCAAGAAATAAAGACATTTATTATTTCTTTCTAAAAGAAAGAAATTAAAAGGAGAACGCGTGAACAAAAATACTTTACAATTTTTAAGGAAGTGAACAGATATTATTCCTAAAATAACATTCCTTATGAAGAGATTAACTTATTGAAACTTACAAAAATAAGGACGTGAACAGATACAGGGTAAAAGTTGCCCCTTATAGTATACTGTAAAAGTAACTATCTAACCAAATAATAATATAATAAAAAGAAGGAAGTACTGGGTCAGGGTACTGTAAGCAGAACTATTAACTCCCCTTACTTTTTCGGTTATTCAACCAAACCCTGGCCTAAACTTACAACTAAATCATCGATCAAGTACATCAAAGCAGTAATTGCATTAAACTCCTCTCTGGTTCCCGCTCTGATAGCAACCGCTATACTACCTTGGGAGTAACTTATACTGACAACTTTAAAGCCCTTTTCAAAACCTCCTTCAGCTTCAATTACGGTTGAAAGGCCACTCTCGTAGTTAATCCTATAAATTGTCTTATCTCCCTCCTTCCTCTTTTCTACACTGATTACCTTTGCCATAATAAGAAATTGAGATAAGGTAATGTTAAGTATATAGTATTATCTGCTGGTATTACGACAAAACTACCCCACTCCACTTCAAACTAGTACTATGGGCATGTGATTTTACTAAGGAAATTATTCACAGTATGACTATTTATTAAGTAGTAATCTAGACTGTTTATTACTTTTAAGCATATGGAGTCGGACGTTGCGTTATCGCAATATATCGTAACCTTAATAATATCATCTTTCCTAATTATTGCTCTGTAATCTATTGGATCTATTGGATCTATTGTTGGGTTCCTATTACATCTAAGTATCGAATTATTATATGGTGAATATGGCGGTACTATTACGATTAGTCCATTGGATAATAAAATTATACGGTAATGTATTTCTTTAAAATTTATACGGTAATGTGGAAAAGTATGTATATATTTGGTTGTTAGAGCTCCGACTATTATTATTAAATCCGCTATTTCATTATCATTATTTACTATGTCTACTGGCATAAATTGTTCTTTTATGCCATATACTCCTTCCCAATACCTAATCCAATGAAGCAGAACTCCACCAAACGATTCCCATTTTCCGTTTCTCTGTATTTCTGCTTTTGCAATACATTTCCTTGCTGTCGCATTTCCTTTGTTATAAACCTTAACTCTAACAAACTTTGCCTTTCCTATGTTACCTATATTTACTGGGTTATCAAGGGCAGAATAATCAAAGCCTACCTCTAGCTTAGGCTTCTTTGTCATCTCTTCCAGCTGTTGCTTAAGCATTGAATTCTGTTTCCTCATCTCCCTATATTGCATAAAGTAAATAATGATGCTAGCTACTAAAGCGACAACTGTAATACAGGTGATAATTCCAGACATCGTTTTTACCTCATGAAATTATCCTAAGGCATTATAGTATAAAAGAAATTAGGATTACTAGAGTAAACTCCCCAGTTTACTGAGTAAAAATTCAAACTTCTTTATAAAGAGATATAGTATATATAACTACTACTGAAACTTTTTCACGCACAAAACTTACAAAACATGACACACTTTTCACTTTCAATTTTACGAATTTTTACATAAGCTAACATATAGCAATTGTTTAAGCTAATTGAATTTTCACTTTCACTTTTAGAAAAATTTTTAGGAGTGAAGAAAGGCCTTTTACATTACTTCTTACCCTGGGCCTAAGTTTTTCAGTCTTTATTTTCCAGTGATTTAGCTCTTAGTAGTAGTAAATAATAGACTAAATTTCTCCTTATAGATATGGGAATATAACAAAAACGGCTATTAATACTCCTCATAAGAGTTTCTTCATCTATTGTGTATATATTCCACTTTATATTATAACGATATATTAAAATATTTTTTATAAGTAAAATTTTTTAACCAGCGGATCTAGTTTTTCCTATGGATTTAGAAGAGAAAGTTGAAAGCACAATAAATTTTATTGTTGATATATCCGAAGAGTTGGATCCTACAATACCCTGGGAATTAGGTTTTAGCGGAGGAAAGGACTCAACTACTGTCCTTAGCTTATTAATCGAGTCAATGAAGAGAGGTGCAAGAATACCTAAACTATATGTAGTATATTCTGATACACTTTTAGAACATCCTACATTAAGAAAGGAGACTTTAGAGGCATTAAACAGTTTAAAGGAATTTGATAATATTGAACCAGTTAGGCTTACCCCCAGGGAAGACTTTATCACAATGATGGTAGAGAGAGGATACCCTGCTCCAAACCACCGTTTCAGGTGGTGTATGGCTAGGTTGAAGATAAGGCCTATGCAAGAATTTATGCGAAAATTAGGGAACTTCGTGCAGGTTTCGGGTGTTAGGAGGAGTGAAAGCGCAGAAAGGGCAAAGAATATCAAGCATTATGGGAAAATGGAGAAAATAGTAAAGATTGGAAATCCGATCATTATGCCGATTTTAGATTGGACTACAGAGGACGTATTTAATTTCCTTAAGATAAGAAAGAGATGGGATGGAAAAGATTTCAGCTACTTACTTGAGTTATATGAGGTTAAAGAGGAAGATAGTTGTGGTTGTGCTTTAAGTTCAGACGTTAGATTCGGCTGTTGGGTTTGCACAGTGGTAAAGATTGATAAAATGCCAACAAATCCTATACTGAAGTGGGCTAAACAGAGGATTTTGGAAATATCAAGGGATCCCAGAATGAGAAATTATGATAAGGAAGGAAGACCTAGAAGTTTGAATGAGAAAGGAAGGAGAGAGATAGCAAAGATTTTCCTTGAAGTTGCAGAAAAATATCCTGAGGCATTAGGATATAATATTGATGAGTTAAAGGAAAAGTTAAAGAAGATAATAGATGAGAAAAATCAGTTAATTAAGATAGTCCAACAGTAGCAATATCATATTTACTAAGTAAATGCGCCTTTAACCAATCTTCAACTTCCTTTATAGGATATAGTTCAACTAAGTTTCTGTAAGGAGTAGAGGACGGTATTGGGTATCTTAAACTGTAAATAATATTTAATATTTCAGCTAGCTTTGATCTACTATTATTTACATTATTTTGGAGTAGTTGTTTGATTGTAATTTTACCTTGGTCATCGACTTCCTCATAGTTTTTATTTATCCAATTTATCCATTCATTTTTGTCTATAATTGCTGGTAACGGTATATCTAATCTTACTAAACCTGCAGTAGGCGAGAAGACTGGGTAATTCTCTGAAATAAGTTCTCCTCTTAACCTAAAAATGGAACTCAAAATATGAGTGGCAATATAATTTTCCTCTTTCCCTTCAACTTGGTCATCTATAAGCTTAGTCCATAAATAAATATAAGCTTCATTAGTTATTCCACTAAAATTAGTGGTTAAAGTAGATGGAATTTTAACTACTTTTTTAACTGCACCAACTATTCCTTTTAGTATATTATATGCATCAGCTGCATTCTTTACTTTATTTAATTCTCTCACTATCCCCCTTAAGTTTAGATCAACTAGCCCTGCATATTTAAATAGCGGGGCTATAGGTCCATCAACAATTACTAAGTCGTTATCAGTTATGGTTTTTGTAATATCTATTACTAAAGCTAATTCAAGAGTTCTTAGAATCTCTTTTATTCTATTCTTAGCTGTAGATATTATCTTGCTAGAAGCTATTAGATCGCTTTCATTAATTAAAGTTCTTCTCGTTAATTGCTCATTCTGATCTTTGTATTCACCTAAGGTAATAGTAGTATCAGAGAAGAGTATTTCCCTATCGGGATTAGTTATAAAATTTCCAAATTTGACAAATCCGCTCTCTATAACTGATATGCCAAAAGGTAAGATTGAATGACCTATTAGTTTAGATGCTGCTCCAAAAGGAAATATAGCTACTAGTAACTCTTTCTTTTTTAGAGGATATAATTCTTTATTTTCTAATTTCATCGCTCCCGCAATCATGTTCGCAATTACTAAAGGCACTTGAATACTTTGCACATTCATTATCCCTACTACTCTATATCTCATTACGCCATCTACAAAAATTAGGTTTTTTGAAAGAGCAGGCATTTCCGAGAGATTTAGAGTATCTATAAGCTCTGAATCTGTTATGGTATCTTGTGCAACATACTCCTCTTCTGGATCCTCATCAGCAAATCCCAAATTTGGAAATCTGTGTATATTATCTTTAATCCATTTTCTTAATTCATCTTCATTAAACGAACTCCGACTCATGGTAAGTCACTGAAGCTCATGTAACATTATTGGGAATCTAACCTTTATTGGAGAATTATAGGAAGCTAGTTGGTATATTATAGTTTCTCCTTGCATCAACTCTGGAATTAAACTTCTCAGATCTCCGAATTTCTTGTATTCCTCATTTTTAAGTTCAGCATCATCGGTATTTCCAATCACATAAGTAGAGGCGTTTCCATAGACTTCCTCATCTATTAGGGAAGCAAATTGTTGAGCTCCAATTAACCCTATATTAAGGCTTCTTGCCCTAGCTGCTATATCTATTATTGATTTTTTTATGGGTGAGTCATATTTCTTAGGTGCAAATTTGTTTAACTCGTCTACAAATACTAAAACATGATCGAAAGGTTGTGGTGATTGTTGAATTTGTTGAATTTGCTTTAATACATTGTTAAAAATTAATCTTTGCATAGCTTCGTTGTCAAAATTCAATTGCATTATATTAATACCTTCATGAATGTCCGCATCAGTTATTGGCATACCTGTCTGTCTATATATTTCTAAGCCAAAATCCTTATTCGTATCGATGAAATTAGCTACTTTTCTAGCTATAACCCTGATCGTAGAAGGAGCATAGGTTGTACCAGCTCCCTGAACATTGGTGAAAATGTTATTAGGTTTATTCGTAATTTTTTTCTTTATATACTCATCTAGCTGGTGTAATGCTTGATCAATATTGCTTGCGTCACGGAGTAATCTTTGGAATGTAATGTTTTGATTTCCTATCTGGTTACTTATATACTTAGTTAATGCATCAATGTAGTCCTTCTGTGCAGCACTTAAATTCTTATAGTCTCCTCCAGATAAAATTTCTTCAAGCTCTTCAAGACTAAGATCTCTAATACCATAGCTAAATATATTGGGTATTAAATTTGTATTGTTAACATACCTAAGGCATGCATCGTTTTGTGAATATGTCCAATAATATAGCATTGGATTCCCAGCATTATCTCTGGGTATAAGTTCAGATGGTGAATTTAAGGCAAATTCTTGCCTTATTCTCCTCCATAAACCTATATTAGCAGAAGCTACTTCTGGTTTGTTCGCAAAATAGTTACCTATAAGATTTTCCACATCACTCCACGACTGTAATTGTAAAATTGTTCCTATCTTAAATAAATCACACTGTTTTACATTGAATGCTACCACTGCAACTTTCTTATTATTTATCTTAGCCCAATGAAGGAATGAAAATATTAGGAATAAGGCATACGTTGTTTTTGCAGCTAATCCAGACTTTCCAGTTATCATTACATGTGCTCCTTCTGGTCCCGCAATATATCTTGCATCATAGTAGAGAGGAATCCAACTGTTAGGATCATCAGCATTAGTAAAACTGTACACGAAACCAGCTAACACTCTATCTTGCTGCTTAATTGTCTGATTTAAGAAGTCAATATCCTGTTGATTAGCAAACCTTACTCTCATCCTTGACGTCGGTGGCTTAACTATTTGTGGATCCCTCCTTACAGCCCTTACTTTATATATCGTAATCACTCTAGGTTCTACATGCGATGAAGCTAAAGGATCTCCAACATTACTACTATAAAACTCCGAAACAGGGTCTTCTGATGTAGATGTAGAGTAAGAATCAACTACTAAACCTATTATCTTATTCTTACCATCCTCTGCAACAAGGAATGTAGAACCAACGTCTATGTCTTCATCTTTATTTACCCAAACATAAAACTCATTATGCTTAGCAGGTTGCTGATTAGATATTACTATCTTACCAATGTAATTAGGTTGTGGAGTTTGTGGTTGAGCGCCTTGCTGAATCTGTTGCGCATTAACTGAATTAGAAACCTGGAGTACTTGCTGAACATTCTGTTGTACTTGCGAGATAGAGATATTAGAAGGTTGGGCTACTTGTTGACTATCTTGCTGAATTTGTTGTGTAGATGAATTATCTTTTAGTGAATCTTTATCTTTATTCTCCTCGGACATTTTTAATCACCATAACTATTAGTTGTATTCTTAATATTGCCTCCTTTTTCCCTATTATTCTCTATTTCGAGAATGTCCACTCTAGCATCTTTTCCACCAGTTTTTATTAGTCTTTCAACTTCACCATAAGGAATCCTCCATCTACCGTTAATCATAATAGCTAGAATTTTACCTTGCTTAATCCATTTTATTACACCGCTCCTACTCATACCGAATATTTCAGCTACTTTAGTAGGAGTTAAATATTTCTCCATAAGTATTCAGAAACAATTGGAAGTATTTAAAAATATCTTATTTAATAGATAAATAAAATTACGTCATAAGTAAAATTCACAGTTTATTGTAGTAATTATAAAATAATTATAACATTAATTTTTATTTCAGATTTTATTACTTTCATCTTAACGATAAGTACTTACTAGGATTGTAAACCTCGGAGGAGTACTATATGTTATTCATGAAGTTTTATTATTTTATAATGATAAAAACTGTTATGAAACCTTGCATTAACCTCTTAGAATGCATAGACTCCGGAGTCAGAGCGGTAAAGATTGCCGTAGCTTACGTTAAGAAATCAGGCGTTAACAGGTTCAGCGAATTTTTACAGAATACTAAGGAATGTTTAATAATAGCCTCTCTAGACTTCGGAATAACAGAACTTGAGGGGCTCAAGGAGTTAAGAAAGCTGGGATGTAACGTTTACTTGTACAATGGCGGTAATGAGTTCCACCCCAAGGTCTACGTGCTCGATTACGGGCATAAGAAAATCGCCGTAATAGGTTCCTCAAATTTAAGTGAAGGTGCAATTACCGGTAAGAATATTGAATTTAACCTAATAGTTGAAGAAGATGAAATAGTAAGGGAAGCAGAAGTCTTCATTAACAAACTCCTTACCGAGTCGAATCCGGTTACCGACGACCTCATATCCCAGCTGGAGAAAAATGGGTACGAGAAGATCAGAAGAGCGGTATACGATAAGCCGGGGGAGGTTATACTATCCTTATTGAGGAAAAGGGATAAGTATTGTGAAGGGTTCATTAAGCTATATGAAGAGATCCAGAAATACAAAGTGAGTGGGAATCTGATAGGCATAAGGGATAAAATTCATGAAATGACGATAAATAAGATTGTGTGCGATCTAACATCGTACGGAATAGATGTAAAAGTGAGCGAGAAAAAGGTAGCTCATGGGCCAGACATAATTATAGATACTGAAAAGTCTAAAGTAAGGATCAAAGTTCAAGGTATGGTTCTGCCTAATAAGACTGCAATAATACATAATTTAGATTTTGACTATTTTATAATAGTATTAATAATAGATTTTAATAGTGTGGAATATTTCATACTTGACAAAAATGAGATAGAGGGACTAGTTAAAAAGGGTGGTATAAGATTTAATCGGAAATTGAACTCTTATAATATATTATCTGAAACATACAAAATGTATAAAAGTAATCTAGATGATTTTATAAAAAAGCTCCTATTGTAGCAGAATCTTGAGGGAAAGGAAAATGAAGGTCAAGTAGTGTAAGGAATAGAAATGCTAGTAGGATCAGAGTATGAAGATAGTTAGGAGAAGTATAAGGTGTAAAAAGATAGTATTAACAGTATAGGAGAGTTTGCTAGAAAATAGGGACTGAGTTAAGGAGCTAGAAAACTAAGTTAGGTAAGTTCGGAGAAATAGTGGTAAGTAGGAGGTTATAGTGATATAAGAGAATGTAATTAGAAAGCTTACGGAATTGAGAGAAGAAAGACAGTTTAGAATATTGAAAAGCTACAGAAGACAATTAGGCAAAAAGAAAAAGCAGAATCGGAGAGTAGAAAGGATTAGTAGGGTCAGAGTTAGAATAGAAGTATTTAGACAGAGAGAATAGTAAAGTTAGGAACTGAATAAAATGAAGAGTAAAAAAGCAGATTTGTAAGAGAAGAGAGCTAGTAAATTATGGAACTTAGAGTAAGTTAGTAGGAATAGTTAGAGAGTTTTGAAGAGTTAGATTAGAAGAAAGAGCAAGAAGAGCTACTTAGAGACAGTTAGAAAGGCAGAAAAAGCAAAACAGAAGAGAAGCTGCTTAGGGTTGGTAAGCAGAGCGTTAGTTAGAAGAGTTAGAAAGTCTGTAAGCAGCAGAGAGTTAGAGTTTAGTAAGAAGAAAAGAATAAACAGAAAAGCAGAGGCTGCAAAACAGAGTTTAAGAGTATGGTAAACAAAAGCAAAGTAGTGAGTTAGAGAGGAGGAAAAAGAGAGAAAGAGTAAGCAAAAAGGAGGCGGGCGGAAAGCCCGAAATTGGGGTATAGAAATTTGTTTAGATTATAGAAAAAAATTAGAGATTAGGGGTATAGAGATGAAACGCGGTGCAACGAGTAACATCGGATAAAGTTTGCGTCGCATTCGATAAAACTTCCGTCTCATCCAGTAAAACTTTAACCGCATTGAATAACTTATAGTATAAAACTTCTGCATTTTTTAGCATTTTGTGGAGTATTTAAACTTTCGGTTATATTATATAGGGAATCATGAGTGAGAGTAACTTAAACCAAAATACGAATATACAGAATAATTCACAGGACAGTGTTATAAATAAAGAAAATAAGCAAGAAGTAAAGAAAAAGGATGAAAAGAGGAAGAAGAGTAAGGAAATTGAAGATGAAATACTGATAGTATATCCTGATAAAGCTAAGACGTTTAAAGCTAAAATAGAGAACTGCATAGTCCTCATACTTAAGAGTGTTGATATTATTAATGAGAAGGATTTGATAACTAGGCTTATCTTAGAGTGTGAAACGGCAAAAGAGTACTACAAAAAGACGCAAGACGTAGGTTATTTAAGGATAATATTATGGAAGATGGCCAAACACGGTATTATTAAGAGGGCCAGGATCTTAGGTGACGGAAGAAGGAGGTACTATTTGCTACCTGAAAAATTGGAGTTACTTAAGGATAAGGTCATAAGGGCACCAAAGGAATAGTATAATCCGCCCCTCCAAAGTCTATCTTTAAGTTAAGGTCTTCTATTTTTATATCACGGACTAACTCTTGATCTTTTTTTATCTTCAGTAGCATTTCCATATATTCCTTATCTATGTAATATCTGTCTTTGCCGATCTGCACAATATATTTACTGTCCTCCCTTCCGATAATATCTATTGTTATGCCCTTAAGCTGCACTCTTCCTTGTTGCGTTAACTCCCCAGTTAACTTAGGTCCTTTTCCATTATTACTATTAGTGTTAGTTGTGGCGGTAGCGCTGCTAGTGTCTGCTTCAGCGGGCTTAGGTCCTTCTGGTCCTTTTC
The DNA here is from genome assembly GCF_021655615.1 of Acidianus sp. HS-5. Classification (GTDB taxonomy): domain Archaea; phylum Thermoproteota; class Thermoprotei_A; order Sulfolobales; family Sulfolobaceae; genus Acidianus. The sequence goes on from NZ_AP025245.1 coordinate 1,018,268, forward strand.
CATTGCTATTATTGTTATTTGCAGTACTAGTTGTAGCGACAATGCTGCTGTTAGCAGTTACAGCTTTACTTTCGCCCTGGACAGCTTTAGTTTTCCTCTGCGTTAACTCCCCGGTTAACGTCATATTCTTTTCTTTCTGCTCAGTCTTCTTTACTTTCAAAGCGTAGATTTTCACTTTCTTCTTCTCTTCATCAGAAAGTTGATTATAGAGCTCCTGTAACTTGCTGAAACATTCTTCATAGGTCCAGCTGTGCACTTCCGCAAAGTCTCTGACGCTTTCTTTACGCCAGTTCCTTACTACTTGCTCAGGGTGAACATTAATCTCGTTGCAGCTCTCGATTTCGATAGCAATTGTTTGGTCATATCTCAATGTATAGTTCTGATCTAGAGGGATAGCGACAAGATCCGGCCTAGCTGCTAAGTCTGGAGTCTGCTTTACAGTCGCTACATAGTACTTATTTCTCATATATCTCAACATAACTTTCATTGCGAGTTTTCTTCCCTCTTCCGACGGGGCAACACTTTTAACGTTCCCAAACAAGCCCTTTCCATATATCAATAATTTCTTATTCCTTATTTTCTCGACGCTTATGTAACCGGCAGCTTCTAGCTTATTTATCACATTCTCAATTTTGTCCCTGTCCACTCCTAACTTCTTTAACAAGTCTACTAAATAGATGCTGTGATTACTACTTTCGGTTCTTGATATATAGATATTGTAAAGTATTTGTTGTTCTAACGGATTCGGTTTTTCTATGTATTTAAATAATGGATTTACTAGCGATAGGACGTCGTCTTTTATCTCTTCGACCCTGTACTTCTCTTTCATTCTCTTAATTATGCTATCCAATTTGCTCTGGTCGAACTTCAGCTCTGTATAATCAAATTTTACTTTGAACGGTGTAGCTGGGTCGCCTTGTTTCCTCGGCATCACTGTCATGACCGCTTCCCCAGGTTCCAGCTTCGGAAGTATTCTCTCTATTTTACTTGCAAAGTCACGATCCACTTTGCTTAAGTTCTCTGCATCATCACCCGCCGTCCTCATGAGCACCTTGACAGCCGTGTTACTGAATATTGACTTCAGCATCTCGGGCTTCAGCTGGCCGGTATGCTGATGTGCCAAGACAAGGTGCATGTAAAACTTCCTCGCTTGTGAGAGGATAGTATCTACTATTGACAAGTCAGAGATGACCTCAAACTCGTCGATAACGGTCAGTACAGGGATTAGCTTCTTCCTTAGTGCCCTCCTTATCAGTGCAGAATACCACAGCTTATATACCCAGCCTGCAATCATTAGGAACGACGCCTTGTCGCCGATGTAAGCGTTGCTTGCATTTATTACTATCAAATTACCTGGCTCCAGGACGTCTACTATTGAATCCGATGAGAACAGCCTCTTCAATAATGGGTTAGTAGCGTATTCTTCTAATCTGCTTAAAGCGGACACGTAAGTAGTTTCTTCTAACTCTTGGAACTGTTGCAGTTTCTCTTCCCATGTTGGGTCGTTGACGGGAAGATCAAGCTCGCCAGACCTCAACTTCAGGATAATATCGTATAGGTCGGCGAAGGTTGGGTTCCTTGACTTCATATACAGGATCTTTAATGCGTTGATAATGACGTATTCTACGTAAACAGCTCCTGCTTTCAAAGCAAAGAGCTGTTCGAAGATCTCTTTTACATTGCTCTCTGCTAGCAGCTCCGCTTGGTCCTTTGGGATCCCGTCTGGGATACTGAGCGGGTTGACGGCTACAGTTGCTTGAACGGGATCTACATAAATTAGCTTCTCATAATTGGCCATTTCCGAAGCCAATTGTTCAGCAAAATCGCCGTTGGGATCAATGAGTACTACTACGCTTTCCGGGTATGCTTTCATAAAATTGGTTATCAGCGTTCCTAAGAATGATGTTTTGCCAGCACCGGTTCCCCCAATGACATACATGTGCCTCTGTAGGTCCTCCAGCTCCAGTTTTACTTCTTTATTTGTCTCTGGGTTTATGCCGACGCGGAAGCCCTCCCTCTCTGGAATTACTGTTGGTAATGGAGCTCCTCTTCCTACGGTAGTAGGCAATACGCTGGGATCCGGAATAATCAAGAGTTGTGAGACGTTACTCTTAGGGACGTGGACCCACTTCTTCTCGTTTAAGAGAGCGTAGAAATATGATAGTTTCGGTGGGGCGTTGATTATCTTATATATTGTATTATCACTTACTTTAAGGAGCGGGATTTCCCATGACAGCCTCAGCGTACTGTAAGCTTCAAACTGTTTGGCCGTCAGTTTAAGCCTCTTTCTCTCGCTATCCAGAAGAATTAGCTTGATCAAGTAGAGCGGGTCTTTCATCTTATCACGGATTTGCTGAATTTGCTGTTTATGCATCTCGCTCCCTTGTTGTGCCAGTTGCTGTAATTTACTAATTCTACCGTAGTGTAATTCCTTCAATGTTGGCTCTAAACTAAACCAGATCATCATTCCCTGTCCTGCTTCTAAGCTGCTGAGGAAGCTCTGCAAATCACTAAACTCATGGATCTCGTAGAAGTCCTTCTCTCTCTTTAGCTTAGCCAAAGCGAAATATCTGAAGTTAGTAGGGTATTCCGTTTGTTTTACATCGAAGTATTGACGTAATGTATTATCAGTTGCAATAGTCTTGACGTAAATATGTAATAGTTTTTCGTCTCTGTAGAACCCTAATGCAAAAACATTCCCTAAAACCCTCAATAGGAATTCTGCATTGTATTTTGTATCTACCCTGGGGAACACCTCGTAACTGAAAAAGTTTAACTTATTCCTTCCGAACAAGCCTTTTCACCCTCCAATATAGTCCATACAATTTTATGAATATTCTAGTTCTTCTAGGTAGTTTACCTTGTGATATGACATATGGAATGAAATCGGTCAGCGGATCAACATCAGTATCCCTATTATCAGCAGTCCTACCCCTATTATCCCTACTATTCTTTCTTTTCTCTTCATTTTCCCTCACCATTTTAGCCCACCTTCGCTAAGATCAACATTAGAATTATGAAACCCCAACCGGCTGCTACTAGATATCCTAAAATCTTCTTCAGACCGCTGGCGAACACTAGGATAATGTACACTGCAGTAAGTGGGATTAAGTAAGATATCAGCGTAGCGTACTGTGTAGCTAACCCTGGATCTGCTTGGAATATAGTTATTTGCAGTATATGTGCTATGACCTGAACCAGGTAGTTATACGCATCATAAAGGTAGTTTAATATGGTCTGAGTGCTTACGCTTAGAATTTCCTATCACCAAAATACTAAGCTGGAAATTTATTAACTTCCAAAGGGCGTCTACTCGGTTAATAAACTTACAATATATTCTTATGGTGATATAGTGTTTTCGTTAGGTAAGAAGGAGGAAAAGCCTAAACAGAAGCAGGTTAAGCAAAAACCGCAGAAGCCTTCCTATTGGTATGAGGTAGACCCTACACCTTTCGAACTATTAAGCGATGCAGAGAGGGATAGGATTGAGGGAACTTTTACTGAGATGCTGAATGTCATCAATGATGGGACTATAATTATCAAAAAATCAACCGATACTTACAAATATGAAAATGAAGTATTTGAAATAACTTTCTATAAATTTATAGTGAAGAGTGACGTTCAGCTGAGCGATGAGTTCTTCAACGCAAGGCAGATAGATGCTCCTTCTAGACCCAAAGTAGTTAAGGAGTATCCCAGGTACGTAAAACTAGAGAACGGGCTTTTGGCACAAAGTGCTGTAGTATATCGTTATCCTTTGCTCTTACCTGAGGGGTTCCTTTATGAGTATTTCGACCTCGCTGACGAGATAGTGCTTAAGTTCAGAAGCTTAGATCCTATAAAATCGGCATCGATGGTAGACACTGTTAGGCGTAGACTCGAATCCATAGCTTCCACAGATTCCTCAAGCTATACATTACAAAAATTAGAAAAAGTAAAACAGCTTCAAGCGGTAATAGGAGGAAACGCAAAGCTCCTAGAATATTATGTCTGGTTTGTCTATTACGGAAAGGATGAGGCCGAACTTAAAGAAAAGTACAATCAATTGAAATTAGTAGCTAAATCAAGGCTGTTAGATATTGACATACCAGTATTCTTCCAGAAGACGTTATATGAATATAGTGTTGAGGTGAATTCGCCTATCCCTTTCGCTAATAAGATAATACCTAAGTATGTAGATACGATAACTGCAGCAACATTTTATCCGTTCATCAATGAGAACCTAGTCGACGAGGGAGGGATCTTCCTTGGGGTATCAGATTCTGGGTCACCTATAATATTCAACCCGTACAGACGACAGAATCATAATATTGTAATTTTAGGAGCCACTGGGAGCGGAAAAAGTATGACTACTAAAGTTATGCTTAAACGTCTCAAAGAGAAGTATGAAGGCCTATATATAGCAGGGATAGACCCCGAAAACGAGTACGTTATCCACTCGAAGTTATTCGGCGCCGAGCCCCTCATAGTGCAACCAGGACAGAAGTTGGGGCTTGACCCTATCAGGTTTATGACGGAGGGGCTATTACAGTTGGAGGAAGTAGCAGACCTACTCGCAGACTTCTACTTGCCTGAGAACGATATAGTACTTAGGAATAAACTGAGGAAAGACTTATTCGAAATAAGTACCACTGATACCAAAGAATTTCTAGCTATATTACAGCAGAAAGACCCAGAGATATACAACTACTTAGCTGTAATGGACGCTCCTCCGGACACCTTCGTGTTTAACGGGGGCACGATAGATTTTACGAGGAACGTCATAGTGGGGCTTAACAAACTAGGCAACAACAGGAGGCTTAAGGCTTTAGTAATGTCATTACTTTCAGTCCTGTTTACTAAAGTGCTGTTTAGTAACAAGAACAAAGGTTTCTTCTTCATAGATGAAGCCTGGTTGTTCGTTAACTATCCTGCAACTATGGGAATTCTAGAGAACCTTGCCAGGAGGGCGAGAAAATATAGCAAAGGATTAATGTTTGTTACGCAACGTCCTGAGGACGTAGCCAAAAATGAGGCGGGGAAGACGATATTAGAACAGGCAGCTACTTCGGTCCTTTTAGGGCAAAACGAGTCTGCGATCCCTACGCTCAAGGAAATATACAACCTAAGGAATGAGGAGGCTGAAGAGTTGGTTACGGCAGAGAAAGGAAGGGGTATAATACGATCAGGAAAATACGTCCTAAGGATCCAAGTTCAGCCTACATCTGAGGAATTTGAGATGTTCAAGACGACGGGACACTGGGGAGGCGAATGATGAAGAAGGCTATAATTACGTATCTTGATGAAGAGCATTATAATATGTTGTTGAGATTGGCACAGAAGAAAGGTGCTTCTGTGTCTCAGATTGTTAGAGAGATATTATTAGAAAAATTAGGTGGTTCGGATGGTCAGGGTTAAAGAAGTTTTGATCTTAGAAGACACTAGTTTTCTGGACGAGAAGCTATCTTCAGGGGCTTTTGAACTATCTTTCAGGAAAATGATCTACGTCCTGGTTGGAGGTCTGCTATCATATAAGCTCATAGACAGTTACAAAATTCCTGACATACTGTTAGGAGTGGTAATAATAGGGATAGCGTTAGCTCTAGCGTTCTACCCAGCAAAAAGCATACGTCTTGAATCGGTCTTCATCGGGGCGTTCTCATACTTATTAGGAGGGTTCTTTACTCCAGATCCCGACAAAGTGAAAGAAGCGGAAAAGAAGAAACAAAAGAAGGTAAAGCCTAAAGCGAAAATAGAGACCGTAAAAAATACGGCTAGGATTACTAAAATTGCAGATAAACCTACTGAAAAAACTGTTGATAACCATGTAGAAAAGCAAAATAACGTCCAAGCAGTAATGAGGGCAGATACTGTTGTAAATAATCCACCAGTTGCTAAAAATACAATCATAAAACACAAAAACAGCCTATTGTTAGATTATATCCTTACTGCAGTGTCCGGAGCTTTTTCATTATTACTCTTCAGAATATTAATACATACTTTCGCTAGTCCTTCTCTTATAACAGTAATCGCTAATATATTAATGTTCTCAGTGTCGGCTGGAGTCTTCATAGCTGAACTGCTGTACACTATTCCGCGTTTGCTTAAGCATAGCTAAAGTTAACTTAAACAGTTTTTTCCTTTTATCCTTCTTGTCCTAAGGATTTTCATTACATAATTATAACTTAATTGATTTTTATTAAGGAAGTACACTGCTGCTAATAGGCTAGGGTAGTTTACTCTAAGTCCCACACTCCTAAGTAACTTAGCAGCCATCTGTACTGAATAATAAGGCACATTAAGGTCCTTAGCTACCTGGAGCTTTGCTCTATAAGTGTTATCTAATAATACCCCATGCTGTTTTGAGTACCAATAACCTACATTTATGTCTTCTGCCTCAGCCATCGTTAATTTATTTTAATTTATAATTATTTGCTTTACATTAAATTGAGTATTACTCATTTTCAAGTAATACTGGAAGTTTATTAACCTGAAAAAGATAAGATAAGATTATGTACGTCATAGAATGCAGTGACCCAAAAGAAATAGAGAAACTACTTAAGCTTTCAACTTCGGCTAAGGAGGTAAGGTTCACTTTGATTACTGAAAACCCGAGGTTTGCTGCCATAATTAAGAGACACTATAAAAACGTTAAGATAAAGAGGATAGAGGAAAAAAGCTGATTTTTCCTTCTTTTCCCCATAAACTGGGGAGTTTACGGCTGCTTTGTGTAATTATACACTGTACTATTATAGAATTCTACCGTGAAAGTTTGGTTCATGGTTTTGAAGTAGATGGGAACGTTATCGTAGTTATAGGGATACCAGGTGTAGAACGTAATGGCTTGTCCATCTTCTGGTAAGTTAGTATACATAGTCTCATTTTTACTATACCACCAAAAGACCACGAAAGATTGTTCAACATTAGTAGGATCTGTCAGATACGCGGTGACATTACTATTGCTACTGTTTTCCAATATAATATAGGGAGTAGTGTTAAGGATATACTCGGGGATCTTAACAATTATTATTGAATAAGTCCAACCACTAATACCCTTAACGTTGTATGTACCGTTAAAGACGTGGTAGAATGCTCCCCAACTCATTATCAGCACGGGCTGCATTGCTATCAATGTTTGGTTACCGCTTCTGTTGAACAAGGCACAAAGGTAGGGGATTGTAGAACCTTGGTAATTGTTATTAGTCATTTTCATCTGCAGTGCTATCTCGTTAGCGAATACATCCATTTCCCAATTGATGTAATTATAGTATTGCGATGTGGTGTTTTGCTCTACCAGATTATACAGGAACTTATAGAGAGCATAATAGTAGGCTAGTTGACCGTAATCATTTGCGTAATTGTGCTCATACACAAGGTTAAACGTATTATTGAATACCCACGAAGGCTGTTCATTAGAGGATGAGTTTATGCTGAATGATAAGTAGCAGTTTATCGTATTCCCACTACTTTGTGTGTTCAATTGTGGGATTATTTCTATGCTTCCAGCGTTCCATGTCCTCTTTATAGTGAAATTACCGTAATGGATTATATCATATGTTGTTATTTCGTTAGAAACAAAACTCTGAGGATCAGAACTCCATACGGTGTAGCTAAAATTGATGTTAATATTCCTAGTGTCATATGTGTTGCTCCCTATCTCAGTAGTCGGGCTAGTACCATTAAATACAGTGATCGAAACGGGGACGCTAATGTTATACTCATACCAATTATAAGTATGGCATTCTTTATAGAGGCAGGGTGTTTTAGGGTAGTATTTATATATATGGTATGTTATGCTACCGTTTTTGCACGTATGACAGCAATAACCAAAGGTACTATAAACATTGAAATAACTGCATACGGTCTTTGAAACTCCAGGAGGTACTGTCACTTGGGAACATAATGTCTTAGAATAACTTCCTCCATGACATTGAAATACCGTACAAAAACTTTCGCTACAGACTTCTCTGCAGTTTATGTAGAAAGTCGCGGACCCTTTTACTTTCATGCAATAATATAAGTCCTCATATACGTTACATCCCTGTTTGCATGTAACGTTCTTAGCCAAGTATAAACAGTAGTTATAACTAACGCTAACTTTCGTCTCAACGGAACACGTATTTATTATCTTACATGAGACCGAACCTATGCAAACCTTATCAGATGGCGGGTAGCTCGCTACGTAAGGACTGAAATTATAGTATTGCAATATCAACGTGGTTTGAGTCATGTTCGGTTCCGTCCCGCACGTATTAAGCGGGAAAGGTTCGATGGTGTAGTTCACAGTCTTAGCGAGCTTGTAGTTTACATAGAAACCCCCTAAGTCCGCCACAGCAAAGTAAGTAGTAGGCGTTACTTCCGAGGCATTCATTGATAGGATTTCTACGATGTTTTGCAGTATTGGAGCTCCAGTATCGTTGCTTATGAAGATCTTGGAAATGTTGAGTGATATCAGAGCGCTGTCATTTATTATAGTAGGTAGTGAGGCATAGTAGGGTATGGGATTAAAGACTATTGTAGTATTCTTATTCGATGTTGCGGATTTGGGCATAGAGCCCGGTGTGGGGTAGACGGTATGAGGAACGTAAATTATTAAATTGTACGCTATTTCAGCTAATGCTAATAAGGCCAGGATAGCTAGTGCCATCCATACTACTTCCCTTCCGTCCATACTTCCTCAATAATATAAGTTGGAAGTTTATTATCTGGAAAAGAGTTTGGATTTTTTTTACAGTAAACTGGAGAGTTTATACAAAAAATACCTGCTAACATTAGAGTATTATGGTATATATCAAATAATCTGAGTCTGTAGTCTAATCTTATCGTTATCCTCATAAATAATTTTACTATTCTTCAGAACACCTAGAATTATTTCAATTAACTCATATACATCCTTTCCTAGCCTCTGTGATCTACCGTCTGGATCTAATACTCTCTTCATAAAGGGCTCTAATTTGTCATATAACTTATTTTTGAGTTCACCTCTACCTATTTCACCGTTATTCTCGACTATTATTTCTCTCACTAGATCTGCAAAGCCGCCCTTTCTACTTCCTATTACACCTCTCGCCGAAGGGAATATGGGAAGTCCGTAATTTTGCCTTAATATTCTCAGTAACTCTTGAACTATTTCTACTTTATTAGTCCGTTTTAATACAAGTTTTCCGTTTTTAACTTCTAAGACATCTGATAATCTGTTCTCTTCTCTGAGTCTATTAACCAGAATATCGGGAGTTTTACTGTATCTTAACCATATTATTGTGTCTGGATCAAGAATGTGGGTTCTAATATGAGAGTTTTCAGCCATTTGTTTAGCCTCATCTTTGTTTATGGATATGGAGTTACCTTTTTCATCTGAAAGATTGCTGAATACACTTTTACTCCATTCATCGTCCTTTATGCTATCTATTATTTGCTTGGCCTTTGCTATGTTTTCTGGAATTAAATTTAGATCATACTCCATTTTTTGTTCAAGTCTGTTTTTTGATTCTTCTTTAATTTTAGTAATATAGAATTTTTTCACTTCTTTTCCGCATATCTCATAAAGTATGAGAAAGTCTCCTATCTCTGGGATTATAATTGCTCTATTTATCTGTATTATTTCTTCTATCTTATCGAAGTTACCTGTTATTGGAGCTAAAAACCCTTTTCTTATTATACTTGCCTTTTTTATGTTAATGCCAATAAATAAGTGATACGAACATTCTATGTTATCTTTGTTTGTGTCCACCCACCTTGTATGCAAAAGCAAAACTAATTTATGTTTTAATTCCCTATTTAGTTTTCCGATATTTGTATTGGTGACAATGTTGTCTGTATAAATATTATCGTTTTTGTTTTTGAGTAAGATTCCAAGTTCACCGGAAGGGCATTCCGTATCTTCCTCTCCATTATCATTTGAGTTATTATTACAAAGACAATCGATATTGGTTCTAAATATTTTAAGTAGACTTTGATTTACTTTCTCCTCCTTAAGACTAGTTCGGTATACTTTATTTGTATACTTAGCCTCTTTATTACCTTTTTGTACTATATATACCTTCACTAAATCTCCACGAAAATTATTTAATCTTTGACATACATAGTTTTTAGTAGACTCCTCCTCCATAATTTTCCCTCCAATCTTTTTATTTTAAGAAAGTCTATTATAAATATGTTAGGTAAAATAGGGGAATTATTGCTTATATTAAATGAATATAGTGTCGCTCTGTTTTATCTGACCTACGTTACCGTCAGTCATTTATCCTTCGTCTTGTCGTTGATAACTGCGTTATTGATATATCTTATTCTTTTTATATTCGTAGTTGTTTTTGTGTCTAAGGTTTTTCCTAAAAATACTACTCCTAGTTTGATATCTGGAAAAATAGTAGAAGCTAAGAAAGTCCATTATCAGATCATCTCTTTCCAAGCTAGTAACGTCATCCCTTTTGTACTAGCCTCCTATAACGATACTGTGACTTTAGTTATAGGCTGGGTTATGTTATTTCTCTTCATAGTATTATCATATAACGATGTTTCGATACTTGCATTAAACCCGTACCTTATATTGAGGAGATATAATCTTTACCTCGTAAAAGTAGAAAGTCCTCAGGTCTCTGAGAGTCCGACTTACAACGAGTATTATATCTTTTCAAGAGACGACTTAGAAGTAGAATTAGGGCTAGAATTAGATGAGACCCATCTTTACGAAATTGATAATAATTTATATATTATGTCTAGAACTGATGAAGAAAGGAAAAAGATTACAAATCCTCACAATTAAAAACTTGGTAGATTAAGCTTTTTGTTTGAATTTCTTCTCAGTTAACTGGGGAGTTTTGTAAGTTAAACTAATTTTACAGTATTGATAATATCCATATATGCTAGGGCTAATTATAACGTTCCTTATAACGTTCGTCTTACTTTTTGCAGTACTGGAACTGCAGAACTTTTTGACCATAAAGAAATCCGTTTTCCTTAAGGAAGAAGACGGAGTAAAGTATTGGTTTATCAAATCTAAATACGTTAATGCCAGGGCAAGGAAGAGCGTATTTTTCGGCAAAAATATCTTTGTTTATAAAGAATACGATGAAAGGATTATTGCTCACGAAAAAGTCCACTTAGAGCAAATTAATTTCCCTTACCTCATTATTTTAATTTCCTCATTGGGTATCTCAATATCGTTCACAACCATGAACCCTATACCAGTAGTATTATCCGTACTCTATACTATTGCACTCTCTCAACATTATGAGAGAGACGCAGACCTAAGAGCATATAAAGGGAAGTCGATGTTTCCCTTCTCTTCTAATAGGCCTAATAGGTTAAGGAGGATAATAGGCTGGCTGGACACTCATCCTCCAACGTGGATAAGGGATAGTGATGAATATTATAATAAGGAAAATGATTTGTTTTACCTTTTTATAAGGGATATAATTATCCAAAAAGCTTAATCTCTTTTTCAGAAACACCCAAGTCTGAAAAGTACTCCTTATAACGACTGTCACAAAGGTAAATCTTAACATAATCGTTCGGGTCACGAAAAGCCCTACCGATAGTCTGCTTAATCACTATTGCAGTTAGTTGATGGGCAATTTCCTCCTCACTCCTCTTAGTCTGTTCCGCTATCCTCTTTATCCTATTAACTACTATGGAATCCGTGATATCTGGGTAAGGCAATCCAGCTAAAACTACACTGTCAAATAGGTTCTTATTCCCTATTCTGAACTCGACGCCTTCACTTTCCTTAGCCCTCATCACTAAAAGGACCAGATATTTACCGCTACTCATTAACTCTAACATTTCCTCATGAGTAATCCCTTTTTTATCCTCCTCAAGAACCGGGATATTCCTAATATTTTCCTTAACGAGGTTCTTAAACTCGTAGTTAGGGAAGAATGTCAAAACGTTAGACTCACTTAACTTATAGATCCTTTCTAACACTTCAGCGTATTTAGGAGCTTCACTATTCCTTACTTTTGCTTTAGAAGTTATGTTCCTACAATAATACCACTCAGCTTTACCTACCTTAATATTAACATCGACCTTGTACCCGCTTATCCCCAAATCCGGCAAAGTCCCGCTCATTAATATAACATATTTAGCACTCCTCAAAGCCGAACTTATCTTATCCCACGATTTATTCGGAATTATGACAAGGCTCCCGTTACAGTTGTATACATCACCGCTTTCGCTGAAGAAGTTCACTATACTCCTTAAACTGCTCCTCTTAATAGGTCCTTTAATCAGATTAACGTAAGTCTTCATTGCACTGACTATCTGGCTTAACGCTTCCTTATCGGGCTGAGGAAACAGCGGTAACTGTTTACAGCCAGACCCCTCATCGAGTTTGTTAATAAAGTCGTAAAGTATTGTTAGGTACTCCTTAGCCTTATCCACACTTATCCTACTTTCCCTCCTTACAACTTTCAGCTCCTCCAGAGCATTCTTAACAGTCCTCTTCCCTATCCTCCTCTTAAACCACTCGTCGGAAAATAACAAGTTATGTGCTTCATCTACTACCACCGTTATTTCCTTATCCCCGATTTCCTTCAGTATTGATCTCCTCAATTTCGATAGGAAGAAGTAGAGGTAGGATGATGTTATTATATCCGCATTGCCTATCTTAGCCTTTAATGATTGGTAGGGACAATAATCACTTGCCTTTTTAGCCTCTGCTATAATCTGAGAAGGCGAAAGGTTACTCATGTCCTTGATCTTTCCGTTCAACTTACAGCTCTTGCAGTCTATCTCTTCGGGGTCCTCATTACCCTGGGCAAAAGGACATACCGAAGCTTTACCGAAAACGAAAGCTACGTTTAACCCTAACCTATCAGCCTCCCTCTTTACTGAAGTGAATTCGTTATGTGTCCTAGTTAGATAGATTATTGTACCCCCTACATTGAGGGAAGTTTTCAATGCGAAAAGCGTTTTCCCAGAGCCTGGCGGAGCCTGAAGTAGTAAAGTCCCCTCTTTTCTGAGTTGATCAACCGCAACGTTCAAATAGCTCCTCTGCCACTCCCTGAGCGTTATTGACATTTGCACATTAGCCTCCACATTACGGTGTAAATCCCACCTTCATCCGGGACTATTAGGTTTGCCTTAGATAATAATTCCGTAAGTTCTTTCCATCTTTCCGATCTTCCTTGTTCTAAATCCCTTAATGCGTCTTCATTAATTACGTAAATTCTGTCTTCTATTTTCGCTATTACGGATCTGTCCAGGATCTCGAAGAAGCCCTTCTCGTTAAACTGGCTAACAATTTCCTTAGGGATTCTAAGAGAACTGCCTAACCTATCAAGCTCCTGCAAATATTCGTTCTGATTTCCAGAAATATTTGCGGTAAACTGGGGGGTTAACCGCTGTTTAGCCTCTTCCTCCTCACTTGCTTTTTTCCAATCCTCTACGAAAGGATATTCTTCGTCATTACTTTCATCTAACTCTCTCTGTCCTTCTTCAGTCTCATTGAACTCTTCCTCATCAGTTTCGGCATACTCATCTTTTGCCCTGGGCTTTCTCTTAGACTTAGCTAACTTCTCATCCACCTTTAGTTTGTTAATTGCTTGAGAAACAGCCATCTTATGGTCTAAAATTTGCTGTAGTAGATCGTCTCTCTCTAAGATGATCTTTCTTCCTTCTTTTGTAGTAAGGAGCTGATTCCTTTCTGTTGAAGGAAGATTAGCAATCTTTTGAAGCTTATCCTTAGCTTTAGTATATAATTCATATGCAGTTCTAAGTGAAATTTTCCCATCATCAACTAGTTGCCTTAAGTACGGTATTGTGCTTATGATAGAGTACTTCTGAATATCAGAATCCGTGACTACTTTAGACTCTCCTTCATCCTTAATTTGCTTCATTGCTGTTTCCAATTCTCTAGGCTTAATGTTAATTTCACTATTCTGCTCTAAATTGTCGCCACTTGGCGACAATTTTTGGCTTTGCACTGAATTTTTTTCAGTACCTTTATTTTGTTCTAGGTTTATGTTGGATTCTTTTTTCTTTTGTTCTCTTAATATCCTCTCAGCAATCTCTCTAAGAAGTTTTAAAACTTCATTTTTCTCTAGATGTCTTCTCTGTAAGTTCAGCATTGAAATAAGTTTATATGCTGTAACTCTGTCCTCTGAACTCTTGAAATTCCATTTTCTTACTTTAACTTCCTTAAAGTTCAGATTCTTCATTATTGATATCCTGGTATATCCATCGAGAATAACATAGTCTGAATCTACATCTATCGGCAATGTTTGGCCGTTCTTTGCAATACTGGAGGCTAGCTGTTCCTTCATGTTATTAGGGGGCACTAGTGACCTGAATTCCTCATCTTCTTTCAATCTCTCAATAGGAACTATTTCTTCAGTATAGGATAATGTAGAACTCATTATGCCGTCACCAGCTCCTTCAACTGCTTCAAATATTCCCTTCCCTTTTCAGTAAGTTTCCAGAACTCTTCTTCGTTTCTTACTTCTTTAGTTATCAATCCGTCTATTTGTAATTTGTAAATTGCCCTGTATAGTCTACTGTTTGTCAGATTCAGTTTTTCTCTTAATTCCCTTTTTGTGCTTTCCTTCTTCTCTAACTCCTTTAGTGTTTGAATATAGTAGATCGGATATATGTTCTGAGGCATAGTTCTCTATATTCCGCTATGCGTAAACCTATTTAAAAATCTTTTGCTTTACGGAATGCGTAATAAGATAAGTAACCTTATTCATAGAATATTTAATTATTACATATGACGGATAAGGAAAAGCGTAATGTCTTAACGGAAATTCAACAAAGAGTAATTCTGGTAATGGAGGATGAGTATATGTCTGTTTCGAAAGTAATAGATGCAAGTGGTGCTAATTCTACAGCAGTCCTAAGGGCAGTAGATGAATTAATAAAAATGGGAATTCTTGAAGAGAAAAGAGAAGAAACCTTTCCTAGAAGAAGGCTTGTACGATTAACAGATAAAGGTAAAATTATAAGGGAAAGGTTGAGGGAAATAGACAAGTTAATTAATATGCCAGAAAATATCAACATCGTAAGGAAGTATCTGGCAATAGACGAGAATAGGAATATCGTAGCTGAGGGTAATTCGTGGGAGGAAGTTGAGGAGATTATGAAAAAGAAGGGGTATAAAAGGGGTCAATATGATATTTTAACAGTAGTAGAACAGGAGAAGAGTTAATATGAATTAATGAGAGAAAGATAGATGAAAAAGATGAGAGCTTTTATTTGTCAAACTAGCTATCGTATACTGATATAGGGTTGCCTACAAATATTCAGCCTTACGATACTATTTCAACTCCTTTAGGTGATTGTTATATTTACACAATTCATTCATCTTTCCTAAATAAGCTCAGTACATTTGATTGTGGAGAGGCAGAGCAAAACGACTTTATAAAGAGACTTGCTACAGGGCATTATTTAACAGGAATAAACCACACTTTTCTACTAATTTGCGGTAATGATTTAGCAGGTTTCGTTACGTTTTCTAGTTATTCTTTTGACTTTAAGAATAATGCAGACGAGATAAGGAATACAATAAAGGAGGAGTTTAATAAGAAAAGTTTAACTCATAGTTTTGAGGTAAATTTCTCAAAGCTTCCCGTGATTCTTTTAGGGCAATTAGGGATAGATAAAAAATATCAAGGTAAAGGAATAGGGAGAGCTTTCGTTAAGAACTTCATAATTCCCTATTCATTAAGTTACTGTATTAGTAATAGTTGCATAGGAATTTTAGTTTACACAAAAACTTCTAAGAAATTTTACGAAAAACTAGATTTTCAGTTAATTTACAATAGCAAAGATGGAGGTGCGAATTACTTTTACTCATTATATAAAAACGTGTTAGAGGTCAGGTATAGGACTTTTTTTGCTTAATAATAACGCTTTTCTGATCAATTCTTCATCAACCTTCTCCTTCTTTATAGCCTCAATTATTCTCTCAGTCTCCTCCTTAGTCTCTATTATCATTTCACCTTCTTCGAATTTAGCCATTTATCTCACTAGTTTATATTCTTCAAAGTTTCCTTTAAATACTTTCTCTTCAGTATACCATATCTACTTTATTCCGCTTTCCGTAAAGCGAAAGATTTTTAAATTAGTTTTTCGTATTCCGTATTGCGGAATACAAAATGATTTCCACACAAATCCCAAAAAATCCGATCAAAAGGTTAAACGTTTTTTACACTCTAGGTGAGGGAATAATCGTAAGTGCAGATATTCAGTCCAGGTCTAGAAGAGACGTAATCCACTACACTAGGATTGTTTTAGATCCTCTAACTCTGAGGACTGTTAAAGCTTCTTGCGATTGTGAGGGATATACATTTAGAGGACACTGCTGGCACATTGAAACTCTAAAGCAGTTGATCAACGCTGATGAGAAGATTAAGGAGGAAGTAGAGAAGGCAAGAAACGAACTAATGCAGACAGAAGAAGATATTGCAAGTTGGGGATGACAATGCAGGCACAGAAGCAAGTTAATGGTAATGAACTACTGGAAATCATTAAGGCTATTTATCACATTAACGAGGCGATGAGTATAGTAATGAGCTACGACGACGAGGCATACGAATACCTAACGAAAGCCAAGGAATCCCTAATATACTACTTAATATCCCAGGTGAGGTAATATGGCTATATCATTCAAGAGTATTAGAAAACTTTCAGCTACGGAATTTGAACTAGATATAAACTACGTCTTTACGACTACTTTCAAAGTTCCTTCAGAATTGATGAAGAAGTATGAGGAAATATGTAAGAAAGAACATTACATTAAAAGCGACCTGCTTAGGGCTTGGATAACATCGTTCTTAGCTTTATCTCCTGCAGAACAGGATATAATCGTAAAAACCTACACCAAAATGGAATTGAAAGATAGGAGGATATTCGGTATTAGATTAGTAGATGAGGTAATGAATGAGCTGGATGAAATTGCAAAAAGGAATAATGTCAGTAGGTCAGACGTAATACGTTCTATCATGGTGTTTAAAATTGAAAGATATGAAAGAACTGGAGAATTTGATTTATAAAATTGATAGATTCATAACAGAGAGCAGGATAGAGAGGTATAAGGAAGCTTTGCAGTTCCTCAGAATTTTGGATAACGATTCGGATAGAGAAGTAAAAGCTGAAGTAATTAAACTTGAGTCCCTCTTATTGAAAAAGATAGAAGAGTTAGAAGAACTTCTAAAGGAGTGAGTAAAATGAAGGGTGATTTATTCTCATGGCTTCTTGAGAAACTAAGAATAGAAGAAGAGGAAAGGAAGAGAAGGAGAAAGGAATATATTGAAAGGCTGAGAACACTTTCTGATTTGTATAAAAAATCTAAGGACGGAAAAATAAGAGAGGAAGCTTTAGGATTAATTGAAAAGATAGCTGATGATAAGATCATGAATTTCGATGATTTTACCAAGGAGGTACTTAAATTAATTAAGGAAATATGCTCTTCTTCTTAGAATTTTTCCTCAGTAAACTGGGGAGTTAATACAAAAAAATCTCACTTAACTAAAACTAATACTCCGTAATGGATCAGATACGCTAATGCGAGGTAGAGCGTAAGAGTGTATGCTCCGAATTCGTCATCGTCTTTAAACTCACCTGTATCCTCTACAACTCTTTGGAGGACAAATGATATTGCCTCTTCCACAGTAGCCCCAGGGTGCACTTTCCTTATATAACCCATCATCTCATCTACATCCGCATCATGTTTTATTCTAATTAATTGCCCTGTGGTATTTATCTGAACTACCTCATCATCATTCGGATCAACGGTGTAGTTGGCAAATAACCTCCATTTCTTTCTATTTGCTACCAAAGGACTCTCAATTACTGGGTCATACGGTTTGAATAACAAAGTTCCGTCTGACGCATATATCTCTTTCGGAAGTTTATGTTGCTCTACCAAATCTAATACATCTGGAAATTCTATTATCTGTTCCATAATTTACTCTAATGCAAAATAATATATAAGGATTAAGAAGAGAAAAAAGGATTTATCTTGTCTGCTTTATTTTTCTCCCTGCTTTCCTCAACTTTACTTCTCTTATTTTGTTCTCTATTGATTCGAAAGGTCTTATGTTAATACCCTGCTGGTTTAACCAACTATCAAACCTTTGCCCGAATTTCTGTGCAAAAGCTATTCCTCCAGCCTTATAGTTCTCTGTAATTCCGTGAACCAATGCGTGAGCCTTTGTCTCCTTAATCTCAACATCCTTCTTCCTCAAGTTAGTAGCGGTCTCGGGGAACACTAATGCTCCTTGTTTATTCCTCTCTGTTGAGAATGAGGATATCGCAGTAACGTTATTCATGTCCGAACCAGTTATCCTTATATTATGGTCTGTCGGCTTCAATTGCATCGGTCCATAATCGGTGTATTCTTTTGCCGAAACTATACTGTAGCCCTTAGGAACATTCATAGGGTTCTCTGCACTAGTGCTCACACTAGCTATTTCCCTGTTCCTTATCCTACCTACAATGCCTGTTGCTGGAGCACGTGGGGATGTTACAGATACGGCTTCGGGAGTTCCAGGTTGGTTAATAATAGATCTACTCCTCAGAGCTCCGCTACCTGGACTCCTTAATTTGGTATACCCTGCCGTAGCCACTGCGGCACCAGCTACTGCACCTCCCGCAGCTGCAGGGGTAGGTTGTTGAGTTTGGCTACCTTGGGTTTGAGCACCTTGTGCTCCCATTTTTCTTCCTCTTCCGAATGGTAAGAAGCCGCCCTGAGTCATGATACTGCTGACTCCAGTAAATGAAAGTATCATAGGCAGGAAGCCGAATAGGACCGGACTGGCTAGGCCTATACCGAATTCCGCTATCGGGGATGACGTCGCTAACTTTCCTAACAAAGCGAAGAGCGCTGCAGCTACTATTCCGGAAATCCCTAAAGCCAGTATCATTTCGAAGAATATCCTCACCGCTCCGCGGAATGGAGGGAATAACCACATTACAGCCAGGATAGGCGTTGCTACCAGTATTGCAGCTATTGCTAAGAATCTAATAATGAACAGTGCAAACGCTAAGAAAATCGCGAAAGCCAAATCGCTGCCCAGATCCGCAAGCTCTGGTACAAAATACCCAAGCCCCATTCCAGAAGCTATTACTCCTATAGCGTCACCTATCAATATTCCAGGGTTACCGTAGTTTATCAAATTCCCTCCTACTTCGTTTACTATGTACGCAAAGACATCGTACAAGTAAGGAGCTGCAACAATGACGAAAGCAACCGTGATTACGTCTTTACTTACTCCTATTATTATCCTGCTTATCCCCTCCTCAACTCCATTCCACAGTCTGTACAATATATTTCCTATTAGGAAGATACCTAGGACCCCGAAAGCTATACCTTCAGTGTATTGGTACATTTGGTAAATTGTCTGACCTATGCCGAAGCAATTGCCGTTTGAAGTGGGGTAAGTAGGCATCATGACTGCGTAGGCGAAGGGAAGGTTGAATATCTTCAGGACTCCAGATGCCAGTCCGCTGAAGAATTGCTCAATAGCATACATTCCAGCTGCCACGAAGTTCCAGCCGAAGTTAGGTGTTGACGTGATGTCGACCGCAGTACTCCCTTGAATGTTCGTGTTAGGTATGTACGCCACAATTTCGTACTGTCCCGGCGAACCTATACTTTCCTTTATACAAAACTGACCGTTTGTACCTACAGTGCCACCCGCCATACCGAATTGTTGCCCAGTCTGTTCATTCACCGCGTACACATATACCGATTCCGATTGGCTTGGGGCTGGTATAACATACCCTTGTAAGGTGAACGTTAAAGGAGCGTTACCAGACGTAGGGTTAGCCGAAAGTATGATAGTGCCGAATGATGATGAAGACGTTGATGCCGTACAGAATAATGCAGGGGCAAAGTTTACTGCCCAGATGATCAGTACAGCTGCTACGAAATAAGTACCCGCTTCTTTCAGGTCGCCTTTCACTAAATAAATAGCTGTAGCGATCACAGATACCGCGGCTCCAGCATAAGCTAAGTAAGAAATGTATTGATACCCTGGAATGTTATATTGTACAGGATATCCTAACGCATTTTCCAATACAGTGAACCCGAATGCTAAAACGAAAGCAGCTACCATTATATAAGTGAACTTCTTTGAGCCTTCTCTTAGCCTTCCCGTTGCAAACAGAATAGCCGATACTATTACTCCTAATATTACTACTAACCACGCTGCATAGTCCATATAATCGATTATCGTATTTATTACTGTGATATCCATACTTCCTCAATAATATAAGTTGGAAGTTTATTATCCAGAAAGAAGGAGGAAGAGAAAAAATAGTTTTGACTTTTAGAATACCCCGCTAACGATACCCCACCCGAAAGTCAACAGGAATGCGGCTATTATAACTCCTACTAGAATTCTCTTGAACGTATCGCCCATGTGGTTTCCTCTAGCAGCTTCTATTGCAGCCACTATGATCATGCCGAAAACTACCAGCCATGCACCGTACATTGCATAGCTTAATATAGTTGTAAAGCTGCTTGCACCGGCAAACGCTTTAGGCGTTACTGTTATGTTAGGCGCTCCCGAGGACGCATATGTTATTATGTGCGGCGCATTTATTATCAGTTCTATTGTGCTAAAGTGCATTGGTATGGGCATAGCTATTGAAAATAGTGCAACTAATAGTAGTATTGTTGTTTTTGAAAGCTGTTTCGCCTTCATCATTAAATTAAGCTGGAAGCTTATTAACCCCGAATTTCCCGTTAATAAACTTCCAGATTAGTATTTTGAGGAAAAATATGGAGCCCTTCTATTTCAAATCGTATAATAAAGTAATAGGAGTCGCGCATGATGTAAAAGAACTAGAAAAAGAGGTAGAAAGACTATCTAAAGAGGATCCTGCCGCACTTCAATACCACCTTAAGGAAGGTCATATAGTCTCGTGGCTGAATTACTTGGGTGAAAACGGTCTTGCAGAGATGCTGAAAGGAGTAACTGAACCCGAAGAGGCTTTAGCAAGGATAAAGGAGTATGAACTACTAAAGACACAGAGCATACCTAAAAAGGTAAGAAGATCTAGAAGAAAGAAATAGCAGAACTATTATTTCTGATGAGATAATATACGAAAAGAGAAAGATTTTTAAATATACATTCTATTTCTTTTATTGTGTTTTGCAAGAAGTGGATTTTCAGATTTTTAGTTAAGGGCGAGATGGATAGAAAAGAGTTCATAGAATGGTTAAAAAGAAATTTCCCTCAATCGAAACTTCTAAGGCTTATTCTTGAAAAATTGGAGTTAATAAATGAAGATCCATTTAAGTACGCTAGGGAGAAGCTTGGAATAGATAAATACGGGAACCCAATGTTCTCCATTGAGGTTACTGGAGATATAAGAATACTTTACAGTGTGGATTCAAAAAATTGTGTAGTTTTTATTTGGGAGATCGGATCTCATAAGAAGGTTTATGGGCGTTAGCCTTCTCTTCCTCTTCAATTTCTTTAATAGCCTCCTTAAACACTTCCCTTACTTCACTAAAGTCGCTGAATTCAACAAAAGTGTCTTCTCCTTTCTTCACAGTCTTCATATGTATAAACTTCTTACAGAGGTTATTAAAGCAATGTACTGATTGATTTTTCCTTATTGAATTTTGAAAAATTGGACTAACAGAGTAGATATGCGCTAGTCATCAAATTTTGTTGTGAGAAAAATTGTGTTAACTTCCCAGTTAACAGAGAAAAATTGTACTATTGTTTGTTTTTTAAATGCATCGCAATATCTGTCAGAGCATCTTTATTCAATTCTTCCTTTATTGCATACTCTTCCGCTATTTCGCTTATCTCTTTATCCAGGTTAGGATTATTCCTATACCTATCGATAATTTTCTTTATCTTTATACCGAATTTGTAATAGTCTGAGGCAGGCTTAATACCATATCTCATAAGAATTAGATCAATAGCTCCCTTCTCTTCTCCAGAAAGTTCATCCGAACAATCTTTTCTTGTACGCTTTTTCATCACCATAGCATTCTAATCTTACAAATATAAACATTCTATGAAATGTAATTACGAGGTCAATAATTTCAACTGATAATCATGCTTAATCCCATTAGTGTTATACTTAGTCAAGCACTGAAGGTCAAGGATAAACATGAGATAATGAATAGCACACCTAATTTTATTGAACAGTAAGAATCATATGCTCAGACAATGCTGATACATATACTGCACTACCTTGACCCTTAATGCCTAACCAAGTACGGAAGAACCCGGCAAACTTACCTAATATTACCACACGTCTTTAACCGGACATAAGGCATCTCATAAGGGTTAAAAACCGGCAACACCTTAACGCCCTAAAGTAGTCCCAGAATTCAGTGCTTAAAGGAACAAGTACATTGCTAATCTAACTAACGCGTCCTTAAACTCCTCCTCATCACTCACCTTAGACACCTTAGTTAAGAGCTCAGCTTCTTCTCCAGGCCTATGTTCTGCCAAACACTCAGCCAACCCCTTAACCACTTCTAAGCCGGAGAAAAACATACTCAAGGACAGAAGGGAAATAGTCCCAGGTTTAGTATTGAGGGAAATAGTCCCGGGTTTAGTATTGAGGAATATATAAATCAGATCTGATGCATCAGACTCGTTAAGCCCCAAGTCTCTCACTAAACCTCTTTGTATTTCACTTATAGCCCTACTACACACAGGTTTTTCATCAATATCATCTAAAATTCTATCATCTCTTTTTGGCTCATCGTTAGATAGCACTTTATTATTAGCCATCGTCTTTGCATACTCCATAACCTTATCGCGGAACTTCCCTCCGGTGAGGTAGTAAAACAGAGAATAAAGCTCGAGCAAAACTTCACTACCCATACTTAATAAAGGATATCTTAGAGTGTAATCGTCATTAACTACTTCCAACGCCTTGTCCAGCCTGCCCAAATAGGCTGAGGCTATTAAGTACTCCCTTATAATTATTTGAATAGTACCTGTTCCGATTGACGGCGAATGAGTAAAGGCTTCCTCAGAGTCCTTAACAACCATTTCGAGAGCCTTACTCAAGTCTTCTCCCAGGATTGCATTAAGCGTATCGCGTTTTATTAATGCTAAAAAGTAATCATTCGGGAAGTATTTCTTTGCTTCTTCCTCCCCTCTATGCATTTTTATGATTGCGTCATAATAAGCGTCTATATACTTCTTCTCATTCCCGATATCATATAGCCCGCGGTAATATTGTGCCAAAGTATAAAACACGAATGCTTTTGTGTCTTCTTTTAACCCGTCTTTGTCCACTTCTATCCCCTTCTTATTAAACCAACCCGCCACCTCATCCCAGTTTACCTTATCTAGAGATTCCCCCACTTTTTCGAGCCTCTCCGCCAGTTTTCTTGCATCAGTATCGTCGTTGAAGAGATAAAAGGACATCAGGCCGTTAGCTAAACCCGCCTGATAAGGAAGAAGTATTTCATCTTCTAAACTCATGAGACTTTCTGCTTCACTTATAATAGATTTATCGATTTGTACTCCTAATTCCCCTAACGCTATTAAACCGCGAATCGCCCCAATTGTGTAAATTTTCTTTAGCGTGTCGTCTTTTATTTTATCTTTGAGCCTATAACCGGCCTCAAGTAGTACCCTCAGAAAATCGGGTTTCCATTCCACTAGAGGAATATTGGTCAATACAGCAGAAAGTTCATAAGCTGATATATCATTTAGAGAATTATTTTTCACTAAAAAGCGTAGAAACGCGTTACCAATGGCGTAAATACTATATTTATTTACTTCTTGAAGGGCGCTAATAGCGTCTATGATCTTCTCCTTACATTCGTCGGAAAGTTCTTCCGGGATGGAGAGTAGGTAAAGCGCTGCGCCGGCTGCGACATCGGGGATCCCCATCACTCCTTCTTGACCCACTTCAATCCGTTCAAGATATTCGCACCAACTACTGTTAACAGGTTTTACGTACTTATCACCGCTCTTATTAAATAAGCCGTTTATGAAGGGCGGTAATCCGTGAACGGCATACCTGATGCTATTTGGAACTTCACGGCTTTCGGTGAAGATGTACTCTTTTAATTCCCCGTTAGCCTCATCAAACAAGTCAATAGCTGACTCTTGGAGGGCAGTCCTATCGGCCAGCCTAAGTAATAATTCCAAATTAGGTCTGTCAATCTCCTGCCCTCCCTCTAGTAGTTTGTCCCTGAGGAACTCCCTAATGACCGCACTAAGTACGGTGTAAATGACGGTTTCATGCTTATCGGAAGCCTTATTACCTCCTGAAGCCCACCCTTCAAGCACAGCATAAAAGTCTTGACCCCGTAACCCCTCATCATAGCCGATAATATCCTTAATCACATCGAGGTCACGGTCATTAACCTCCGCATTTTTAAGTTCTGTGAAATAGTCCTTTATACTCTTGTTAACACTTTTTATTATCTCTTTTAATTTCCCGTTAGTTAAGACATATTTTAAAATATTAATATCTACAGGCTCTTTTCGATATTCTTTAAGGTTCCTTCCTAATATAAGATCTCCTAGGTATTCTTCAAGAGCCTCTTCCACCAAATCTTCCTTCCTTGTTGCGATCCACGGGGCTACCGCTTTTGCATACTCTGCATAACCACTGCCCGTCTTCTCATCATTCAACCAAAAGGGTAACTCCTCTGAGACCCTGATAGGAACTTCACCTAAAAAGACGTGAATAAGTAGGGGTATGGCGTACCAGTTCATAGTAGTTTGTTCAAGGACTGTATTAATATACTTCTTCAGGAACATTTTCGGCTCGTTTTTACTCTCCTCCAGGACTTTCTTAACGTCCCCGTAATTACAGTTATTTACCTTAAGCCAGAGGCCGGCGTACTTAGCTAACAAAGTATAACCGCCCTCCTTATAATTGTCCACTATAGCCTTAGCTACCTCACCGACATTACTGCAACCACTATAACTCTTTACTACCTCCCTAATGAAGTCCTCAGAATGCAACTCAACCGGAATCTTCTGCTGTTGCGGTAAACCGTCTATAAGGTCTTTTAAATAGGACTCTTGTCCCGAGCTTAATATATCGTCAGAGAGCACGATTATTGCGTAAGCGTTCTTATGATTTTCTAGTATCCTTCTCAAACTCTCGATAATGTCGACTACGTCCCTAACATTCACTCCTATCCTTGCAGGACTCTCACTGGTATAGGCTTCGTAAGGGTAATAGTCGTAAAAGAGGATGACTTCGCCATCACTGACTCTGAATGCCCAAGGGTTTATGTTAGGGCTAGATACCCTTACAGCCCAGGTGAACTCGTTCTTCTGGAGCAAGTCGGCTATGACGTAATGGACTAGGGTACTCTTCCCTATACCCTTAGAACCAACGATGAAAAACATCCTATATTCGGGATCCTTACCCTTAGAGTTAATAAGACTCTTCTCGATCTCCTTAGCTATGTCCTCAAACCTCACGGTGACAAGGTTATAGACATTCTTCCCTTCATAGATCTTCCCGTTATATACACCGAGGCCTATTAAATCTTCCCCGTTAACTTGCGGGAATACGATTGTACCCGAGCCAAGACTGGTTAAGCTTATGGCCTCCTTCAACTTCTCTATCTCCTTCTTAACGTCTTCATTGCTCAGCTTTTCCATTGTATTGTAAACTACTTCTGGGGTCAGCCTCATTATAAAGGCCAGGTTTGCCGCTGTTAAGCACTTTAACTCCTCATCAAGCTTAGTCCAGATGTCTAAAGTCTCAAAGAGGGATTTGTAGAGCTCCCTCTTATCACCCAGGCTGTCAAAAATTAGTGCTGTGATAAGCACTTCAACAAGCAGTGAGACAGGTTGGAGTAGACTACCGAACCTCCCGGCTATAAAGGATACGAAGTCCGGTGCCTTGTCCGTTAAAGCCCTAACTAGCCTTTGGCTTAAGTAGAGGAGCAGGACACCCTCCTCGACATTTATCCCGAACAGTTTGTTCAGCCTCTTATACAACCTTAACTGTTCCCTTAACTTCTTCTCATCCTTCATCAGCTTTAGTAACCCGGGGGGTATGTACTCCTTACCTAGCCATATAAACTTCACCTTCTCCTCGTCTAAAATCCTCACTAACTCCTTAGCCTCGGTGGGGGGTATGGAGTAGAATACTATCTGCTTACCCTCCTTCTTCAACTCCTTTAAGTGATTAACATATTCTTCAGGTACTTCTACTCCTCTCGCGTCACCAATGTCAACAATCCCTAAGCTCGCGAGGTCTTTAACTCCTCCGCCGAAGAACCTCTTGATACGATTACCTAGATCGTTAATATACTCCTTTAATTTGCCTGTCAAATTCCATTTGCTTGCATCGACCTCGAGAATCCCTATCGTCTCGTCTTTGTCGTCAGGGGCACTGAGGTAGTTCTCTATAAAGAAAGACTTCCCAGCTCTTGGAGGGCCTATGACCACGATCTTCTTGTCCCGCCCTACGCTTTGCCTTATGCTCTCACTTAGTCTCTTGTTATGCTCAGGGAAGAGGTCTTCGGTCTTAGTTTCCATTAAGACTCACCAAATTTTTGTTATTCCTTCCGACTATTCGCGATTTAGAAAAAGTGTAAGGGTCTGAAACTTTAAGAGTAACTGAAAGTGTAAACTCCATCCCTTATATTTAAGCAATTCATACAGATAAACTTTTTTACTCTAAAATTTTCGCAGGGAGATTGAATATTATGTTAGATTTGCCCTATCACTCATGCCCAATAAAAGACAGTTGCCTATACATAGGGGATGGGAAGAGAATGAGGTATTCTGAAATATTAGGTAAGGTTTGAGATTACTACGATAAATCATAATCGCTCTAATGTCCCCGTACCATTATCTTTACTTACCTATTATCCTAATCTAGTGTTGATTAAAAAGAGATGAGGAGTAAGCCACTCTATGCGGATTTGTTAACCCTGTTAGGATCCCAAATTTTTGCTCAAAAGATGATTGATCTTTCGCTCATGACGACAAACATAACACTTTGTTAATCCTGATATTCCCAGTTAGTAAACCTAATTTCTGTCCCCCTTCTAAGGAGGTAACACTTTGTTAATCCTAGTTAAGGTTTATTAAGGATCATTTCTCACTACAATTTTATGGAAGTTAAGATAGAGAAACATAAGTCAAAGTTTACCATTACTCAGCTTATACTTATGGTCATGGCTAAGGCTCCAGGGAGCTGCTGCAGTTTAGAATATTTACACGAGAAGACTAGAGTAGACAAGAAGGAACTGTTGGTTTATCTGACGAGGCTAGCTAAGAGGGGAATAATAGAAAGGAAATGGCATAAAAGTAGGGCTGGAAAGGAGAGGATGTATTGTTTAAAGTATAAGGAGGAGATAATATGAAAATATATTCTAACGTTAAAATAGGTCCGTTCAGAATTTATAATAATATAGTTACTGGCCCATTAATAATTGCGACGCAGCTTACTAGCGGAAGGGGAGGTTTCTATATTTCTTTAGCCTTTAGAAATTCAGGGAAGAATAACGTGGAAATTTGGTTTCCGATAGAGGGATATCTTGACATAGTAGGAGATAATGGACACGAATATATTTGTAGAACTTTAGAGACTATAGAGGCATTAGAGACTACAGAGGCATATACGTCTAATAATAACGTTATCATGACTTATGACTATTTTCTAGCACCTAATTCAACCAAGTATGCTAATTTTATTTGTATAGTTGAACCCTATATAGCCTTAAGACTATACAGTTACACTACTGATAGAATAAGTTCTGATGATGTAATACTTAAGTTAAGGCTTACCTTTAGTGCTTTATTTAACGCAGGAACACCATCACAAAAAACCATAAAAGTTACACCTATTCTCTTTTTTAAAGTAAATAAAAATCTACTAAAGACATGGATTAATGGATGGTACACATTTTACTTAGAATCTGAGAGATTACCAGATACAGTTCCTCCTGAAGTAATTGTAAATTACTTTGAAGCAATCAGAAGCTTTAATGCTGGTGCATATAGGGCTTCTGTAGTGATGGCAAGAAGGACTTTAGAACTGGCATTACTTAGAAAAGGGTTAATAACTGAAAAGGAAACTATAGGGGATTTTATACAGAAAGAAAAGAGAAAACAGTCTAATCAGAGAGTGCTTAGTGACAAAGTGTCGGATTTACTAAATGCTATTAGAGTGTTCGGCAATTACGGAGCTCACGCCTGGGACGACGCTTTAAACGATATAACCGAGCATGATGCAAGACTAGTAATAGAAATCCTAAAAGAGGTCTTAACTGAGCTATTCAGTAAGTAACAATATCTATATCGTTAACTGGGGAGTTAACAGAGAAATCTCGGTAGTAAAGTTTTTAATCTAATCTACTCATAACCGAATTATTTTTCCCATCCGATGATATACTTAATAAGTTGGAGATAAAATGAGTGATGAAGATAGTATAATACAAGGAATCCTTCTTATGCTTGTTGATTTTATAATTGGCTATTTGATGTCGATTATTAGACATATTTTTATGAATTATATGATAAATAATTTTCTATCAATAACAAATATTTTTTATAATTTCTCTTCTACGTTACAATTCATATATATAACATTTGATGCACTAATCCCTATACTCATCTCTGCTTTCGCCGTGATTGAAATTTATAGAGATATCGACTCTAAGCTTAAAATATTGCTATTTGTAGCTTACATTATCATATACATACTAGGCCAACTATTTGTATTTACATAATACTCATGTATCTGGGGAGTTAACGCATTGAAACGCTAACCGATTTCTGCTATCATTTTATTCTACTTTTCTTTCACGTGACAGTTCTAAGCTTACTTCAACGTGCAACACAAAACGTTTCTTTTTGACGTTTAACTGAAACGTTATCTAGCCTTTCGAGCCTGTGACCCGGGTTCAAATCCCGGCCGGAGCACCAATTTCTTCACATTTTGAAAGAGAGTTTCGTTCTCTATAGATATAAGGGATTTGCAACAGCGAAGGATATTTTTGCAACGCTGTCACCATTTAATGTGAGATTATGGTAAGGATTGAAGTAAATAAACTTGATAGTGAGCAAAAATACGAATATTGAAGAAAACTATAGAAAAACGGGCTTAGTTACGTTGCACAAAAGTTGGGCATAGATAGGAGTACCTTTATATAAGTGTGTTACAGGTAAAGAGGATCCCGGACGAAATAATAACTAACACTGTAGAGACGCTCAGTGTTAAAGAGCTAAGAGACGCACTCTATGACTGAAAACGATAAATGTAGACCCAATGGTCGCATTAAGTGTTATAGTGAAAGCGTTAAAAGGCGAGTGCTTTAGAAACTTCTCCATAACGTTACTGTACCAGTATATGGGGGACTACTTAAGGACGACTATAAACGCGTATGTTGTAAGCGAGGAAGATGTAAAGAAGTTCGAAACACTGCTTGAAGGTAAGTCTAAAAAGGACATACGTTTAAGGTGCTTGAAGAAGGGGGTTAGCTGAACTGGGCTATGAGCTGACTCCTGACGTGATTCGAGAGAAGCTCGCTGATAGCCCAAACATAGCCCGGCATACTGCCAATTCCGTGAAACTCTTCATAAAGACTGTAATAAGGGAGAAGAGCCCTCCCCTTGCCCACCCGCTCTACTCGTCCTTCACAGTACCTAAGGGCAAGAATAAGCACAGACTGGAGAACTTGACCTAGACCTTCAGAAGAAGGTCTTTGTGTAATAGGTCACATGGGAGCTAAGGTCTGCTCTTGGTAGAGACTGGGCTCCGGACCGGAGAGGTATATAGTATTACAGTGGACTAGTTCGACCTGGAACACAGAGTGGTTAAACTGATGAGGGAAAGCGAGACGAAGAGAGCTTAGCAATTTTTATTGGTTTTCTGTTAACAGCGTATTACTTAGACTTACCTATATTATTATTTATAATGTGATAATATACGAAATTAAAAAGATTTTTAAATACGCTTTTCTTCTTATCTTATTGTGGTTTGTAAGGATTGGGAATTGAAGTTCATGATGAGAAAGGTAAAGAGTTACAGAGAGTTTTTAGAGTATGCTACGGATACGTATAATGATAAGCTGATAATGCTTATTTTAGAGAAACTAGAATTATTACAGGAAAATCCTTTCAAATACTCCAGAGAGAAACTGGGAAAGGATAAGTATGGAAATCCCATGTTTTCAATAGAAGTTACGGGTGATATAAGGATACTTTACAGCGTGAACCCAAAAACTGTATTGTATTTATTTTGGAGGTTGGGTCTCATAAGAAGGCTTACGGGCCTTAGCTTTTTCCTTTGCCAGTCTAAGCAAGTCCTCCTTAAACTTCTTAAAATCTTCCTTACTCTCAATAACTAAGTAACCCTCCCCATTCTCGTCCTTATCTTCAATTCTCATAGGTATATATTTGTTGAGAATATTAAAAAGGATATGCTGATTATTTTCATTGAATTTTGAAAAACTGTTAACTAAACAGTAAAAACACATAAATGGGATCTAATGGGGAAAAAGATTCGTGAGAAAAATTGAATAAACTTCCCCGGTTTGCCTAGATGAAATTGAAGGAATATGTGGTCATAAGATGGTGCTACCGTTTTTAATCCAGAGAACTATTTCGGACTTGCATTAGAACATCTGCTAATCCTGAACGAATAGGCAATGTAGCTCAGCTCTCCTCGGTCAAGTGTTGTCTAGCATTATCCTCAACTTCACTCATAAATTCGTCCAACTCGTCGCTCTTCTTAAGCTCCTTGTTTATTTGTGCATATTTCATCATAAATTCAATAATTTCCTTCTGATGATCTCTCACTTCCTCTAAGTATTTTTCATCCCTACCTATTCTATAATCCGCAATTGCAGCAGCCTTAGCTAGATAGGCCGTATAAACCATAGCGTCAAACATCTCTTGAATCCCTAAGTCCAGCATCGTTAGTATCTGATCAACTAGGTAAGGCTTCTCCTTGTAAACGCCAAATACTTTCTCGGCGTCACTGGGCAAGTTTTTACAAATCTCGTCCTCAGACCCTGATTGTAAACACTTTTCAATGATATTGAGCAGTCGTTCATGAGCTTCCTTTAGCTGAATTACAGAAAGCATTCTCGTTCTTATCTCCCTCAATTGTATATAAGTCCTGTCGCTCTGTTCCAAATAATTTGCAACTTGCTCATATAACTGTGCAATTTCCTTTTCCCTTAATTGTCTTAAGAACTTTGCTGTAGCTCTCAAAAGGGATGGAATTTGGGACTTACCTACGGGGTCATGCCCTAGATTTTTCTTAATTTTTTCCTCGTTTAAAGACTGATTTACTAATATTCCTAAGGATTTTATAACCTTCTGCTCGTACCTGGAAGCTGCTTGGCTTCCTTTTCTGACTTTAGCTATTAAAAAAGCTGGATATACAATTAATCCACCATATGCGGAGAGATAGGCTTTGCTCAAAGTTTCGAAAGATCTTGCTAGGTTAAAAATCTTTTGATACTCTAAAGACCTTACGCCAGAAAAGGGCGGCTCCTTGCCGCTCTGTAACTTGTCGTATATGCTAAGTGCTACATCAAGAAACTCTAGAGAGTTGCTGATAAATTCTACGAAAACCGATTTCCTCTTTTTACTCATTAAGGACTCCCAAAATCTTATCCCTAATTAGGGAATACTTAGCGTATTCCGGATACTTTCTGTAAACGTAATTTAAAATCTCGCTCCTGCTCATCCTAACCCACTTTCTAAAGAACTCCTCTATGCTTTTATCGTCCTGACTAGTGTTAAAGTCTGAACTGAGGACGTAAACTCTCTTATACCCGACTACTTGACCGCTTAACACGTCTTTTACCTCTTGCTCCTCGACGCTCACGTCTCCCTTTTCGATTAGCTTATCAATATAGTCTTGAAGCAGACTTGAGTAGGGGCCGAAGAACCAAGGCGTAAATTCAAGGCCTAAATCAACTCCTTCCTCCTTTTCAAGTAAGAAGAATATCTTCTGTAGCTTCGTTGCAGTAACCTCAACTCCTTCCTCTTTAGCAACGTAAAGGAGAAGCTTAATCAGCTGATAAACTCTATCTGTTCCGGTCATAATATTTAACACTGATAATAAATTAGAGAAGGAGATAAAAAAATTATGAGTACACCCTCGGGTTGTTGTTAACCCTGTCTAGATCTCAAATTTTTTGCTTAAAAGATCTTGCTCTTACGATAATGGAAATAAGATATACAGATCTGTTAATCTTGGCGGGATAAGATTAGAGACTCAACTTTTGAGCTGTGCAATCGATATTAACAGATCTGTTAATACTACTTAACGTTTATTAACCTGAATTTAACGGTATTGAATTATGCAGAAACTCCAAAATACAGAGAAGATTTTACTAGTCTTATCACAAGTCTACGTAAAAATTGAAAGTTTGGAGGAAAAGATTGGGATCCCGAAGAAAGAACTCTTAGTTTATCTAACTAGGTTATACAAAAGAGGTCTAATTTACAGAAAATGACAAAAATATGGAGGAAAAGATTCAGAGAGTATTGCTTAAAATATAGAGTAGCTTTTATCGGAAAATCCCTGCAAGGTTATATAACCTTAAAAATAATTTAATAGCAATAGAAGAAGATTAAATAACTCGCTGTAAAGTCTAAGATATCCTTATTGGATAAGATTTATTTAATCACGCACCAAAATGAAAATATTTAAGCAATAGAAATTCCCGTAAACTGATACATGATCATGATGATATTGAGAAGTGATTAAAAGTTATGCAAAGCTCTACAGTCTTCAGAGTTAGGGAATCAAAGCAATTCTAGTATAATGCAATAGTCCCTTTCCTTGACTTACTTTCTATGTCCAGCTATTACGATCTCTTCAGTAAATTGTAAAACTCTTTTTACGAAACTTTTTGAGTGAATTTATGCAGAAATCATGCATGTTCTATATGATATCATGCATCACGAATATAGGAGTAATATCATTTCAAGAACGTACAGCACGCATACAATGAACGCACTATACACGTGTATCAAAAATATATTGGTTGAATATTAGAGTAATCTAAAATGGCAATAACAATAAGTGATGAGGATAGAAAGATTCTAAAAAGAATGCATGAAAGAGTTGACTATATATTTTCTTTATACAAGGAATATTTCGATGCACTAGCAGAATTTGATAGAACTGGTGTATTAAAAATACATGGAAAAGTCCTTTATGTAAGAGAATACCACGTAAATGAGAAAAATTATCTTGATACTTAATAATCCCTAATATAAATCGTTTTGAATAATTTTCTTTATAATGCTTCTCAATCTGTTTATTGCTTCCTCATCTTCTTCTGGAGGGTTGTCTGCAATTTCTACTAAGGGTTGCATCAATTGATCTACTAAATTTTGTGGGATTTCTATCTAATCTTCGAATAGTGCATAAATAATGTTTAGTAATAAACCCAACGCCGTTCTCTTATTACCATCAACAAAGGGATGAGAAACCACTAAATGGTATATTAATACGGCTAAACTTCTACTAATATCGTAATTTCTCATGAGATCTTCTATTGCAGAATATATTGCAATACCGAATTTATTATTCCTTGTTCAGGATACGTATCGTTAGATATCGCTTTTTCATGAATCTCAATTATAAGTGGTACCTCCTCGCTTTCTCCTCTAATCCAGGCTTCGAATTCCTTTAATAATGCGTTTAATATCCTTAGTAGCTTCTCTTCTAACAAAATACCCTATGTAACTACACCGCATGTGATTCCTACTGTTCCACAAAGTTAGGCATCCATGTACGCCCTAGTTTACCCTTGATCTTCAGGATCTGACTGAGTTCTAGTATTCTTTAGATAAATTGACGCACTTCAAATTGTAATGAGTATTAGAGGAAAAGCTAAGAAATCTTAGCCTATAGAAGAGGAGTTACAGTTATTTTCAATAAAAGCCAAGAAATTATAATGAAATTAATTTAAAGTTCTGGGAAGAATTTACATTACTCTCCTTTTCTCTTTTGCTTCATTAGATATAACCAATTCTGTGCATCTCTCTAGCATCTTTTTCATCTCACTCCCTAGAACTCCTCCATAAGTTACCACTACTC
This sequence comes from Acidianus sp. HS-5, assembly GCF_021655615.1. Lineage (GTDB taxonomy): Archaea > Thermoproteota > Thermoprotei_A > Sulfolobales > Sulfolobaceae > Acidianus. Next base: position 1,052,228 of record NZ_AP025245.1, read on the forward strand.
TATCTTTCATTAACTCTATTTTACCCTTTCCATAGGGCTCATGAAATTCAATCTCGACGGTCTCTAAAATACCATAACTGATTTTTACTTTGCCCTTAAGCATTATTCTATTCATTACTATAAACTCTGCTTCATCTCCCCGTACCTCGTATTTTATTACTTTACCAAGACAAGATATTAGAGCATTTACATCGACTGTAATGATATCATCGCCTCTTCTTTACATTCTATTTTATTAGTTATGTAAGGCCTTAATTTCTTCTGTAATTCTAATGCAACACAGTCCAAATACCTTATGTCTTCATCACTCTCGAGTTTACCTATTTGATAATAATAATCGAAGTTCCTAGCTTGTAGGGGAGGTTTAAATTTAGATAGTTCGTCTTTACAAGCTGTAACATAAATAACCTTATCAATAGTCCTTAATACTACAATTACGTCTCTCCAGTATATGTATGGAATTTTCAGTTCTTTCACCTTATGCCATTCTATCTTGATATCTACTATCATTCAGACAGCCTCTTTTCTAGCTTTTTGAGAGTTAAAACAGTGTAAAATGCTCCTATGCTAAGTATTATTACTGCGATAGAGACGACATCTATAAACGGTTTAATTGAAACAGCGTAAGGGGAACTGCTTGCCCTAAAATTATTTAGCACTAAGTATAGAATTGCGGAAATAATTGTTAACGCCATAACTCCTAAGGAGAAATTAAAGAGTCTGGCAATCATTATCTCTGTTGATATTACCATGACTACATCAAATATCGCCGCAAACACTAAAAACGAGGCTGTAATAAAGTTAAGTCCATCATAAGGTATTACCACATGGTGTAATTGTGTATATGATGTTGCCAAGGTAAATGAAATTCCTCCGAATATAAGAATAGATAGGAATACAACGAAAAAAGAATCCAGAGAATACAAAATTAGAGACAAGTTCCTCATGCGAGCAATTTTAGACTCAATATCAGTCATGGGAAAACACCATAAAATAAATTATCTCAAGTCTTTTATTTAAGCATATCTTTTAATGTTTTCGTTAGTTAGTTTAATTAAAAAAGACAAGATTAGTTGTTATAAATAATATTAAAAAATAGAAAGTAAATATTTATAAAATTAGTTAAAAGAGATTTTATACTTAACTTTATTTAATACATTTACATAATATATATCCTATTAATACATTATCTAATCTTTGACTGCAAGAACAAAGTTAGTCGTGCTTATAATATGAAAAGATAGGTTGTATTTAAAGTTTTAAATTACAGTAAGATAGATACTCCTAACAAAGAATTTCCTAGAGTAACTGCTGACTATTAATAAACCTTAATTGGTGAAGGCTAAAATCTAATTCTGTCTGTGAATGTATTTGTATTGGTTTTCCCTCCCCTTATTAGCATACGTTCTCCTAATTGCACTTATGGACATTTAATAATTTAAGAAGACAGCATTAAATCTAGTTACTCGCTGTCCCTAAATTAGCTACTATAATAAAAAGTGGAAATATATAAAATACACGAAAATTATTAAATTTTAGCACTTATATATTACGAATCACTATAATAAATTTCATAATACATGCTTTAGCATATATTATTAATAATTATCTTTATTATAATTTTTATTTAAATTTTGAGAGAAAATAATGAATATTATTACATAATATCAAAGCTTATTTTATACAGATAGTTTTTAGAGCATTTTTACTGAAAATCGTAAACGATAATTTTAAAAAGGAATACAGAAGTAGAGGTGATAGTAATTGCAACGAATAGGCTTACATACGTTGATTAGAACTGCGTATTATAATCAATCTCGTGGTAAGATAATTACTGGATTTGTACGACTTACGTTGAGGGTTAATTGCCATGTCCCTTCTTAGTTTATTTTATACAATTTTTCCCATAATATTTATCATAGTTATAATTATCCTTGTAGCACTGGGTAAAATTCAGCCTAACTTAAAAATAGGTATACCTATATTAATAGTTGGCGTAGCACTTATAGCATTTGGCATAGTAATTGCAAACCCTGCCCTCTATATTATAGGTTTTTAATTTTCGTAATTTCCTTATTCTTTATGCCAAGGAGACACAGGTGGTAATAAATGCTAGGTCTTTACGACGTTAGTTCCGGCTACGGTAAAAAGGTTGTTCTTCAGGATGTTTCATTCGAGATTAAGGAAAACGGAGTTTACATTGTTTTAGGGAGGAACGGGGCAGGTAAGACTACTCTTCTAAGGACTATTGCAGGTATCCTAAAACCTATGAAAGGAAAAATCATGAAGGAAGGGTCTTTTGCTTATCTCTCTCATTCCTTGGCATTACCTAATGAGATGAGAGTAAAGGAGGCTTTAGAATTCTTTTCCAGCATCCTGGGTGGGGACGTAAATAATGTGATTGAGAAATTTGACTTAAAGGGCTTACTGGATAAGAGAATTGCAGATTTATCTCAAGGGCAGAAGAAGAGGGTTTCAATTGCCAAGATCTTCTTAAAGAACTACGACATTTACCTCTTCGACGAACCTACAGAGAACTTGGATCCTATTACTGCATCAAAGATAAGGGAAGAGATCGTATCGCTATCAAAATCAAAGATTGTAATTTACACTTCCCATAACCTTTATGAGGCTAGGGATATTGGGAAATACGTCATTGTAATAGACGAAGGGAAGTTAAAGTTCTTCAAGCCAATAAGCGAAATTAGGCTTAAGGAGTATAAAATAGGAATAAGGGCTTCACAGGACCTTTCTAGGATATTAAATGGGGAATACCAAGGTGAGTATTTTGTTATTACAGTAGATGATCCTTCAAAGGTTAACCAAATAGTGCAGGAGTTGATAAGTAAGAATATACAAATTTATGAGATTAAAGAGATGAAGAACCCTCTGGAGGATTTGTTGAAATGATCTACACTATTTTCATAAAAAGGATGATTACCAGAAGTAGGGCAATAACAATTTACTTTTTAGCATTGGCAGTAAGCCTTTTGTTGCTAGACATATATTACATATCACAAATAAAAATAATAACTCCTATAGCACTCTCAGGTTTTCTAACATCTCCTGCATTATTCGGCATTATGTTCTCCTCTTTAGCAGTGGGATTATTTACAGACGATAGACAGAACGGACTTCTAGAGTTTTTCGTTGCAGAGGGGTTTTCATCAGAGAAGATTTTCTACATCTATACATCGTCTTATCTGTTAATCTCAGTGCCCATAGATGCAATAATATCTGGAATTTTAGGGATTTTTATACATAATTTATTGTATTTTGTAATATTATTGGTTAATAGTCTAGGAATATCTTGGATTGTTGTACCAATTTCGATGTATTTTGCTTACCTACAGAGAGTTACTGGCAGTTCTAGATCGCCATTAGGAACGTACATCGGTGTAGGGCTATTATTTGTCCTCATATATTTATCATCAATAATAACTTCAGAAACTGAATTAGAGGATATATTGGTATACTTTGGAACAGCTCTCCTAGTAATAGCTGCATTACTAACTATCTTAATAGGCAAGAATTTCAGTTCAGAAAAGATAATATCTTAGCCAATTGTTGTGTAGTCATAATATGTTGTCCTTGTAAAAGTTATGCGTTTCTCCACTTTTTGAATGCCCTTTAGCATTCTGTCGATTTTACCTTTTGATGATAACTTGAGCTAATATAAAGGACATAAAAATGGTACGACAATTAAAAAACCAACACTAAATAGTTTCTATGAGCTGTGTTCTAGTAACTTTAAAGTACTGTGTAAAGTAATAACCAGCCATAACTCTTTCAACCTCTAACTTATTGACCTCATCATTCACATAGCCTCCAAGCTCTACTTTTGCAATACCTTTCCAGATCTCTCCCAGGACTGTATCATCTCTAACTCTACTGACTAGCTCATAAACATCGCTTTCTCCGTCTCCTCTACTTACAAACCTCCTTATATTAAGGAGTGGACCGAAATTCTTGACCGGAATACTATCTACTTTTTCTTGCAGTTCTACCTCAAGCCTAAACATTATCCCTCCTCCTCTTACTACGTAACCTCCTACTTTTAGCCCTTGTTCAAGTTTATTATACTTTTGGTAATAATGGGTGAAGTTTAGTCATAGAAATCTTAGCTAACTTCTTAGGAAATCCGTCTAACCAACCTCTTACCAATGCCCAGTCCTTATCTACCCACATGAATACGTAGTAGAGGTAGTCCTTATCCTTATACCTTACCTTTAAGCCTATTGCGCCTTCCATATATTGTACTAAATCAGGATCTAGGTACATGTAATTCCAGTTGCTCTCAGATGTTGAAATGAACTCGGCTGTGTAAATCCACCCATCCCCATCAGTTGAGAGGAATTGAGGAATTAGTTGTAGTGCAGAATTCTTTGTAAACTTAACGTGTGCTGCTATATATGTAACTCCATAATACCATGGTGGGGGGAAGACTATTTGCGATTCGCCTCCCCTAGTTATAGGTAACGAAAAATCCCTCATAGGTCACTTTAGGAGATATGGAAAATAAAGCTCTAATTAAATTTGTTCAAAAAGAATAACTTTATCCGTACGTTATAGCCCTATATGTACTTCATAGTTTTTCTGAATCCAGAAAAAGAGTAACTAAGATTAAGGATAATAACTCTTATACAGAAAATTTTTGCTCAATAAGTCATTGTCTCTGCTAGCATAAGCGATAGGGCTTTAATCAACTCTTTAATAGACACTACACCGACGCATTTTCCATCTTTTTCGATTATCAAATGCCTTATATTATTTTTCATCATTATCTCGTAAGCGTCATAAATACTCTTCTCGTAGTCCACCTTAATAATATCCTTACTCGCTATATTTATGGCAGGCTGTGTATAATCTAGCCCTTTACTTACAGCCCTTACAATATCCTTCTCTGTGATAATGCCTATAATTTTGTCCTCTCCTTTTAATAACACAGAGCTTACTGAGTTTATCTCCATAGCGTAAGCTACTTCCTTTATGCTGGCCTCATGAGGAAGAACTGCAAACTCTTTTCCACTTATTAATTGACCTACGTTCATAACAAAAATATTGAAATATAAAATATTAAATTTTACTTCGAAAAAAGCTAACCATATCTTAAAGCAATTCCAAGTCCATATCTAGGATACTTCCAAATAATATTATTAAATGGACATACTATCTTACATGCGCCGCATTCTACGCAGTTCTCATAAGATACAACTAATTTACCATTTATAAAGGAGTAAACATTTGCCGGACAAACGCCAACACAAGGACTACCGTATTTCTCATTGCACTCTCTGCAAGCGTCTTGATCTTTAATTAAAAGATGAGGTTGTTCATCTCTCTTGTACCTTAAAGTATAGAGTTTCTCCTCGATCCTCATTCTATCACCCCCAACCCTAAGGTTAAATGCTTTAAGAGAGTCCATGTATTTGATTTATAATATTTTAATCTTGATAAATCACCGCTACTCCAGCCTTCAAATAGATCAACGATTAAGTTAACGTAAAACTTTAGATTCTCTTCCTTGAGCAAATCCTTAACTAATGTCCTAGATCTCACTATTCTTGAAATTTCGTCCATTTGAAGTAGAGCTCTCTCGTATTTTTCACATTGACCTAGATTCTCAACAGCTAAGTAACCTGAGGAAACTGCAGGACCTATTCCGTTGAACGTTAGCGGATCTACTAAACCTATAGCATCTCCCGTTACGAAGACTTTACCTTCACATGCTCTAAACTCTGGAAAACCCCCCTCAGGAATTATCTTTGCAGAGTACTCCCTAAGTGAGGATCCCTTAATTATCTCAGCTAGACTGTTCCTATAGTAGTCCAAAACTTCATAAGGCTTTAAGGCATTTAGATTACTTATAGGAATTCCGACACCCAGGGCTACTGAATCCTTATAAGTGTACAGGAATCCTGCATAAGGAACGGGATTATCGCTAATTACACGCCAAGCTTCTCCCTCGTCTTCATGAAGGCCAAATCTCTTGTTAATCTCGTCCCTTGTCATGCTATACACTTCCTTAACACCTAAAACTGTCTCCTCCGGTTTTAACTCCCTTCTTAGCCCCAGGCTCATGGAGAGCAGAGCATTAGCACCTTCGCTCAAAATTACATAATCGGCTTCAATTCCTCCTCTCTCTGTGATCACTTTACTTCCTTCGATTCCGGTAACAGTCGTCTTAGTAACAAGTAACGAGCCCGCTTGTTCTGCCTTTTGTGCTAACCATTTATCAAACTTTAATCTTGATACAGTATATAGCTTCTCTCTCGGACTTATCTTAATCTCTACAGAATTAGTCCTACTGCTGAACATCAATTTAACGTTCTTAACTATCTTTTCAAAGGGTAAGCCGCTAATGTCTACGAAGTGCGAAATATCGGATTCCCTTATCATAGCTCCTGAAACATTTTTAGAACCTGGCTCTGGTCCTCTTTCAATCAGTATAGTCTTATACCCTTTCTTTGCCGAATTTATTGCAGCAACGCTTCCAGAAGGGCCAGATCCTACAACTACTACGTCAAACTTCACTCCATAGCACCTCTGTCCTTTATAATCTTAATTAAGTCTGGAACTATTTCGAAAATATCTCCTACAACACCGTAATCACAGTTCTTGAATATTTGTGCCTCTGGATCAATGTTAATAGCTATAACTTTCCTAGCACCAGAAATGCCTACTAAGTGTTGGACAGCACCGGCTATTCCCAAAGCGATATAGAGTTTGGGCCTAATCGTAGTGCCAGTCTGGCCTATTTGCCTATCTTTCGGGTACCAACCCATGTCTGCCAAAGGTTTACTAACACCTACAACTCCGTGGAGGAGATCAGCTAATTCTTCAGCCATTTTTATGTTTTCCGGTGATTTTATTCCTCTACCTACGCCAATTACTACTTCAGCCTCGGTCAGAACATTGCGTTTGCCAAGTCTTGTACGAGACTTCACGTTATACCAGCTGCTATTAATATCAACTTTTTCCACTACAACCTCATCTCCTCCCTTCAACTTAATAGGATAGAATACTCCTCCTCTTACTGTAACCATTATCGGTCTGCTATTGGGACAAATTATAGTGCTCATTTCCTTTCCTCCGAAGTCCGGCCTTATTGATAATAATCCTACTTTTTCGTCAACTTCGAAAGCTACACAGTCTGCTATTAAGCCTGTGTTTACTTCAATTGCAGTAGTAGAAGCTAATTCCCTTGAAATTCTTGTTCCTGGGAATAAGAAGACCTCAGGCTTATATTTCTGAACTATAGTAGAAACTGCCTTAGTATATGCATCATTAATATAGTAGTCAAGACTAGGAATTTTAGCATGATAAACTTTGTCAAAGCCGAATTCAAAAGCTTGTGTTATTATCTCCTCTACTTCATCTCCTACTATAACACCTGCTAATTTAGTACCCGTAGAATCTGCAATCTTCCTCCCTTCAGAGGCTATCTCCCAAGACACTCTGTTGACATCATTGCCGTAATGATCTATGTAAACCCATACCTCTCCCTTAGCCTTATATTTGAGACTAGGTCTAGTATACTCTAACTTTATCTCGCTTGCTTCTTTCAATGATTTTACTATCTTGTCGTAAACCCACTCCGACGCATCTTTTCCTTTATATATTTCAGCGTTTCGTGTCTTAGGAGGAGGGCTTACTTTAATAACCCTAGTAGGTGAGCCCGCTAAACCTATCTTGTTCGGCTCTGTACCTATATCTTCCTTGCTTAATTTCGTTATTTTGGCATACTTGGCCTTGATTAAATCTTCTATACTTGGCTGTCTCGGTTTGTTTATAGTTTCGAGAACTGTAAAGACTGCTGGAGTAGGTACTTCTATCTCCTCTTGTATATCTTCGGTAATCCTCACAACTACACTTCTCTCGTCAGAAATATCCTTTACTTCACTTACGTAACCCACTGCAGGAATTCCCAACCACTTAGCTGTTTGAGGGCCTACTTGCTCTGTCTCGCCATCTACTGCCCTCCTGCCGAACAAGTAAACGTCTGCCCTTCCTATTTTCTCTATAGCCTTATACAGAGTATATGAAGTAGCCCAAGTATCTGCTCCTGCCATAGCTCTATCAGTTATTAGATAAGCCTCATCTGCTCCCATTGCAATCGCATCTCTTAATGAGCTTTCCGCTTGTGGAGGACCCATAGTAATTACAATTACTATGCCACCGTACCTCTCTTTTAATCTAACACCCTCCTCTATCGCGTGTAAATCTGGTGGGTTTATTACTGCAGGGACTCCTTCCCTAACGAGGTTGTTCGTAATCGGGTCTATTCTTAAATCATCAGCGTCAGGAACTTGTTTTATAGAAACTATAATTCTGCGCATTTATGTTTATAATCTTTATTTTTGTATTTAAATCTATACTGGATGAATCTAAAGATTAATTGAAACTTTAAAACAAGATTGCCTAGTGAGACTTTCTTTGATCTTGAAACTTTTAATCATTACGAAATAAATTTTTAATACATTAAATTTGATAGATAATTATGCAAGAACAGTTTTTAGAAGTAGAAGGGTTAAAAAGTTTCCTTATTACTAACAATCAAGATCTAGGTGTAATAGTAGTCCACGAAATCTGGGGGCTTAATGATAATATAATTGATATCTCTAGGAGAATAGCAAATGAAGGATATTCTGTATTTGCTCCACACCTTTACACTAAGTATGAGCTTCTAACCCCTGAAAATATTCAAGAAGTGATGCTAAAAGTTTGGTCTATTCCTCCAGAAAAGAGGAACGACCCTAACGCATATTTACAACTGCAAATTGATGAAAAGGACAAAAGGATCTTGGAACTTCTTGTTATTAATCGTGAAAAACTTGAGAGTGAGATGATTAACGGATTAATAAGGTCTTACGACTATCTGGTCAGGCAAGGATTTAAGAAGATTGTTGGCATGGGTTTCTGTATGGGCGGTGGTTTGGCTTTTCAACTAGCCACTGAAGTGCCACTTGATGGCGTAATAGTATTCTATGGGAGGAACCCTAAACCTATAGAAACAGTGAATAAAATTAAAGGACCTATTCTAGGCCTATATGCAGGAGAAGATCCTCCAATAGTCTCTGGTCTCCCAGAGCTTATTTCGACAATAATTAAATACAAAAAAAGACATAGAGATCAAAATTTATCCTAATGCATATCACGCCTTCTTTAATGACAGAGGAAGATCATATAATAAGGGAGCTGCTGAAGACGCATGGGAGAGAGTTAAAAACTTTCTCAAGAAGGTGAGAAAATGACTGAGGTTGATCCTTGCTTTCTAGCGTGGGTTCACCTCCTTGAGAAGCTTGAGAAAGATAAAGAAAAGAAGGAGAAAGACAGCAATAATAAGTGATTTTTCTTTAACAAGTTTTATTGCGAATTAAAATTTCGTTTAATAAGATACTAAACATATGATAGATACTTTAAGACTTTCTCATGTCGTCGTAAGAGTTAGAGATTTAGATAAAGCGTATAAGTTTTACGTTGAATTATTGGGATTAGTTGAGACTGAAAAAGATGGTGATTGCCTGTATTTACGTGGAGTAGAGGAGGGACAACATCATAGTTTAGTACTTAAAAAGGCCGATTCGCCGGGTTTATCTTATATTGGATTAAGAGTTAAAAAACCAGAGGAATTAGATAAGGCTAGAGAGTTCCTTTCTTCTAACATCAAGTTGAAGATACATAAAGAGAAGGGAGTCGATGAAGGGATACTTTTTGAGACTCCCCAAGGTATACCTCTCTTCCTATATTATGACATGGAATACGTAGGAGATCTCAGAATGAAATTTTTCATGCACAGAGGAGTTTCGCCAGTTAGACTTGCCCATGTAAATCTGATTGTTCGAGATTTGGAGAGTGAAGTGAAATTTTTTAAAGAAGTATTAGGATATTATGAGACAGAGTGGTTCCTAGACGACAAAGGTGAAAAACAAGTAGTCTGGCTAACTAGGAGAGGAGATTCACATGAAATAGCTATATCGAGTAGTACGATAAATTCTCCAGGTTTCCATCACGAGACTTATTACGTTCATGAGTTAAGGGATGTGGTTAGAGCTGCTGACATCCTTGCCTCAGCTGGACTATGGAACAGTATAGAAAGAGGACCAGGTAGGCATGGAGTTACTGAAGGTTTCTACATTTACTTGAGAGACATAGATAAAAACAGAATAGAGTTTTTCTCTGAGGATTACGTGGTTCTCGACCCGGATAAATGGAAACCTATTGTATGGACTCACGATCAACTTAGATATAGGAGTGACTTTTGGGGAAGGCCAATTCCCGAATCTTGGTTAAATGAATGGGTTCCGGTTGAAGATGTATTTACCGGGCAGTTAAAAAGGTGGAATGCATGATTAGAAAAGGAACAGATTATATAAAAAGTATAAAGGCACGCTCACCCAAAGTTTTTTATGAAGGAGAAAAGGTAGAGGACGTCACAGAACATCCGGCTTTCAAAATTCCAGTTAATACTATAGCTAAATATTATGACCTACACTGGGAAAATGAAGATTTAAGAGCCTATAATCCTGACGTAGGTGAAGAGACTAGCATTTCCTTCCTTAGGCCGAGGAGTAAGAAGGATCTAGCAAAAATAAGGGATGGACTAATAAAGATATACGACTATTACCGAGGTTTCTTTGGAAGGAGTCCAGACTATCTTAACCTCTGGAACATGGTATTTTTTGCCCATGCAGAGGACTTCGGTAACTATTTCGGCTCGAGATTTAAGGAGAATGTAGTTGAAATATACAAAGAGGCAACAAAAAATGATCTATTTTACACTCACGCTATCGTAGCTCCAATGTATGATAGATCTAGACCCCCATCACAGTGGGAGGATCCCTATATTCAAGTAGGAATAGTAGAGGAAAAGCCAGAAGGAGTAATAGTGAGAGGAGCGGCAATGATAAGTACTGCAGGACCTTATGCAGAGAGACTATGGTATTTACCTAACATAAGGAGGGATAGCGATACTAGATATGCACTATACTTCTCAATCCCAACTTACACAAAAGGCGTTAAGTTCTTGGCCAGAAGAGGATTCCCACCCAGAGAAGGGGGTGAGTTTGAATATCCAATCTCAGCTAGATTTGATGAGAGTGATACAATTCTCGTCTTTAAGGATGTTCTAGTTCCCTGGGACAGAATAATATTCTACAGAAAACCCGAACTAATAGAAGACTTCATGTGGAGAATAATAGGATTAAGAACCTGGTTTAATTGGCATTTTATAATACAGCATTACTCAAGGCTTAAATTCTTAGCAGGATTAGCTATAGCCATCACAGAAGCAGCTGGTACTTCAAATTTCATTAACGTTCAAGAGAAGATAGGTGAAATTCTGATATATGTAGCTTTAAACGAGGCAGCTCTAATAGCATCTGTAGAAAATGCTGAGGAACTGCCAAATATAGTAAGACCAAACCCATACTATGCCGTTGCTACTAGTCATTTTAATATGAGAACTGTTCCAAGGGCTAACGAAATACTTAGGTCAATATCTGGTGGAGCGTCTATTCCAATACCAGCTGGAATTAAGGATTTCGAGAATCCAGAAGAGAGAGAACTTGTATTTAAGTATATGTCTATGAAAGGACTCGATGCCCTAGAAAGAATCAAGCTTTTCAATCTCTTGTGGGACGTTATAGGCTCTGAGGTTGGAATGAGATACGAGCAATACGATAGGTTCAGTAGAGGAGATCCTACAATAAGATGGGCACAGATGTATACCGAAGTTTACAAAGAGAGGAAGCATGAATTCGTAAAACTCGTTAAGGATATTTTAGATCAAATGCCAAATCCTAAAGCTTGAAAAATATCTTATTTTATTTAATAGGTTTAATAATGCGTTTTTTAATCTATTTCCTATTAACTATTTGATGGCTTCCACAGATGAAATAAAAGCTGGGGAAATAATAGCTAGATTAGACAGGATTCCCACTTGGGCGTTAAATTACGTTCTTCTCGGAATATTGGGGATAGGTGAACTATTCACTTTCTTCGATATTTTTAACATTAACGTAAGTTTTGTGCAAACTACACTTGTGTTATTTCATCAACCAGTATCCGCGGCAGCAGTCCTACTTGGACCTGTAGTCTTAGGGAATTTGATTGGTTACGTAATAGGTTCGCTCATCCTATCTCCTATATCAGATAGGATAGGTAGGAGGGATATGTTGATGGTCACGATGCTAATTACCGGATTAGGGAGCTTGTATAATGCGTTTACACCTAATTATTTGAACTTCCTAGCGGCTAGGGTAATTACTGAAATTGAAATAGGAGCAGATCTAGCTATAGTGAACACATATGTTAGCGAAGTCGCACCAACGAAGTATAGGGCTAGGTATGTCTCAGAAATCTTCATTTTTTCAACTACTGGAGGATTTTTAGCAATTTGGTTAGGTCTTTTATTCACTACTCCCGCAGCACCGTTTCCGTTAGGCTTACCTTTTGCCCTAGGAGGAAGTGGATTTTTTGCAACCAATGGCTGGAGGTTAATGTACATAATTGGCGCAATACTCTCATTTATAGGTCTAGGATTGAGGTTTGGCTTACCAGAATCACCTAGATGGCTAATATCTAAGGGTAGGATAGATGAGGCTGAAGCAATAGTTAAGTTGATGGAACAAAGGGTTATGAGAAGAGGGAAGCAACTAGAACCACTCCCCAAAGTAATTAGCCCATATATACAAAGTAAAAGAGTTGCTTATTCCGAGATATTCAGAAACAGACTCTATCTTAAGAGGTTTATAATTTTACTGCCAGTTTGGTTCTTAGCTTATACTACGGTCTATAGTATAGCTTCTGGCCTTACGTCTCTTTTAGTCTCTAAGGGTTACCCTGCGCCAGAAGCAGGGATGATATCAGCTTTTGGGATCACAGGATTTATAATAGCCGCTCTAATTGCTGCAATAGGAGGAGAAAGACTAGAGAGAAAATTCTGGATGGGTATCTCAGCAGCTGTAACACTTATAGGAGGACTAATAATGGTAGCCACTACAAACATTATTATAAGCGGCATAGGAGCTATAATCCTATTTATAGGCTTCAACACGTGGGTTCCCATAGCATATACATGGGTAACAGAGAGCTTCCCTACAAGGGCTAGGACTTCCGGGTTTGCCCTTACTGACGGGCTTGGCCATTTAGGAGGAGGCATAGGAGTTCTTGGAGTTGCATATTTGTCTACAGTACTCACTACAATACCACTGTTCATAGCCATATCTTTATTCTTAATCATTGCAGCTTTAATAGCCATGCCACTAGGTCATCCTACAGCAGGGAAGAGGTTAGATGAAGTTTCACCTTAACTTATAAGAGGTCGAGGTCAGATGAAATACGTGTCTTTTTTAAAGGATGGAGTAAAATATTTCGGAATAGTTGAGGGAGATTACGTTTATGAGGTAGAGAGTTTAGAAAATGGTGAACCTAAAGGTAACTCATATAAATTATCTGAATTGGCTCTTCACGCTCCAGTTCCTCAAAGGGAAATAATATGCACGCTCACTAACTCTCCTAAAATGGTGGGAGTTGATAGTAAAGAGAAGGCCAGAGAACTACTAGGTTCGCCTAAGTTTTTCATAAAGCTATCTTGGACAATGATAGGACCTTATGATACGATATTTTCGCCTAAATCTGGAGTAAGACCTGAGGTCGAAATAGCAGTTCTAACTAAGAAGAAATTAAAGAATGCTACGCTTACTGAAGCAAAGGAAGCAGTCTTGGGTTATACTGTATTTAACGATGTGACTGCTCCAGCTGAGTTTAAGAAAGATTGGTACAGGGCATTTAGGAGAGATCCAAATGATGGAAAGATTAAGGAAATGACAATCAGAGGTGTACATTTTAGAAATAAAAATAGGGACACTTTCTCACCTATGGGACCTTGGCTAGTAACTGTTGATGAGCTTCCAGATATACAAGGGTTGAGAATGAGAAGTTACATAAATAATGAACAAATACAAGATGGTAGTTCTGATGAATTAGTATTTAGTGTAGAGGAAATCTTAGTTGAGCTGTCAAGCATTTTAACATTGCCTAAATACTCTATCATAACGACTGGAACCATAGGATATTTGAACGCTGAAGATCCCTCGGAGTATAAACCAAAAAATAGTGAAGGAATAATGATAGCCGAAACAGAGAAAATCGGAAGGATAGAAAATAAGGTAGTAATTGAGTATTAATTCGTTTATTTAAACTTACTCTAAATATTATGTTTTATTTTTAGATTAGAAGTAGTTTTGCCAATTATTATAACATATTAAATGAATTTCATTCAAATTTAATTAAATAGATAGCAATACGATAGTGTAGTCATCGAGCTACAAATTGTAAAATTAGCTCAGATAAAAAGCAAAGCTATCCTACGTTTTCCAATCATAATTATGTAACTTAATGACTACGCTATCATCAATACTAAATTTAAAGAAAGTATCAACATACCGCACTGAGAGCATTTCAATAATACGTTAAACTATCCGAAGGCATTAGGTAAACTGGATATATCCTTGAAGTGCTCTTGAGGATTGTATATATGATTTTTTGATATAAAACTTAAAAATTTTTAAATTGTCTATTTCAATTATATCATATAAATATTGGTAATACTACATGATATAAAGTTATTAATTGATGTAAAAGATATATTAACATATGTTAAAGAAGGTTAAGGTAACTGTTAAACACGAGGATTGTTGGACAAGTCAAGTACAATTTACTGCAAGAACTCTAAATCTTCAAGTTTATCCTAATAAAGACTATTTAAGAAGCAGAATAACAATAGATACAGCCAATAGAAGCGTAATAAATGAGATGAACAGGTGTAAAGGAATACTCAAGATAAATAAGATAATTCCAAACCAAAATAAGATGTTAATAGACTTCTTAAATATTTATAAAGGTTCTATAGCTGGCATACTTTACGATTATGAAGTACTAATTTTAAAAAATGAAATAGTAGACAGGAAAGAAAAGTGGACTTTTGTAGCTCCTAGATTGTCTGTTAGAGAGATAGTGAACGAAATAAAAGGTATTGCTAAAGTTGAAGATGTAAAATCTGAGGATTATACACTGAATGGAATTTCCCTTACCGATATGGAGAAAAGAGTATTGAGCTTAGCCCTATCTTTCGGTTACCTTGACTATCCTAAGAGGTCCAGAACCGAAGATTTAGCTAAGCTATTAAATATAAGCAAAGTCACCTTTTTATACCATCTTAGGAGTGCAGAGAAAAAGATCTTATCATTCTATTTAAATAGTTTAGATGAATAAAAATCCTTTAAATATGTTTGATGAAAGACTTAAAGCTATTAAAACGTTATTTACCTCATGAGGTTAAGGGATCACTTACCTAAAATTATGGGAAAAGGAACCTACATAGACGATTATACCCCTAAAAATACTGCATATCTTTTCATAGTAAGATCACCAATTGCTAGAGGAATAATAAATAGCGTTTCAAAACCCGATAAAACTCTCCTAACACTTACATGGGACGACGTCAAGGTTTACTTGCCCGTTAGGGCTGATCCAGAAACAATGAAAAAGGGAAAAATAGTCAAAATGCCCGTACTTGCAGATGGAAGAGTTAATTTTGTAGGACAGCCAGTTTTGGCAATAGTCGTAGAGGACAGATACAAAGGCGAAGACATTATAGAGGAAGTTAACTTAGACTATCAAGAGTTACCTCCAGTTCTAGATATAGAAAACGCTATGAAGGGCGATCCTATTCACCCAGGGTTAGATAAAAACGTCTCAGTAGATAAAACTTTGGAAGGTGGGCAGTTATCTGCAAAGAAGGAAGCTGAAGTTATAGTAAGTAGAAAAATTTACCAAAATAGAATAGTTTCAAATCCAATGGAGCCAAAAGGAGTTTTGACTTACTGGGACGGTGACACGCTTAACGTTTACGGGTCTTTCCAGTCCGTATTTAGAATAAAAAGCGACCTTGGAGAGTCATTAAGCCTTCCTCCAGAAAAGATCAAGGTGAATTCAACGCTAGTGGGAGGTGGGTTCGGGAACAAAGTCCCACTGTACGCTGAATATATATTAGCTGCAATAGCATCAATGAAATTACATAGGCCTATCAAGTGGATAGAGACTAGGTTAGAGCACTTGAGGAACCCGACAATAGGTAGAGGAGTTCTGTCTGAGGTAAAAATGTACGCAAAGAAAACGGGTGAAGTATTGGGCGTAGAAGGCTATATTGCGGTCGATTTAGGTGCATATAATTACACTTTGAATCCTACTACTCCAGATTTTATAGCCAGGCTAGTTACAGGACCTTACAGGATGAAGTTCGCATCAATTAGAGCCCTTGGAGTCTTTACAAATCTACCTCCAACAGGGCCTTACAGAGGTGCGGGAAGACCTGAGGCTACATTAATTCATGAGACCTTAGTGGAAGAATTAGCAAAAGAACTTAACATGGATTCTGTTGAGATAAGGAGAAAGAATATAATTGGCGATATGGAAGAATACATAACGCCTTTAGGTCTTAAGGTAGACCCAGCAGGTTATAAGACTGCTCTGAACGTTGCTGAATCATATTACAGAGCAAATAAGGAGAAGTATAAAGATAAGGGAGTCTCAATAGTAGCGTTTATGGATATTGATAGACTTTCGCCTGGTGAAAGTGCTAGAGTTAGAATTGAAAACGGAAGGGTTAAGGTTTTCGTAGGTACCGGTCCCCACGGACAGGCTCATGAAGATACGTTTGCTAAACTAGTATCTGAAGTATTAAAGATTAATGAGGATTTGATAGATGTAGTAACAAATAGTACTGACATAGTAAAAGAAGGGATAGGCAGTTTTGGATCAAGGAGCGGTACAGTAGGAGGATCTGCTGTAATTGAGGCGTGTAAGCAATTACTTCAAAAAATTAATATGCCCATTGAAAGAGCATTAAAGGAACTTAACGGTATTGAAGTTGAGGTGTTCTATAAGGCTGACGATATTTTCACTCCCGGATCACATGTTGCTGTAGTAGATGTGGATAAAGAAACAGGATTTGTCAAAATATTAAAATATTATGCGGTGGAGGATGTAGGCAGGGAATTAATAAAAGATGAGGTAGAAGGGCAGATAGTTGGTGGAATTCTTCAAGGGATTTCACAAGTTCTATGGGAGCAGACGCCTTATGATCAATACGGTAATCCTCTTTTCTCATCTATTGCGGACTGTGGAGTCCCATCTGCTGTAGAGGCAGATTATCATGTGGAACTGAACACATTAGAATTTCCTTCTGCATTGCCTACAAAGAGTAGAGGAGTAGGTGAAGCTGGGACTACGGGAGCTTTACCTGCGGTATTTATAGCATTAGAAAAGGCTATTGGCAAGAAGTTCACAAAAACTCCTGTGTTGCCCTGGGACATTATAAGCTAAAGTTCACCTAGTTATTTCTCTAAAATAAATAAAGAAGAATGGAACTACCTAATCAAAGAAGTTAGATAAAAGTTTAGCATAAGATATCATAGAGTGGTAGTGTTATGTATTCTCCAAAACTATCTACCGAGCTAATTTAAATTAGTAGAAACAAATAGAAGGTAAAATATGGAGCCAGATATTAAGCTTTTAATATTATAGGTTATTCTATATGATTAATACGCAGAGAAAATAGTTACATATTTTATGTCTCTAAAACCTTAGTCTCTCCTAAAGATATTAAAAATAAATATTTTAACTTATTAGTATATGATTATTTAAAATTTATATACTATGTATTTTAATTTCTATAAAATTTTATTTATTTTAAATATAAATTTATTTGACTTCTGATTTATAATCTCGCTGACATAATCTGTTTTTCTACTTTCGTCAATATTACGCGTTGGATTTCATGCATTCATTTCTATTACTTCTTGAAAAGTTAAGATGTATTTTTATTTAAGTTATAGTAATAATTATATATTTAAGTTATAATTCGTATTAAGCATATAATTTTATCTGGGTATTAAATTTATAGTTTTTATCATTTTCTTGGTATGTATTCTAACTTCAGATAATCTCAGGTAAATATTTTAAAAATAACGTTAATTTATGGAATTTAGAGATTTTGGAAAGACAGGAGTAAAATTGTCCGCAATAGGTATGGGTACTTATTATGACCTTCAATGGATAGCCCTTTCAAGGATTGGAATAACCCCATCAAAAGAAAGAAGGATACAAGCATTGAAAACGGGCCTGGAATGGGGTATAAATTTTATAGATACTGCAGAACTTTATAATACTGAAGGTTTAGTAGCTGAAGCAATAAAGGATTATAATAGAGAAGAAATATTTATTGCTACTAAAGTTTGGCCATCTCAGGTATAATTCTCTCATAAAAGCTGCTAAGAATAGCCTTAAGAGACTTAAGACAAATTACATAGACCTTTATCAAATACATTTTCCTTCAAGAACTGTACCTATAGAAGAATCTATGAGAGCCATGGAGAAACTAGTAGATGAGGGCATAATTAGATTTATAGGAGTTAGTAATTTTAGCTTAGAACAACTAAAAAATGCACAGAATTCTCTCAAAAAATATGAAATATCATCAATTCAGATGCCATATAGCTTAGTTGATAGGAGAATAGAGAGTAATATAATACCTTATGCAAAAGAAAACAGAATTTCTGTAATTTGCTATTACCCTTTAGGACACGGGCGATTAGCCAGACAATTCCCTTCTGATGCAGTAGATATTATTAAGAAAAATCACGGGGAGAAGACTTTTGCACAGATTGCATTAAACTGGATAATAAGCAAGCATGAAAACACTTTCCCTATACCTAGAGCGTCAAACCCTATCCACGTAAAAGAAAATTTATGTGCTGTAGGATGGAGGCTTTCTCCAGAAGAGATAGAGAATCTGGAAAAATATTTCTAAAACTTTAAAATAACAGAAGTTCTATAACTTTAGGAAATAAAATGCCATAATCTATATTATTTTAAATAAAATGTCGGTTTAGTAGTATTTTTATGCAATGTTAATCTCTACCATCTATAGCTCTTGTTAAAATGCCTAATGATTTGACAATTAAGTGCGATAATTACTATGATCTCTATCACTACCTAAACTACTAACTTAGATGTTTTATCAAATATGTATAGATAATTTTATATTTCTTACTATCGAAATCGATATTATGATGAGTTACCAGAAAGGTAGATTAAAGTTCATGGTTCTCTGGCTTCTTAGTGAATCTCCAAAAAGAGGAATTGATATAATTGATGACATCTCAAAGATGACATGGGGTTGGTGGAAGCCGTCTCCTGGTTCAATATATCCTTTATTATCTACGCTAGAGAAGGAAGGAAAAATTATAAGAAAAGATAATGGAATTTATGAAATTACACAAAAAGGTATAGAGGAAATAAATGATTTTCTTCCGCCAAGGTATGAAGGTAGCCTAGAGAGAGGTGTAGAAGAGTTAGAAAGTTTAGTAGTCTTCTTTGAAGATATGGGAAAGGATAAGCTAATTCCATATAGAGATAGGCTAATCAAAGCTAAAAATAGATTAGAGAGGCTGATAGAATGAGCGAAATTAAAGCCATAAATTTAACTAAAAAATATGGAAATTTCATTGCAGTTGATCATATAAACTTTGACGTAGAAAAGGGAGAAATATTCGGATTCTTAGGCCCAAACGGAGCGGGAAAAAGCACTACGATAAAAATGCTAACAACTGTTTTAAAGCCAACTGAAGGGACTGCTATCGTTAATGGTTACGATATAGTTAAACAACCTTCATTAGTCAGACAATCTATAGGGGTTGTTCCTCAAGAATATACTGCGGATGAGGACTTAACAGGATGGGAAAACATGATGTTTATGGCTGGAGTTTATGGTATTCCTACCGACACTGCTAAGGAAAGAGCTGAAGAACTACTTAAAATGGTAGAATTAACCCAGGCAGCAAAAAGGAAAGTTTCCAGTTATTCTGGTGGTATGAGGAGAAGATTAGAAATTGCTATGTCGCTGATAAGTAGACCCGCGGTACTCTTTTTAGATGAACCCACGTTAGGCTTAGATGCTCAAACTAGAAGCGCGATATGGTCGTATATTATGAGGCTAAAGAAAGAATACGACATGACCATCTTTGTAACTACCCATTATTTAGAGGAGGCAGATATGTACTGCGATAGAATTGCTATAATTGATAAAGGAAAAATAATAAAAATTGGTAGCCCTAAAGAACTGAAAGAAAGCATAGGAGGAGATATGGTCACAATAGAAGTTAACGATATTGAAAAAGCAATAAAAATGCTCTCAAGTATTGACGGTATTCTAGACATTAAAAGTAGGGATTCAGAAATAAGAATAAAAGTTAAAAATGGCGAAGAGGTTGCACCAAAAATAATGGAAAATTTAGTAAAGAATAATATTAAGGTAATTAGATTATCGATTTCACAGCCTACCATGGACGAAGTATATATGGAGTATACTGGAAAGAGTTTAAGAGATCAACAGTCCAGTTCAGAGGAGGTATTTGGAGTAATGAGAACTATGAGGAGGGCGAGATCATGATAGAGGAAGAAAGGAGAAATAAATCTATACTACATGGATTCTGGACATTAACTAACAGAGAGCTAAAGAAGTGGTATAAAGCTCCAGTAATACTCTTATTATCGTTAATTCAGCCAATATTCTGGATAGTACTATTTGGAAAGTCTATGAATTTAGGAAAGATATTTACAGGAACGGCAATATCAATCCCTGGATTAGACATCCCTAAGCAAGTTTTAGATCAAATAGGCCAGGAAATTTTAAAAGCCACCTTTGGAACTACAGACTACTTCTCATTCTTAGCCGCAGGTATGTTATCTTTCATAACCTTATTTACGTCAATGCAAAGCGGGATGTCAGTAGTTTGGGACAGAAGGCTGGGATTTCTAGACAGACTATTAACAACCCCAGTACCAAGAGGTAGTATCATCATGAGTAAAATAATGTCGTCAGTAATAAGGTCGTTAGTTCAAGCCACTATAGTTTTAGTAGCTGCAACATTACTAGGAATGACTTTCAATCCAAGTATAAACGTTATAGATTTCTTAGGAGCATATGCAGCATTATTCTTAATGTCGCTAGGGCTTTCTGCACTTTTCATTATGTTAGCTATAAGAGCTACAAGTTGGGAATCGCAAATGGCTATAATGAACTTATTAAACTTACCTTTACTGTTTACAAGCAATGCATTCTATCCTATAAGTGAAATGCCGAGCTGGCTGAAGCCGATAGCCGAAATAAATCCGCTCACTTATGCTAATGAAGCTATAAGAAATCTTCTTCTAGGCATACCTAGTAATTTAGTAATAGACTTTATCTACCTTGGATTATTCGCAATTATATTGTCTACGATAGGTATAATATTATCTTGGAGATATTTGTCTGGATAATCAAAATTTTTCAACAAGTCTCTCTATAATTTTAATTTCTATATTTATCTTAATATATTGTTACTAGAGTTATTTTAAGGTATAGAAGAAGATGTAAATGACAATTTTTAATTTATTATAGATGTACTCTACTTAAAATTGCATACATTATATAAGAAAATAGGACCTTAATTACTATTCTTTTTCAATGAAAGCTAATATTATATATAATCCTTTATGCCTCTCTATTTAGCCTTTTATTTGCACTTGATACACTGTACTACAGCGCTAATAGCTCAAAGCTAATAAATTATTAAGATGAGTGAGAGTCTGTATCTTAAAAGACTAAGGTAAAACTAAATAACCTAGCAACTACTAACATCACACATTCAGTTTTATTACATTTAATAAATTTTTAGATGCGTGCATTGACTATACATATCCTAACGTATAATCTCCTTTTCTATTTCACTAACAACGCTTTTTTCATCTCCTTGTAGAAACTCCGCATAAATTATCTTATCATATTCTACTGCAAATCCTATATTTTCCTTCAGCAGAAAATAGTGAAAACCTCTACATTCTTTACAATATCCTCTCAGTATTTTTTTACTTCCAACGTCTATTATACTATAAATCATCCTTCCATCGTAATTATGCTTTAGATCTACAGTCAACGAAATCCTCCTAGAAAGCCTCAATAAAGCTAAACCTAGTAAATCTTCAGTAGTAATTCCTGCATCCCTAAGCTTTTTGGGAATTTCAAAATCTCTATTGACCTCTCCTTTTATCTTTGAGACCTCCTTTATTATAGACCTAAATGATGATAAGTCCTTTATGCACTCCTTAGTTATTTTATTTACCCCTTCCTTATCTCCTACCCAGGCTAGTATTACTGCCTCTTTTAATTCTTCCTCGCAATTCAAGGCTTAATCACCACCATCATTACATTTCCGTCTCCGAAAACGTAAGAAAGTAAAGAGTAATTATCTGGATATCTTAAATTCTCAGATGTTGTCAAATCCTTCATCAAGTTCTTTCTTGTAGTCCCTTTATCAAAGTTTACTGAAGACCTAATATTTACGAAGAGTAGAGCCTTCCCTTCCTTATCTCCTACGAATTTCTTCAATTTCTCATATTTCCCTATGTGAATGAAAGTATCTGTAAGCATTCCCATGAATTTTACTTCTCTTAAAGGTAGAATATCTAGAAATTTAACTCCGAATTTTTCCTCCAGAACTGCGTACACTATTATTTCTCCTAGAGCTCCAGAGACATCTCCAGAGAAGTACTTTCCTCCCCACCTTCCCAAAAAATAGGAAAGGTTAGAGGGAAGATCTTCTATTATTCTCGAAGAAAGAATTGATGCAGGAATTAGAGTCTTCTCATCTATTGTAAGTTCTTCCTTTTCTCCTCCTTTCTCAAATTCTTCCAATATTCCGTCTGCTACTACTTCCATATCTTTGTCATCATCCTTTTCATCGTGAGGTAGTAAGTCTGAAGGAATGTAAATCCATGTTATTTTTACTTTCATATTGATATTTCTTAATCATTAAAATAAAAATTTAGGGTTTTAATAACACCTTGCCTATCTTATTCTTATCCTTTAATAGTTCATACCCTTTATCAATATCCTCTATCCCGACAGTTCCTGCAATTATAGGTTGTATTTTACCTTCAGCAGTAAGTTTTAACGCTCCTTCAACGTCCTTTTTAGTTGCACTTGCATGCCCTATTATTTGGAGATCCTTAAGTATTACGTAGCCCAACTTCAACTGATAAGCTTGAGAAGGATCTACGTTACCTATTTGGACTATCCTCCCTCCCATCCACAGTGATTTTAAGCTTTCGTCAAAAGTTGGAGTACCTACAGTGTCCACGACGACGTGGACGTCTGAGATTTTCTTAGCTTCTTCAGCAAACTTTTTACCAACTATTACGTGATCTGCAAACTTTTTAATAAATGGCGCTTTTTCCTCAGAGGTAGTAACTCCTATTACCTTGGCTCCTAAAGCTTTAGCCACTTGTACCGCATGAATTCCTACTCCTCCGCTGGCTCCAGTAACTAACACTGTTTCTCCAGGCTTTAAGTGTGCCCTCATTAAACCCCTATATATCATTCCTGTTACACAAGGTACTAGCACTGCTCCATCGTCTGGAGCACCTTTAGGAACTTTCACTAGACTTGTAACCCTTATTTTAGCATATTCTGCAAAAAATCCATCTAATTCTTCCGAGTATCCTAGCCTGGAATGACAGTAAGCTTCTTCTCCTTGTCTGCAGTATTCACAAGTTCCATCTGGAGCGTAAAGTAAGGAAACTACTTTATCACCTTCCTCAAATCCTTCTACATTTTCCCCTTTTTGTATTATAGTACCAACAACTTCGTGACCTAATATAACAGGATATCTCATTCTTGGATAATATCCTTGAAGCTGTAAAATATCTCTATAACATAACGCTGCTCTGTCTACTTTTATTATAACTTCGTTATCAGCAGGTTTAGGATCTTGAACCTCCTGGACTTTATAGCCCTGCTTATGGCCTATAACAACAACTGCCTTCATTAGTTTAAACATGTTTATATTGCTTAAAAATTATGATGAACTGCGAGAAGCATTTTTTATACACATAACTAACTTTTATTCATGAAACTAAAATTACCTCCAAGGATAAAGGTTTTGGAAGCTTTGGGAGCAATAGCTGATGGAAGAATTACTAAAGTCGACGATCATTATATAGTCACCTCTTCTGAAGGCGATAGAAAATATACTGTTAAAGTCGATGGAGAGAAAGTATTTAGCGATGATAACGGAACTAAGTTTAGGAATTACATAGGATATCCTATTATTGCAGTTTTAATGCTTGAAGGCGAATTACCTTTTGATAAGAGGATTTCTGACGCACTTAAGGGAATAGATTGGAAGAAGCTTAATGAAACTTATAAGAGCTATTCCGTAGTTGAGAGAATAGTAAAGGAAAAAGCAAGCAAGGAAAAAGGAATAAATGAGAGTGAAATTGATGGTATAATAGAGAGTGTCTTAAATGAGCTCAGAAGACGTCCTTTCTACAAAACTGCCTGAACCACTTATTTACGTGAGTGAAGATGACGTTAGAAGAATTAAATTCAAAATACAACGCGTTTATAACAATAGCTGAAATAAAAGGAAGAGATAAAGGAAAACTAAAAGGACTAACTTTCGGGATAAAGGACATTATCCTAACTAAAGGAATTAGAACTACTGCGGGCTCGAAAATACTTAAGGATTACGTACCCACTAAAAATGCTTGGATAGTTAATAGAATCTTGGAAGAAGGAGGAACAATACTAGGTAAAACAAATACTCATGAGTTTGCAATAGGTGCTACAAATACTTCATCAATCGCAGGACCCGCAAGAAATCCTTATGACATAGAAAGAATAACTGGAGGATCAAGCGGAGGATCTGCTGCCGCAGTAGCTTTAAACATGGTTGATGTAGGAGTTGGGACTGATACTGGAGGATCTATAAGAATACCTGCATCTCTATGCGGAGTAATAGGATTTAAACCAACCACGGGAATTATACCTACAGACGGGGTAATTCCTTTTAGCTGGACTTTTGATACAATAGGCTTTATAACAAGAGATATTCCTACTTTAAGAAGAGTCCTAGACGCTGTAATACTCCCAGAAAACAAGCATGTCCTAGTATCTAAGGTAAGGACTAGACCCAGGTTGGGAATACTCTTATTTAAAGATGATCCCGCATCTAATTCGTTAAAAAGTATATTGAATAAGCTTTCCTCGTACTTCGACTTAATTGATATAAGGTTAAATTTTCTTGAAGGTTTCGGAAGCAATGTTCGCGGTACTATTGCTCTAGCTGAAGGATCCTCTTACCACAGGGATTGGATAGAGTCTACTCCTGGAATGTATTTCCCAGACGTTAAAGAATTATTAATGCAAGGTTTACAAATTAGGGCAATAGATTACCTTGATGCATTGAGAGCTAGGAGAGTAATTTTTGAAGAGTATGTTGGAGCTTTTGATACAGTTGACGCAATAATCTCGCCTACCACAAAAATTCCTGCACCTAAGATTTCGGAAGTAGTAGGAAAGGAAAAGGAATTTAGGAAACTTCTAGTATCTAATACAGAACTATTTAGTTTGGTAAATGCTCCTTCTATTTCACTACCTATAGGTAAAGTTAATGACCTACCAGTAGGGTTAATGATAAGCGGTCTACCTTATGAGGACGGAATAGTACTAGATATTGCAGAAAAAATTCTTGAATTAACCAAGTGACTTCCTTATTAAAGCCATTTCTTTTATATACTCCTTCATCTCATCATATCTCTTTTCTTTACAGGCTAGTAAAGCTAAGGAAGATAACAATACGTGCTTTTTAGACTCATAATCTGTACCGCTCATTTTTACTCCTAAACTTTCAGCAAATTTCATATCTTCCTTTATTTTATTAATTATTTCATCGCTTATGTTCCATATTTCCTTTATGTAATCTAGCGCTTCCAGATTGACGTACTTTGCGCTCTCATTAAGATCATGATTTAGCATAACGTAATTCTCCTTTAGAAAATCCCATTCCTCTTCTGAAAGTTTTGAGAGTGATGACAAACCAATTATTTCCGGCGGAATACCTAAGGTATACATTGCCCCTACAAAGCTTATTGCTCTAGGTAGTGTTACTTTTCCAGTGCTTCTAGCATAACCGAATAAGCTTATATGTAACTTTCTAGCCCTCCTCCTAGGTAAATTCAATGCAATGAAGTTTATTGCTGGAGCTAAAGCCTCTATTACGGGCTGATAAGAGGAAACGTAATTCTCAATAATCTTTTTCAGCAGTCCTTCTTCATGATCATTAAAGATTCTAGGTTCTTCTACTTTATTGTCATTAATTCTCTGTATAGCTTCCTTGACCTCTTTCTCGTCATAATCGTATTTGAATGCTGACTGAATTGTAAAAGTGTAAACTCCTTTATATTCTTTTAATGCATTCTCGTAGTTTTTAGGACTTAGATGACCTCTAAAAGGTAAAGAGCCAACTCCTATTATTGGGAATATTTCTATTCCTAGTTCTTTCTTCATCTTATATAAAGTACTTAATGCAAATTTTGCTAGCAATACTGCAGTGAGCATTCCGTAATTCATTGCAGGATCTGACCTTGCTATGAAAACTCTCATGTAAGCCGGTTTTATTACCTTATAATACCCACCTACTATTTCTCTAATTTTTAACAAGGAATCCTTGTCCTCTATTAGAGGAATTACTTCCACTTTTTTAGGATAAATTTCACCTACAAGATCTCTTACATAAATTCCGTCGTATAACTCAATATTCTCCTCCTCTACAACAGCTTTTTCATAATATTTTGCTACTGAGACTAGCTCTTGATAATCTGTAGTAAAAGGTAAAATTACTTCAAAGACAGGAACTGCTTTTTTATCGTAAAATTTTTCAGCTAAATCATAAGCAACTGGAATGCTCTCCATTGTTTCAGCAAAAACTTTTCTCTCAGCTCCTTCTATTCTGGGGTTTGGAAGCCTGTAAGTTAAGAATACATCTTGACCTATTATGTTCTCTTTAAAATATTCAGCGTAAGATGAGAGAAGTTTCCTAACCACATGGGTATCAACGTCCTTACCTTCTGCGTCCCACATTACTTCGTGAATTCCTAGATTCATGTAAGAATAATAAGCTTCTACTACTTCATCGTCTCCTTCTATAACTTCACTTTTAGCCCATTCTGGGACTCTCGCATTATCTGGATGTTGTGTAGACATAGTTTTAGGTATTTTTCTCATTTGAAGGGTATTATCAAAGAAAGTTTTTAAACATTGCTTAGAAACCACTATATCATGTTAGACGTAGGTCAAGATGCTCCAGATTTTGAGGCTGAATCTACAGTAGGTAAAATAAAACTGTCAGATTATAGAGGAAAGAAAGTCGTATTGTATTTTTATCCTAAGGCTTTTACAGCAGGATGCACCAGAGAATTACAGAGATTTACCCAGTTATATGACGAGATAACTAAACTAAATGCCGAAGTTATAGGAGTTAGCGCTGATAGTACTTCTTCTGCTAAAAAATTTGCCGAAAAGTACGGTGCGAAATTTCCACTTATAGGCGATAAGGAAAAGAAGATCATAAACTCCTACGGAGTTTTAAGCGAGAAAGGTACTAGCGCCCAAAGAGTCACTTTCATCATAGACGAGAATGGGAAGATAACTCACGTTTTCAAGAACCTTAAAAAAGCCGAGGAACATGCAGATAAAGCTTTAGAAGCAATAAAAAGTTAAAGGACTCTAACGTAAGGTTTTTTCTTAAACGATTCTAAAGGATTATTTATAACCTCTGGAATTTCATCAATTAAATCGCTCGGAGTTATGTGATTACTATACTTAGCATAGGCTAAAGATCCTGCTAGCCCGTTTATGAATGCTCCTATAGATGCTGCATCAAAGGAAGATAAACCTTGAGCCATTAATGTGGCTACAATTCCAGTAAGTGTATCTCCAGTACCTCCTACAGTCATTCCAGGATTGCCCGTTTTATTCAATCTAAAATTAGTCCCGTCAGAGATTACGTCAAAATAACCCTTCAGTAAAACTACACAGTTTGCATTTTTAGCGCTATTAATAACTTGAGTAATTCTTTCTCTAGGGTTATCTTTTACAGCATAACCGAAGAAAATTTTGAACTCTCCAGCATGTGGTGTAATTACAGCAGACGGGTAAAGTGTAAATCCTTTTATTGCTTTTAATGCGTCGGCATCAATAACTGCAGGCTTATTTATTTCCTTCAGATATGACACTATTTCCTTTGATGCCTCAACAGTCTCTTCTGCTAATCCCATTCCAGGACCTATAACTACTGCATTGGATTTTTCTATCCATGGTTTTAATTCTTCTAAATTTTTGGAGTTGATATTTTCTCCTGAAAGCTTTATTGCTATTAAATCCGGAGAATAGGAGGCTATAGTATAAGCGGTTTGTCCAGGGGAAGCGACGTATACGAGATCTGCTCCTGTCCTTAATGATGCTAATCCTGATAATGAAGGAGCACCGCTAAAGGTTTTACTTCCACCTATTATTAATACTCTTCCTCCTGCACCTTTTCTGCTTTTCATTTCTCTCTTTTTTATATTAAACATAAGATCTCCAGGACCTACATATATTTCTGCTTCCGGAGGAATTCCTATGTTTTCAACTTTAGTTTCAAAGTTGAACTTTGATAAGCCTGCTTTCATATCGTGAAAAGTAACTACTAGGTTCGGAATTACGTAGTCTCCGGGAGCTTCTCCAGTATCGCTGTCGACTCCAGATGGTACATCTATTGATACTTTAAAGCCTTTGCTTGCATTAAATACTTTTATTGCAGTCCTAAAAGGCTCTCTAGGCTTTCCAGAAAAACCCGTACCAAGTAATGCATCTATTAAAATATCACCTTCAACTGGCTTAAGATCTTCTGGATCTTTTATTATGATTATGTTTATTGAGTAATCCATTTCTTGGACTGTGGACAAATTTAGCAGGGCATCTTTATGCTTATTTTCTCCTAAAAGAATTACGGTAACTTTAGCACCTTCAATTGCTAAATGTCTTGCAGCAACTAAACCATCTCCACCTTTACCACCATGGCCTATAAAAACATAAATAGACTTATCCTTTACACTGCCTAATTTTTTCACTATTTCGTCCTTAACGCTCCTTCCTGCATTTTCCATAAGTAATAAAGTAGGTACTCCTAGTGCTTCTGAGTTTATTTCTAATGCCCTCATTCTTTTAGTTGTTATCATGATTTAGAATTCTGCTTTCTGGAAAATTAACTTTCAGTTTCGAGTTACTTCCTCACAACTCGGCATTGAAGTCAGTCATCATCATTTAAATACTTTATTTCAAAGTAATTAATGTTACTACTTCTTTTCTAGCTATTTGCAAGTATGTAATATTATGTTAGCTGTATTATTTAGGCATTTTAATTAAAGTTTATAACCTTCTTCTTTTATAATATTTCAGTGATCCTAAATGGCTCTTGGAAAGGAGACCGAAATTGGATTAAAGGAACTATTTAAGGCAAACGCAGAAGACTACCTAACCCTAACATTCTTAGCAGATAAGCTAGAGGCATTAGGAAGAAAAGAAGAAGCTAAGTTACTAAGAGAAAAAGCGAGAGTAGAATACGGACATGCAACAGGAATATTTGAGAAGTTATTAGAAAACGCAGATGTAACAAAACTTCTAGGAGATTTCGCAAAAGAAGAGGATCAAGAACACGTAGCTGAATACGATAATGTAGCAATGAAAGCAAAAGAAGAAGGACATGTAGATGTAGAAAAAATGTTATGCTCTTATGCAGAACAAGAGAAGGACATAGCAGAGAGCAGTGCAAAAGTACTAGCAATGCTAGCTGATTTCGCGAAAGAAGAAGATATGGAACATGTTTCAGAGTATAACGATGTAGCAATGAAAGCAAAAGAAGAAGGACATGCCGACATTGAAGCAATGCTCTGCGCATACGCAGAACAAGAGAAGGACATAGCAGAAACTGCAAAGAAAGTAACGAAAGCCTTATAAGCTTTTAATTTTTTGTATTACCTTTTTCTCCTTCGTATAGTTTATATATGTAACTAACGCATTTTTATATAATGGTCATAGGTTACGTTATTGGTGATGCAACTCCTCAACAAGCAACAATTCTTGCAGTTAGGGCAGTTAGATTAGGCCTTTATGTGACAATGGAATATGATAGTGAAAAAGTTCTTGGCTTAATTACTAACGTTACAAGAGGCAGTCCAATGATTGATGGTAATACTATAGATGTAGGAATTGTAGAGAGATTAAATAAATTTGATGGGAAAATTCCTCATTATATTAGGGCCACGGTTAAACTTCTTTATAATTTAAATTCGCACTCTCAACCTGACTTACCTCCTATTGCAGGTACTCCCGTTAGTTTAGCAGAAGAAGATGACTTACGAAAGATTTTTTCTGAAGGAGACATTGCATTAGGCAGATTAATAGGTACCAACGTTCCTGTAAGCATAAAAGTTGGGGCGTTAGCAAGACATTTAGCTATACTTGCTGCCACTGGAAGCGGAAAATCGAATACTGTAGCTATTCTTTCTCAAAGAATAGCAGATATAAAGGGCTCAGTATTAATATTTGACTATCACGGAGAGTATTACCGAAGTGATATACATCCTTTACATTCTATAGAGCCTAAACTGAATCCTTTATATTTAAATCCGAGAGAATTTGCTACATTATTAGAAATTAGAGGCAATGCACCTATACAGTATAGAATTATAAGGAGAGCGTTTACAGAATATCAGAAGTCTATTCAAGAAAAAATTAAAAGCGGAGATATAGATTTTGACGCATTAAACCAATCGTTCGTAAAGGATCTTGAAGATTTAATAGATGGTCAGGAAGGCAAAGGAGGTAAAAAGGACTCTGTAGATGAAGTTAAGAACAAGTTAGAAGAATTTGCTGATAAGTATTCTGGGATTATTGATTTGACTTCTAAGGATATAATTTCCAATCTCAAGACTCATAGTGTTAATGTTGTTGATATTAGCCCGTTAGATGAAGACGCAATGGATGCTATAGTATCTCACTACTTGAGGAGAATACTCGATGCAAGAAAGGAGCATAGAAGAAAAGGAACAGGCTTAAGATTCCCAGTTATTACAGTTATAGAAGAGGCCCACGTATTTTTATCTAAAAATGATAGTACATTAACTAAATTCTGGGCATCTAGAATAGCAAGAGAAGGTAGGAAATTCGGTGTTGGATTAATAATAGTGAGTCAAAGACCTAAAGGCTTAGACGAAAATATTCTAAGTCAAATGACTAATAAAATAATCTTGAAAATAGTAGAACCCTCAGATAAGAAATATGTACTAGAAGCAAGCGATAATTTGAGTGAAGACCTAGTAGAACAGCTTTCCTCCTTAGATGTGGGAGAAGCTTTGATAATAGGAAACCTCGTTAGAATTCCAGCATTTGTTAAAATTGACCTATTCAACGGAACTTTAGGAGGAACTGATCCAGACATGAGAGGAGAATGGGAGAAGGCTGAAGAAGAGGATAAGCTTCACGAAAGCTTAACAGACTTTGGGTGATAGACATGCAAATTCTACACATTTCGGATACTCACTTGGGCGCAAGAAAATATAACCTAGACTCCAGAGAAGAGGATATATATGAAACCTTTTCACAACTTATAGATTTTGCACTCAAGGAACATGTAGATGCTATAGTTCATACTGGAGATCTATTTGATACTTATCATCCTCCCATGACAGCAATGAAGACAGCTATAGATAATTTGAAAAAAATTCAAGGTAAAATACTCTTTATTGGCATTGCAGGAGATCACGATACTCCAAAGAGAAGAGGAGCAATATATCCTCAAAGAATTTTGGCAGAATCATTATCTTTACTAACTTTCTTAACTGGAGATGAGAATGGTTACGAAATTAATAAAGATAATATAAAGTTGAGAATTTACGGAATAAAGCATATACCAACAGTGTCCAGAGAAACTTTACTTAAGAAGTTATCTTCCATAAAACCTGAAGGGGATAGAAACATATTAATGCTTCACCAAGGCCTTAAAAGTAAACTACCTTATGAAGGATCATGGCAGTTAGAAGAGGGTGATCTACCTAAAGGATTTAATTACTATGCTTTTGGACATTTCCACTCTAGGTCTATAGAAAACCTAGGGGAAGGCAAATTAGGCATTGCCGGATCTCCTGACATTATTAGAGATGACGAGATAGAATCATGGGAAAAAGATGGCAAGGGAGGATACTTAATAGATCTCTCAAAGAAAGATGTTGAAATTCAGAAAATTAATACAGATATAAGATTACAAAAAATTATTACTATAAATACGAAAAATCTAGATGAGGAAATTAATAATATAATAAAGTCTTTTTCAAATTGTAAAAAGAAGCCTATACTACATTTTATACTAGAAGGAGAAGCCGTGAGTAAAAGTTTACTATTCAAAAAGCTCTCAGTTTTAGAAAACGTAACAGAATTCTACAGAATAGCTAAAGATAATACAACTTATGGAGAAGAAAAGAATACTATAGAACTACCTAAAGATAGTACTATTTCTCAGATAATTACCGCATACCTTAAAAATTTGGGTTATTCAGAAGAGGAATCTAAAATCATTTTAGAAATAATTAATAATTATGATTCGGAAGATGTTCACAATATTATTAAAAAATTTGCAGGTGTAGAATAATGAGAATAGAAAAAGTCATCTTACAAAATTTCTTAAGTCATGATAATTCTGAAATAAGCTTTAAAGGAAATATAAACACTATAGTAGGTCAAAATGGAGCGGGCAAAACATCAATAATAGACGGTATTGTATTTTCATTATTTTCAGAGAGTTCTAGAGGAAATATAAAAAATTTAATTAAAAAAGGTAAATCAACAGGGATAGTTCAAACCGAAATTAGAGATGGAAACATAACATACTTGATAAAGAGAGATATTTCAAGTAGTTCTAACGATTTTGTTGCAAAAAATGATGTAGGTATTGCGAGAGGTAGAAAAGAAGTAGATAAAAAAATCCAAGAGATACTGAAGCTAGATAAGGATATTTTACTTTCTACAGTAATAATAAGGCAAGGAGAAATTGAAAATATATTCAAAGAATTACCAGATGTTCTTAAAAAAATACTAAAAGTGGAAAACTTAGAAAAACTGACTTCCTCTACAGGACCTCTCTACGCTGTACAGAAGGATATCGAGAGCGACTTAAAATACTTAGATAATAGAAAAAATGAATATGAAAATAAGATAAAAGAAAAGGAAAACTTAGAGAAAGAAATAGAAGAAAGTAAGAAGAAGCTAGAGGAACTTGACGGTATAAAAGTTGAAAGAGAGAAGGAAATAGAAGAAAAATCTACTAAATTTGAGGAAATGAAGAAAAAGAGGGATGAATATCTAGGATTAGAGGGCAGCCTTTCCTCTCTTATCGAAAGAGAAAAATTAATAGAAAGAGATTTATTACGATATGATGAAATAAAGAATGAAAAAGAAAGATTAGAAAAGGCAATAGAGAATAGTGCGTATCTTGAAGGAGGAGAAACCTTACTGAATGAGTTACATGAGTTAAAGAAATCCGAAAAGAATTTGCTAGATCAGATAAACATTCTTAAGGAGGAAATAAGAGATTACGAACAAAATTTAGCTAAAAAGAATAGTTTAAAGGATGCTGCAGAAGAATACGAAAAGTTATCAGAAAAGAAAAAGGAGTTAGAAAATGATTATAACGAATATATTTCTTTAAGATCTTTACTTAGTGACAAATTAAAAAGAAAAGAGAAATTGGAAAAAGATATAGAGTTGATAGGTAATCCGCCTTCTTTGGATGAAATAAATAAGCAGATTGATAATTTGGAAAAAGAAATTGATAACTTACAAAATTTAAAAGGTACAAAGGAAGGTAGGAGAGACCAATTAATTCAGATTTTGAGGAATTTGGAAAGCGTTAAAGACAATGCTTGTCCTGTTTGTGGCAGAGAACTTACAGAAGAGCATAAGGAAAAAATTAAGACAGAAGGAGAGTCTGAAATTAAGGAAATTGATAGTGATCTTGAGAAGATTGAGAAGAATCTTGGAAAGCTTAAATCTAAGAAAAAAGAACTCAGTAACTTAAGAGTAGATACAGTATCTAAGCTTACAAAATTAAAGAAATTAAATGAAGATTTGGACAAAATATCTCAAGAATTGCAAGATATTCAAAACAAGCTTAATGACCTAGAAAATTCTTCCAGAGAATATTTAGAAATTAAAGGAAAGATAACCTCATTAGAGCCTAAATATAAAGAATATCTAAAAGTAGCAAATTATGATGAAAAAACTCTGGACGATAAAAAGAATAGACTAAACTCCATTTCCTTAAACCTAAATGAGACGCAAAATAAGATTAAAGAATTGTTAGAAAAAATAAATGATGAAAGAGAATTTGAGAAAAAATTGAAAGAATATAAGAAAAATAAAGAATTGTTAGAAAAAATAAAAATGGAGTTCATAAGGATTGAAAATGAGAAGAATGAACTAGATAAAATTAAAATGAATATAAGCGAAATAAAGGAAAGAATTACACAAATTAATTTTAATGAGGACGAGTTTAATGCGTTAAGCAGAGAAATTGATAAACTTAATAATGAACTAATAAACATAGAAAAAGAAATATCGAATATTGAAGGCAAAATAAACGCTAACAGTAAATTGCTGGAGACACTAAACGAGGAAATTAAGAAGATAAAGGAAGATCTAGATAAAATTCCTAAATTACAAACAGCTCTAAATAAAATTGAAAAATTAAGGACAATACTTAGCGGAAGTAGACTGCAGAATTACATTATGTCAATATTTAAATCTAGAATAGAAAATAATCTAAATGATGTATTAAATATGTTTAATCTGTCGTTCTCAAGAGTTGCTATTAATTTTGATATAGGTGGCAGGACGCAAAAAGGTAAGGTTACAATTAAAGCTTATAATACTGCAGGGGATGATCTAGATATTGAATCATTAAGTGGCGGAGAAAGGATATCTATTGCGCTAGCTTTAAGGATAGCAATTGCAAAGTCCTTAATGGATGAAACAGGCTTCATGATAATGGACGAACCTACAATTCATTTAGATGAGGAAAGAAAGAGAGAACTACTAAATGTTATTAGATATTCTATGAATATAATCCCACAAATAATTATAGTTACTCACGATGAGGAAATTAAGGAAATCTCAGATTATATCATTTCAGTAACTAAGAAAGGAGATAGAAGTGTAATAAGTCAAGGTGACTATTATTGATTGAAAAAGCCTATGAGGAATTTACGAATAATTACTCGAAAATCCTGGAAAAAATAAGGTTCTACAGTAGTTCAATTAACGATTCCGTTAAAGAGCATTTAAAGAAAATATGGATAAACTATGAACCTGAACCTGTGAAGAGTAGTTTCATTGCTATTGATGGCGGAGAATTTGTAAAAGAACTAAGAGTAGGTACGGTATTCCTCGCTAATGCTGAAGCAGTATATGGAGAAGGAGTTAACGTTAGCCCACTAGATAATGAAATAAAGATGGGAGTTTTTAGGCCTGGAAATCTAGCTAAGGAGAGAGTTTCTGAAATAATGAGCGTACTAGAGCTCTCTTTAGCTTTAAGGAATGGGAATAAGGCTGAATACGTCTTAATGGACGGAAGTTTAAAGAAAAAACTAGGTAATGGAAAGGATATTGAAGAAGAGGAAAAGGATTTGGATGAAATAATAAATTGTGATAATGAGGAAAGATCTTTTAGAAGATTAATCTTAAAGTCTCAAATACTAATATGCAGGCTAATACAAAATTATGATGGAAAAGTTCTATGGGTTTCAAAAAATAGCAGAGGAAGAGACTTATTCGGAGAAAGTTTATCCGATATAGCGGTAATTGAAAGTTTAACAGAAAATCCAGGCTTCACTTTACCATTTGTTCATACAATAGATAGGAAAAATTTAGTTAACAACAAAGAAGTTAAAAGTCTAGAGGGAACTGAAATAACTTCCTTCTATGTTAGATTAGAAAAAGGGCAAAGAGTCCTTAAAGTAGATTTAACTGGAAGAATTGAAGAAGAAGAAATTAAGAAAATAATAAACAACTTGCACTCAGTCTCAATTAAAGGATATCCTTATCCATTGTTAAAAGTTCACTACGATGTTAAAGTTAATAAGGAGGATAGACAAAGGATTCTCAGTATTCTTGGGCTTAACCACATCAGAGGAAATAGTTGGTGGCCTAATCAATTCTTTTAGATTCAAACTGTACTGTAACATGGTTAATACCATATTTTTCGGAAAGTATTTTCTGTGCAACTTCTCTTTTATTATCAAGCTCTTTTAGTGTAGTATTAGGATCCTCTTCTATGTGTAGAGTTGCTACTTTATAATGATCACAAATTATCCAAACATGAATATGATGAACTTTAGGAAATACAGTTTTCAAGTCTTCTTCAATACGCTTTGTATCTATAGGGGATTTTTCCATAATAATATCCAGATATGTATGAAAATACCTAAAGTTATAGGCTATCATAATTCCCAGAATTATAAAAGAGAATATAGGATCGAGTTGATAATACCCAGTTAATATAATTAAAAATCCAGCTAACGCACCTAGAATATAGTTTAGAACATCCGATATAACGTGAATATTTATGCTCCTTTTTACACTATTTTCTTCATGCTCTTGAGAAAAAGAGAGAATTATAACAGAAATTAATGAAGCCAATATTACGTAAATAGGATTATCTTTAATACCAAATATGAGGTAAACTGTAGAAATTAGTACACCAACAATAGAACCCAGAATTATTACGCTTAAATTAAGTAAAGATGAAATGACTTCTAATCTATGAAGACCATAAGTATAGTAGGAATTAAACTTGTTTACAATTCTCAGAAAATAAAGTGAAAGAGAAACTATTAATGCATCTAAAAATACATGTATCGCTTCAGAGATAAGAACTGCACTTCTAGCGATTATTGAGAAAGATACTAAAAGTGCAAAAACCACCCAGAAGCCTACTACTGATCTCATCAAGATAACTCTTATTTATCATTTATTTATACCTTCCTAAGGGATTCCCTAAGTTTTAGGTATTGCCTTTACACATATGTATGAACCTTCTATACCTTCTCTCGGATCCTCTACTCTAGGTTCGTCAAAGGGAGAATATGTTAATGTAGATATTGTATCTTTTATCTCAAAATATTTTTGAATTAACGATAAAAGCTCACTTTTTGAAATGAAATGTGCCTTAGAATAATATTTATGACCTTTTTTACCTAGTTCGGTATAATATGATCCCCAACTGGAATCTGAAGGAACTATGCATACTGAGAATTCTTTTTTCGTAACCCTATGAATTTCTTGCAACATTTTTTCAACATCACTTATAAAACAGATAGTAACTGAAATGAAAGTACACTCTACAGCCTTATCCCTTAAGGGCAAATGTAAGGCATCTGCCTGAATTTTATATTCACTGGAATTAGTTAACTTTAACATTGCGTCAGAAATATCTAATGAGATTATTTTACCTTTCATTGCTTCATGAAATATTGAAGGACCTGCACCAATATCTAAACAGTTTGAAAGATTAAGCTTCTTTACTGCTCTTAATTCACTTTCATAAATCATTTCATTTCTTTTATACCATTGTAAATACCCTTGTGGATCATTAAAAATTTCCATAAATTAAGAGTACTCTGAAAGCTTAATAAGTTCCGCTGTTATCTTTATTTTTTCATTTACATCATCTAAAAGATATATCAACTCTTCCCTTCTCCTTTTGAGGGATATTGAAGAGTATGCTATATTACTAACTCTTGATTCTATAAATTGTAATTCTTTTTCAATACTTTCCTTAAGTTTAGCATAGTACGCGTATATATCAAAGAGATTTGATTTAACATTTTCTTCTTCTTGTTTAATCGAGAAATATGGACATATATAACATAAAACTGGATGAGGGGTTATGCCTTCCTGAGAAAGCCAGGAGCTTACTACACTTTCCTCAAATCTTATTCTGCAAATTTTGCCATTAAAATATGAGCATATGTTCCTCTTTCTTATGCCTTCGTTTTCTACGTCTTTAAAGTTTCTAATTCGTTTAGAAAGTGCCGCATCAATAATTAGCTCTCTAAAATTTTCCATAAGTTAATATAGTAGGCTAAACTTATTAATCTCAATGATTTTTTAAGATGGAAATAGAGTGTTAATATATGGGAATTATTAGATCATCAATAATTCTCAGGCCCTATGATACATTGTTATATGCTACTAAAATAATGATAATGGAATACGTCCCTAAAGCAATAGTTACTGACGAGAAAGGCTTTCCTTTAGGAGAATTAACGCAAAAAGATATTATAAAATTTGTATATGAAAAAGGTGAAGAAATAAGTTTTGATAAAGTCTATGTTTCCGAAGTAATGAGAAAAGATATGGTATGCGTTAATGAGAGTATAGATCCACTTGAAGCGGCAGAAATTATGATAGATAAAAAACAACCACTTTTAGTAGTTTGTAGCGATGACGGAAAGGCTTTAGGAATGATAATTAAGTCTGACCTTACACAGTACTACGCTTCACAAATAAAAGGATTGCAGAAGACTGAAGAGTACATGACTTCTCCTGCAATAACAATTTCCAGGTCAGACTCGCTAATAAATGCGGTCAAAACTTTAGTTGAGAAAGACGTTAGCAGGCTAATAGTAGTTGACGAAGATAAAGTAGAAGGTCAATTAACTACCACAGATTTGCTTTACATGACGCCAGTTATAAAGTATAAGGATTGCAAGATTAACGTTAGCGAAGTAATGAGCCCAAATATAATTGTTGTAGACGCAGAGGAGGATTTAGCGAGCGCAGCAAAATTAATGGCTTCAAGAAAGATTAAAGGAATACCTGTAGTAAAGGGAGATAAATTAGCAGGCGTAATAACTACTACAGATGTTACGAGAGCACTATTAGACGATAGAGTTAGAAAATATTTCTACGAAATAAAAATGTATACTTCTACGTTTTAATTACTTCTAATTTATGTTCAATTGAATTTTCCTTATCTCTTCTATCATCTATTTTCATCATTGTAACGATTCTTTTTACTCCTTCTTTAGATAAAGCGTCATCAATGTCCTTTATAATATAACCTAGTTGCGTTATATCATCTATTTCAAGAGTAGTCATTGAAGGTGCAGGATAGAATTTTATTCCTTTGGCTTTAAGTACTTCATATACTATCTTTACAAACCTTGATAGGCTAGTGGAATTTGTACCTATGGGTTCCACACTTATATCTACAAGATATTTCATATTATTCATTAGATTTTATATCTTAAAAATGTTGAAGATGGATAAATTTTAATTACTTCAAAATGATAGTAGTTACATCATGGAAATAGATCCAGTCGAGATATTAAGGAAAAAGGGATTGAAAGTAACTCCCCAAAGACTTGCAGTACTTAAATTGCTAAGTAAAGGTGGGCATTATAGCGGAGAACAGATATTTGAAGAACTTAAGAAAAATGAGCCAAGCATTAGTTTATCTACTGTATATAATGCCTTAGAAGCTCTAGAAACTGCAGGTATTATAAACTCTTTCGAAGCTAATGGGATAACTTGGTATGAAATGAGGAGAAATCCTCACGTAAATGTAATATGCGAAGATAAGAATGCAATAATAGACGTTGATATAAACCTTGAAGAGATAATTCAACAGCTCAAAAATAAAGGAATTAATGTGATTAATTTAAGCGTAGTAGCTTATGCTGATTGCTCTAAGATAGAAAATAAATAATTAATGAATTTGCGCTTGTCCGCCTTTAAAACTATTTTACCATTTTTAATTTTGGTCATTCCATACCAGTCTACTAACATTGCTCCTCTTGCAATAGAGCACGTCTCTACATTCACATTAAATTCCTCCTGCTGAAGAATTAGAGAATTATCATAAGCTATAGTTACAGTAAGTGAATCAGTATGAATACTTCCTCTACCTTCATATTTCTTCGAGTATTCTCTTAACGTCCTATTAACATTGATGAAAAACGTGGACGCTTTCGTATTAATTGATCCTATTTTCTTCCATTCGTCATCTGTTATTTCTGCTGTCTCTTCTGTAGTTTCCCAAGGAATTATAGTTATGTCAAATCCTGCATTGAGTATTATTTCTGCAGCCTCAGGATCTACCCAAAAATTAAATTCGGCAATTTGCGTAGTATTACCTCGTGTAAACGCCCCACCCATTATCCAAATTTTTTTAATTCTTTTTACAATATCTGGATCTTTCAAATAAGCTAACGCTAAATTTGTTAAAGGTGAGACCGCAAGTATTTCTAACTCACCTTCATATTCTTTAGAAAGTCTAATAATTGCATCTACAGCATGTTCTTTTTCAGGAGATATTTTAGGTTCTGGAATTTTCCAGTCTCCTATACCGTTACTTCCGTGAACTTCTTCCACAGTTCTCCATTTACCCATAATTGGTCTTTTTGAACCAACAAAAACTGGAACGCTTAAATTAAAATATTCTACTGTAAATAGTGCATTTCTAATTTCATTTTCGAATTTAACATTGCCAGCGACTATAGTTATACCTAGAAGCCTAAAGAATTTAGAAGCTAATAATATCGCTATCGTATCATCGCTTGCCGTATCCGAATCGATTATAACATATCTTGGCATACTAGAATGTCCGAGATATAATATAAAAAGCTTAAGAAGTTAAAATATAATATTTTTTAGTCATACGAAAAAAATCATTCATACATTTAGTGAAAAGATTTTTTAATGCTAAATTAAATTATGTCTAGATGAAGGTAAGAGTATATAATATCGGTGGTATTGTTAGCCCTTTAGAAGTAGAATTAATAAAAGGAGTAAATATATATAAAGCGCCAAATGCCTATGGTAAAACATCGCTAGCAAAGGCTTTAGTTTCGTTATTAACTTCAGCAATTAAACCAGATGATTTGCTTAATGTCTTTGCAAACTCCGGTTATGTAGAACTAGATCTAGACGGAAGAACATACTATAGAAGAATAAAAAGGGTTAAGAATAGGATAATGGAGAACTCTAAATTGTTACTAGATGATGATAGAGCTCTCCTATTATCTTACTTCTCTCCTGAGAATAAATTACTGAACCAAGTTATGACTGGAGAAGAAAATGTTGAATGGTTTATTTCTGCAACTTCTAAAATTAATGAAATAAAATCCAAAAAAGAAGAAATGGAGACTAAATTACATAATTTGCAAGTAGAAATTGATGATTTAAACAAAAAGCATAAAGAAGCAATGGAATTGCAAACAAAAATAAAGCAAATTGAGGATGAAATAGGTAGATTGGAAAAAGAGAAGGAAAGCGATAAAGTACTTAATAAGACGTCTCAAACAATTAATATAACTAACGAGAATAAGCTACGCGACATAAAGGAAAAGATTGAAGTTAAGAAGAGAGAGC
This sequence comes from Acidianus sp. HS-5, assembly GCF_021655615.1. Taxonomy (GTDB): domain Archaea; phylum Thermoproteota; class Thermoprotei_A; order Sulfolobales; family Sulfolobaceae; genus Acidianus. Next base: position 1,093,638 of record NZ_AP025245.1, read on the forward strand.
TAGAAGATCTACAGAATAAAATATCTAGATTAGACCAAGAAATTAAGAATAAGGAGAGCTTTACCTCTACTGAGATTAGACAAGCTTATGAAAAACAATTACAGGAAATAAATACTCAACTACAGAAAGCTACATCTCTAAGAAATGAAGCTGAAATAGAAATAAAATTACTTGAAAAAGTATTAGACCAAGTAAGAGAATCAGAAAAACAACATTTAAACACATGTTATGTTTGCGGAAGTCATGTAGATCCTTCCATATGGAAAGTTAGAATTGATGTGATTTCTAAAGAATTACAAGAGAAGAATTCACTATATGCCGGAATAAAGAAAGAGGCTGATGATCTATTAAACAAGAAGTCCGAGATTGAGAAAAAATTGAAGGATTTAGATCAAATAAATTCTGATATTTCAAGATTAAAGATGTCAAGAACTGAACTTGAAAATAGAATAGAAAGCGTTAAGTCAACTATAGACGACTTAGAAAGACAAAGGAGAGAAATGGAAGAAAGGTTCAATAGAAACACTGAAATATATAGAGTTTACGATATAAATGACTCTATAAATAAGAGAATAGAAGAGTTAAAGAAGAAAAAGGACGAATACGAGTATGAATTGGCAGTCAACGGAGTACCTTCAACAATATTGAATAAGATAAGCGAAAAACAAAAGGAATTACAAGAAGTACAAACGATGGTAAATGACCTAGAAAAGGAATATATAAATAGATTAACAATGGCTAGAGAAGAATTTGTTAAAATTGCCAACTATTTGCTAAAGGAATTAGAGTTTGATCTAAGAGCTGAAATTGATGACAATTATAGGTTAATAGTTAAAAAGAGTGATACGACACTGGAATTAAGAAAGTTATCGTCCTCAGAAAGGACTACATTAGCATTGATTTTAGTACTTACTGCACTAAAGTCGTACTTTAAGACACCGTTCTTCATAGTAGATGAATCATTTATGACATTCGATCAGAAAAGATTTGATAAAATAGTAAAATACCTTAACAGTATAACAGACTATGTGATAATAACTAAGAGCGATGAAAATATAGAATTACTTAAGGAGACCACGGAACCTCTAGTCTCCTCATAAGGATTTTATTTAAATCTGTTTTTATTGCATCTTCTACTTGAGGTGGAATACTGGTAATTGGAGTAAACCATCCTACAGAAGTTGTCATACCTAGCTCTTCTGCCCTAGATTTCAACCATAAAGCTACTGCTAAACCGGCTAATGTTGGCTTAAATATTACTATTGAAGGACCTATAGATGAACTAGAAATTTTTATTGCATGTTTTGAAATAGTCTTCCATCTAGTTTTTGTGATTATTCTTACTAATTCTTTTGCTCTATCTTTTTCACCTACTGCATAAAATATTATCATACATAGAAAACAGCTAAAACCTCTTTAAAAAATTTAGCCAGACCCTGTCCCACAGCCACAATATCCATATTCATCGATTTCCATACCACATACTGGACAAATAACTCCAGTTCCTTTAACTTCTTCAGCAGGTTTTCCAAACTGCATTGTATGAACATCTAATAATGCCTTGGCTAAATCACGTATGGAAACTATTCCATAAAATTTTCCATCGCTCTTAATTATAGGTAAATGCCTAAATCCGTTATTTAACATTACATCTAACGCATCAGTGACTGACGTGTCTTCAGTTACTCCTTTCACGTCTTTAGTCATGTATTTTTCTACTGGGCTATCAATATCTCTATTGGCTACTGCTTTAACAAGGTCTCTCTCTGTTATGATTCCTACTACTTTATTTTGAGCATCTATGACTACTAATGATCCTAAATTAAAATCTTTCATTTCCTTTGCAGCATCTGCTATCTTAACATCTGGCCTTACTACATAAAGTTTTGTTGAAGCTATTTGAGAAACTTTTGCTACCATAAATGAATTCAAAAAGTTTAAGACTAAAAACTTTTTTATCCGATTATGAACTGATAGGCCTTAACTTTTCCTCCTTCTAGGACAACTAAAGCCGCATGAAGTAAGCCTTCACCGTATTCACTTCCAGGATTTAATACTACTGTACGACCTATTTTATCAAATCCTCTAGATTCATGAATATGACCGTGAAGACCTAATAATGGTTGCGTTTCTTCAATTATTTTTCTCACCGCTTGTGAGCCTACATGAGTAAAGACTATTTCTCCGCCTTTAACTATAGGCTTAAGATTTTCATCAAGTAATGGCGCATTATCTAGATTACTACCGTAAGGTGGAGCGTGAAAATTGAATATCGCATTAGATATATTAGATAATTTTCCTACTTCATTCTTTAATGCTTCGTATAGCTTCTCTTCTGGCATTTCTCTTGGTGTATGCCAAGGAGTAGGATTAACATAACCATAAGATATCATCTCGTATTTATCTATACTAACAACTTTTCCTTCTGTTTTCATCATTATGTCGCTCTCGCTTAATACGTCGAATAAGTATTCTGGATCATCATTACCTAGATTAACGTAAATTGGAATATTAAGGTCTTTATACCTCTCTTCTGCAATCTTTATCCAATTTCGTACAACATCCGTCATAGCTGTTTTAAAAGCTTCATCGACCTTCCTTTTATCATGTTTCATTTCCTCAAATTCCTCTTTACTTACGATAACATAGTAATTGCCCTGATTTCTAATCTCTGAGATTTTCTGAGCTAATAGGTCTTTTGAAAATTTATTTCCGTCTGATTCGTAGTTTCCATCATTTAGTTCTATTATAGGTATTAGAGCTTTGCCTGCTAAATCTCCTCCTATTATTAAAGCATCAACCTTGTACATTTTACCGGCATTAAGGAACTTTTTAAAAACTATATCAGAACCGTGAAGATCAGAGGTAAATAGAATCCTTACTTGCTTACTATCATTATTGTTATTTTTCTTCCTATTGAATAGCCCCACGCATTATGTTAAAGTATTATAATATTTAAAAGTTGTTAAACCGATAAACAAAAAAGTCTAATAGCTAATAGTTCATAGAAATGGTTTTAGTAATATTCATTAGACATGGCCACAGCGTTTCCAATCAAAATAGGATTCTATCGCACGATATTAACAACTATCCTTTAACTGAAGAAGGACAACTACAAGCAAAAAACGTTGCAAAAGAGCTGTTGAAACTTAAAATAACTAAAATCTTTACTAGCCCTATACTCAGAGCATACCAAACTGCCACAATAATAGCCAACGAGCTGGGTCAAATACCAATTATAGACGAAAGATTAAGGGAAAGATATTTAGGCGACCTAAATAATAAAAGATTCGATCCATCCGATCACTGGAAAATAAGACTAATAAAGGGGCAGATAGAAGTCAAAGGTCTTGAACCTTGGGAGTCAATGCAAAAGAGAGTTACAGAATTCGTAAATTCAGTTAGTAATGAGGAAGGAGCAGTCATTGCAGTCTCTCATTACGACCCTATAAGAGCACTTATAGGCCATATTTTAGGATTAGATGATATTTCAGCTTTTGGAATTTCTTTACCTAATGCAAGTATAACCGCAATAGAAGTAGAAGACAAAAAATTTAGAATACATTCCATAGGCTCTCCAGTACTTTCACAGGAGCTATTAAATAGACTTAACAGATATATTATTACTATTAATCAAAGATAGTATTTTTTCTCTAGTTTTCTGGTTTAAGCTATCGAATAATATAGTATCAACTCTGTTAATTGTTTTTTCGAATGCTTGTTGTACAATGTTTGAATTTAAGTCTGATATATAATGTTTAGATATAATATGTGATATACACGAGTTTACTGCCAATTTTGACACATTACGTGCATAATGTGGTCCACCAAAAGCTAAGATAACGTTATCGCAAGCAGTTTCTTCCAGATTTTCAATACCCTTTAAAACAGCTTCTACTAAATTTTTAGTTAACTCCTCATTATTCCAGAATTCTTCGTTACTACCTATTTCGGCAAAAACTATCGGGACTGTTTGATAAGTAGGCCCATGATGTGTAGCCTCAAAAACCTTTTCTATGTTAACGTTAATTTTTAGTATCTCTCTATATATAGATGTTATAAGCCTTGGAAACGCTATACCTAATTTATTGGGTTCTCCTCCCATTGCTTTATTACCTATATTACCTGGATAATGAACAGTCAATGACGGAATTCCTGCTGAACTCTCATGCCTGCATATTACTACTATTGCGTCCCCTGAATTATACTTAAAATCTATTACATCATCGTTTATTTCTTCAAATTTATAACCTAACCTCTTAATAGTCTTTCCTACAGCGTCAACATTGGAAATTAAAATTCTAATGTCCATTTAGCATCTCCTTTACTTTTTCTGATAGATAAGGAGCCATAGCATACCCAAATCTATATCCTCCAACAATTATAAGATTATTAAAAGGCTTAATGAGCACAGGCTCACCATTTTCGCTTACACTTCTAAAACCTACCCTAACTTCCAAGTTACTTTCATTTATTAAATTATTAAACGTTGAAATAGTTTTTTTCACTTCCTCGAAATCTATACTCATTGAATTAGATTGTTTAGAATCACCATTTAAGTACATTTTTCTTCCCTGAACTGCTATTCTATCGCCTATAGTTACTATTCCTTTCAATTTCTTTAAAGGCTCAGCTATTATTAAATGCCCCTTAAAAGGAGTTAATTTAACATAATTGCTTATGATATCTGAAAGAAGATAACTCGCAGTGATAATATAGTTTTCTCCTTTTATTACTCCTGCAGTAGTTTCGATACTCTCTACAGAATTATCTTTTACATTGATTTTAGAAACTCTAGCGTGAAGAAAGGGAAATTCATTTCCTATTCTTTGCAAGAATTCGTCTCCATCCACAAAAAGTGCATTATCAAAGTATTCTGCAGAATCTAAATCTATTGAAGGCTCGATTTCTTTGATCTCTTTCATATCCAGAATTTTTCCTCCTAAAGGCTTTTCTGCCTTTCTTAGCAGGAATGTTCTCCTATAATATATTCCGTACTCGTTTCCTAGCTTTGTGTAATCATCTTCTCCCTTTAAACATTCATTAAAATATTTTCCGCATAATGGAGGAATTACTGACCACAAGCTAGCATTAGAATTTTTAAAATTTTCTTTTTCATCTATAATTAATACATCAGAAAGCTTTATAGCGCTAAAGATTCCAGTTATTCCTCCTCCAATAATAATATTGACCATAACTTTAGATTTAGTTCTTCCAATATAAACTTTTTAAATTATGAAATAGATTAGTTATTTATGAGCAACGATTATGATCCAGAACTAGAAGACCTATTAAAGAAAAAAATTAAACAGTTAATGAACACAAATAAAGGTATGCAAGAAAATCAAAAAACCCAAGAAGAGCCAGTAGCTCATTTAGATAGTAATACTTTTGACAATTTTATAAAATCTCACAAGGTGGCAGTAATAGATTTTTGGGCGGAGTGGTGTGCCCCATGTATAATGCTATCACCAATAATTGAGGAATTAGCAAAAGATTATCCAGAAGTTGGATTCGGAAAAGTTAACTCCGATGAAAGCCAAGATATTGCTGCGAGATACGGGGTTATGAGCTTGCCTACTGTCCTATTCTTTAAAAATGGAGAACCTGTCGATGAAGTTATAGGTGCTGTTCCAAGAGAAGAGATTGAAATAAGAATTAAAGAGCTATTAAAGTGATAATTGATGAAGCCTTTGCTTATAGGTGTAGACGGACTAAGCTATACCAGTTTTATGAAGTGCAATCCAAGATTTCTGCTTACTTTGTTTAGCAGTGCATTTAGAGGAGTCGTAGTAAACAGAAAGCCTCAACATCCAGCTTCTTCATGGATGTCTATACTCGAAATGAAGGAAATAACTGGCAATTCGTTTTACAAAGTTGATGAAACACCAACGTTAATTAAAGAGACTAACGCAGTAGCGATAAACTTACCAATAAGTAATCCGACATATGGCGAATTAGGTTTCCCTTATGATTCTAATTTGACAGCTAAGGACGAAATAGATAAGGTAATAGAAGAAATTCTTTCTTCATTGGAAGAGCAACCAGTAATTGCTGATATTACTGCTATAGACAGACTTGTAAGAATAAACCCTCAAGGAAAATGTGAAATATATAAAGAGATTGATGATGGGCTTAGGAAACTATTAAGGAAAGTTGACGATTTCATACTATTCTCACCATACGGAGAACCTAAGTCTGACAACATGTGTGATCACGAGGATTATGGAATTTATTTGTCAACAGCTCCAAGACCTAATGAACATGATACCGTAAAATTACCAGAAATTGGGTTATTATTTAAGAGACTAGCTACTCAAAGTTAAACATTTTTATTATAAAACGGATATAATGCTAAAATTACTGGGTCTACGTACAACCTTTTCCTATCTATATATTTTGTAAGAATTCCTACCGCCCCTTCAGAATACTTAGATCCAGATCTTGAATACACCTTATCTACAGCATGACCTAATTCTATGCCTTGATTTAAGTACTTTACTACATTTGGAGGTAAGATAAAGGATGCCGATTTTGAAAAGTTCTCGTTACCCTCTTTATCAACAACATAAACAACAGCGAAAGCTAGAACTTTATTGAACTCAAAACATATTCCTCCTTCTATTCCTATGCCCAAATCTGCATTGGTAGAAATCAATGCTCTTATTGACCTATTTCTTGCTCCAAATAGTGTCTCCTTGCAGTAAGGCTGAATCGAAACACCGGAATCTACTTCTACCGAAGCAACATCTGCTTTCAATCCTATAATATTTAATGCCTCTTTTACCGCCTCAACTTTAGTCCTGTTTTTGCTACCTACTGAAACTAACATTTTTAACTTTCAGGTTATATTAAGATCCATGGTAACAATAAAAGTTGGCGCATTAGCTGATTCAGGCGATTTATATCCTTTTATACCTTTAATTGAAGGAAAAATAAAACCTGAAGGCTTTAACTTAGAGATTGAAGTTATACCTACAGTTCAAGATATCAATGAAAAAGTGCTAAAGAAAGAAGTAGATGTATCTGTACCTTCTACAGCTATGTATCCTTACATCCAAGATGATTACTATATAATGAGCAACGCTGTAGCTTCAGCTGTAGATGGAATAACTGGAATGCCTGTCTTAGCATCTAAAGAAATGAGCATTGACGAAGTAAAGAAGTCTAGGCTAATAGTTCACGGACCTAATACTTCGGCATTTACTCTATATAAACTGCTTATAGGAAAATATGGCAAATTAGTAATAATTAAAAGAGTTCTAGATGAAATTAAAGGATTAGGTACTGAGGGCGATATATTAGTTGCAGTGCATGAAATTAAGATGATGTATGCAATGCAAAAATTAGGCATAAAATACTATAGAATAGGCAGTATGTGGGACATGTGGAAGAATATCTCAAACAATGCTCCAATGCCAATGGGCATGGTTGTAGTCTCGAAAGAATTAGGAAAAGACATAGCATTAAGGTTTAAGGAAGTTTACGAGAGGAGTAAGAAATATGCTGAGAAAAACTTACAGGAAATTATACCCAAAGACGTTGAAATAATGAGGGAAGCACAAGGAGCAAATTTAGACCAGGAAATTGTAGAAAAAACAATATGGGCAGATATTCAAGAATATAATGTCCCAGAAAGTGAAGTTATAAAAGGTCTGAATACTTTCTATAAACTTACTGAAGAAAGAGGAATATTACCTAAAGTTAAGAAAATTGATATAATTTAAATAATTTTTGATATATAAGGTAATTTGTTTAATGTAAAAATCATATCTATTTCCGATTTTAAATCACTTAATAGTTCTGAGACATAATTTAAATAATTAAAGGGCAAAGTCAGTTCAGTTATGTACAACTCGTCACTATCTAGTTCAGTTATAACAGAGAATCTGATGAACGGAAGTAATTCCAGAAGATCTAAGACCTCTTTAGAGGTATAAAGAATATCAAATACAACATCCTTATTACCATAATCTATTATAAAACTCTCTATTAATGTCTTATTATACATGCCTTTCAAGATTTCATTAAACGATGAAAATGATCGTAACGAAGAGAAAAATAAAGGCTGGGTTTCACTTGAATATTTAATATCTACTTTTAATCCTTCTGCTCTTCTATCCAATGTAGTTATCCAAGTATTGTACTTTTCGTCATAATATTCTGGAATTCCAGAATAATTTGTAAACTCCTTTATTTTTAAACCTTCTTTTAAAGATAATGAAAGAGATAAGTTAGATTTAATACTTCTTCTTACGGGTATGCCGTCAAAGTTTATCTTTATAATTGAAGAACTATATACTGGTGTAAAGCTTAAGTTCCTAATCTTTAGTAACTGCCTTCTTAACGAGTTCTCTTCCGTTCTTAATATCCTTGAAATTAGCGGAATATTTGGGCCGACCTGTCTCATTAACTTTATTGCCGCGGCTAACTTTTGTTGCATTATTAGTAGATATTAATGAGCGCTTTTTAATTTTCTCTGGAACTACTTTTATCTCCACCATAACTACGTTCTCGAACGAGTTTACTACTCGTTTTACAGTTTTCCTAATCCTATATACGTCTGAGAGTTTGCAATCTGGTGGTAACGAGACCACAACATATACCATATAAAATGAACCTAATTTCCTAACGTAAACATTCTTAAGATTAATACTAAGACTTTCTAAAATTATCTTTATCCTTTCCTTAAAGGGCGCGTCATAATTTACGCCTATTAATGAATAAATTGCCTCTTTAAATTGTCTTATTGCATCTGCTAAAATGAAGCCTATTATAGTAATAACCATCGCTAATGTGAGATAATATTCGTTTATAATTATCGCGAATCCACTTATTATTTCCATAATTAAGTCCAATTTACTGTGAGTAAGATCGGTTCTTACTAAAGAAATCCAAGAGTAACGTCTCTCAAAAATTAATACTGCTAAAGTTAGCACGCTACTTGAATATATTATTAAAGATAACCATGTAGGAACTTTATAATTAATATCATAGATTGTTATATTAATATAATACATGGAAAGTATCACTATAAAGATCGTAACGAATAGTATTGATATGCTCTCTAAATTATACAATCCCCAAGGGAATTTATTAGATCGCCGATATATTATGTTAAGCAATAGAGAAAACAATATTGCAGAAGTCGCATCTATAAATCCGTGAAAAGAATCCGCTATAAGTATAGCGGAGCGGTAAGTCTCACCAAAATATATTTCTAAGATTGAAACTGGCAAGAGCAATACGCCAGTAAATAAAAATATCCTTGAGACTTCCCTTAATTTTTCCAATGGTATCAAACATAATCACCTTTTCATACCCAATATATTATTTACCCCTATTGTTAAAAAGTTTACACTATAAGGATATTTTAGAACGTAGAAATATTATTGAACTTAAAAGATTACATAATATAACCTTATATGCATAGTTATTTTTTACCCTCCAACTAAAAACTTATTAAAATATGTCAAGATTAGCTCGTATAACTTTTTTTGAAAAAATATAGATTAATCTTCGTTACTTTTCTTGAAGTAAATTTTTTAAAGTAAAATAACTTCATATCATATATGGCAGAAAAGAAGACTGAAATAAATAGCTTTTCTGATCTAATAAAGGCATTATTCAAAGATGATAACTGGTACTTGGGAGGTTTTGTAGTAGCATTAATATTGTTTATCATATTCGATTTGATAGTATATAAATAATTTTATTTTTAATTTTTAATGATTTCTCAATATGAACAAGTTTTATAAAGTGGTAAAATGTTTACATTTATGTGACCAAAGTGGCTAGAGTAAATATTGCAGCTGATGCTGAAATAGTTAAAGACCTAGAAAAAGAAGCTAAAAGTAAAGGATATACAATATTCTCTCTCACCAATATAGCACTAAAATCTATGTTAGAGCTGTTAAAAAATGGAGAGGATTCTACAACCTTATCTCATTTGGTAGAATTTTACAAAATAACTAAAGATCTAGATATAATTCCTGTTACATCTTGGTTTATAGAAAACTTGGTTAAATTAGCATATGAAAAAGATCAAAAAGCATTGGAAGAAATATGTGACGGAGCAGGACAACAGATATCCTCCTATTTGAGGTCTAGAGCATCTACGTTTGATGAATTATTACAGATTTATGATACAATAAAGGCCATATTACCAATAAAAGATATAAAAATAAAAAGAGCAAATGATGAGATAATTGAGATAAGAATAACTGGAAGCGGGTTTAGTAGTGAATCTACACTATGCACATCTAAGGTATTTAGAAAAATTCTAGAATCTTATTACTTTGAAATCTTGGAATTAACTCACTCTCCCGGAGGAATAATATTTTCTAGAGTCAAATATCAGGGCCAACCTAATAAGTAATTACATGAAGATAATATTCTACATATTACTTGTTGAGTTTCTAAAGTTCTCCTGCTTATTGAGTAATGTTCAGTAAAAAGATCTTGCACTTCTTCAGAAAAATCACTATGCTGAAATGCTCCAATACCTAAAAGTAAATTATCGTTACACAAATCTTTAGGATCTACTTTATTTCCATCTTCAGAGAGAAGAATTGGCTTATATTTTTTAACTATATCGGATAACTTCACATTTAGGATTTCCATTAAAGGTTTAGAAGAATTAGGTGGTATTTTACCAATTTTTAATAATTGTTCCATTAGACCTATAAATCTGTTATAATTTTTAGGAGGACTCATGTCTCTCTCAACTTTTATGACCTTTGAGTCGTATGTATGAATATAAAAATCTCCTAAAATTTCCTTTTCAGATAGAATCATAACCATTGCCATATGCACAATGTCTGGCCTTCCTCTTTTTTGCCAATCTTTCATTTTTCTCATTGCATGATAATGCAAAGAGATGTCTAGCATAGTATCTTCAGGTCTCTTTCCTCTCTTTTCTGCATTTTTAATAACGCTAGGGTCGTTTAAGATTTCCTTAGGCACCAGCTCTAGAGCAGAATCTAAAAGGATGAAGTTAAGTTTCACAAAATAAAAATATGAGTTGTGAATAAAAAAGCTCTAAAGAAGAGGGCATTAAGGCTAATAGATGATGCTGTAAAACTTGCAGAAGAAGGCAATTTAGAGTTAGCAAGGAAATACGTATTACTTGCTAGAGAATATTCTAATAAAGGTAGATTTAAAATACCTATAGAATATAAAAGAACATTCTGTAGGAAGTGCTTAACTCCTTTAATTCCAGGCAGAACAGAAAGGATAAGAATAAAGTCAAAGATTTTAGTTAGAAGTTGCTTAATTTGTGGGTGGATAAGAAGATATGATCTCAGAAAAAGTAAAGAAAGTAAAAGCAGAACACCCAGCGATTAGGATAGGTAAGAATGGGTTAACGGAAGGCTTGGTAAATGAGATAAAAAGACAACTAAAGGAGCACGAAGTAGTGAAAGTAAAGATAGGGATCAAGGAACAAGACAGAAGAGAACTCGCCAAGAAAGTTGCAGAATCGGTTAACGCTAGACTTGTAGAAGTTAGAGGATACACATTCATATTGATGAGAAATGATAGCCATTGATTCCCTAGAAATATATGGTCATCCTAACGTCCTGGGTAAGCATAGATCTACTCTTGAATTTACTAAAGAAGATTACTTGACTCTTAGAGGAGATTGCATACTAGGAATAAATTCAACTAAAGCTATCGTAGATCTAAAAGAGGAAGTAAAAGAGATCCTTAGAGAAAACGGTTATGGCTATGTAGTAATTAAGATTGATGATACAGTAGATATAATATCTGGACGAGGAAATACACAAATGACCTTTTCTAATAAAATAAAAATGATAATAAGAAAATCAAATTTTATTTCTGATTCTACTTTATTGATTTATTCAGATAAAGCTGCTGTAGATATTAAAAGGGAAATCGTAAACAAATTAAGACAAGGAAGTAAGGCTAAGGTTTTTATTATTGCATCTGATGTACCCCTTAAAAATGAAGAGATCCTTAGAATAATCATTAACTCTTAACCATTTATATGCAGGTATTTTAGATATTCCTCCCTTTGTAGATAGTATATAAATAATTAATTCCTCCCTAGTTACTCTACACAATTCATTTAGAAATTCCAATACCATTGTAGGATTATCTGCATAAACTTTATCAAAAGATTTTTCTCTAAAGGGTAAATTATGTGCATCATATTGAACAATATCTATTAGGTGAATTTTCTTCCTATTAAGTGATAAGCTTTCTCTAAGCATCTCTAATCCTTCTATGTTTAGATCACCTGCTATAACATACTTGGAAACGGTGCTCGCGTGCATCGCAATACCGCCATAGCCGCAAAACGCATCCAAAATTTTCTCGCTCTCCTTAACTTCTTCCTCTACCTTATTATGTTCGCCACCTAATGAAGGATTAACGTACACCTTTTTAATATCTACAACAAAAGACAGACCATTTTCTTTAAAAATGGTTTTTGATATATCTTCACCTCCTATTAATTCTAATTCACTAATCCTGAGTTCTCCAGAAACTTTTCTTTTAATATAAACAGCCTTAACTCTAGGATTAATTTGCATGATAGCTTTGACTAATTTTTCTTTATCTATATCTCTTTTCTTTGGAGATAAAATTACTATATTGCCAATTATGTAATAACTAGATACTCCATCTACTAATTCTCTTAATTTAGGAGTTTTGCTTTTCATAAAAATTTAATCTAAAAATACTTCAAACCTTCTTAAATTTGTCCATCTCTGAGCTGTGTCCTGCAAACAGTGATGCATTAGGATCAATATACTTCTTTGCAACACTGGTAGCTATTGCCACTTGCCCAAATCCAACAGCAATTAATGCTAATTTTGGAGCTCCTTCTTGGCTAACAATATCTCCTGCGGCATAAACTCCAGGTAAGTTAGTTTCCATTCTTGGATTAACAAGCACATCCCTTCCTTTCATAGCTACTCCCCATTTTGGTAAATTGCCCAGATCTCCCTTAAAGCCTATACTTATAATCACTGAATCCACGTCGAGTGTCTTTTCTTCTTTGGTCCTATTATCGAATATTATAGCTTGAGTGACCTTATTTCCGTCCCCTTTAACTTCTTTTAGTTCATGCCATGTATATACTGTAGCGACTTGGAATAACTCTCTTACACTTCTTTCGTGAGCTCTAAACTGATCCCTCCTGTGGATTAATGTAACGGATTTTGCTACTGGAGCTAAAGTTAAAGCCCAATCTACTGCAGCATCTCCTCCTCCAACTATTAGAACTCTCTTACCTTCAAAATCTTTCTTCCTCCTTACAGTGTAATAAAGTCCTTTATTCTCATACTCTACCTCTCCCTTAGCACCTAACCTTGAAGGCATTATTTTTCCTATACCCATTGCTATTAATACTGTTTTTGTTTTAAATTGATTACCTTTATCTGTCCTTACTATCCACATATTATCATCAGTTTTTTGTATCATATCTACCCATTCCTTAAGCCTAATATCAGGAGAGAACATCTTAGCTTGTTCCACTAATCTCTGTGCTAGATCATATCCTAATATGCCTGGATAACCACCAACATCATAAACCATCTTTTCTGGGTACAATGAAACTAATTGACCTCCTAACTCGTCTTGAGAATCTATTACCATTGTTTTCATATCTCTTAAAGTGGCATAGAACGCACCAAATAAACCTACTGGACCGCCACCTACTATTATCATATCGTATTCTGACATATGTTTTCATAGATTTTAGAAAACTTATACTATTTAAACCTTACTAATTATCCATTCAAAATAGTCTATATCCTTGAAGGATAGTTAATTATAAAATTAAGAACAATATGTGAAGATTTAATGCAGTTATGCTTATTCATGATATTGGTAATCCCCTACTTTATATTATGGGGCTTATGGGGCAAATATTTTAGAAAGATAATTATTGAAGGGTTAAAATACGTAGGTGACGATTATATTGATGAAAAGTATAAAATAACTCCTCTTTCTTCGGTAAAAGTTAATATCAATGGAAAGTGCACAATAATAATAAATGGAGGAACAAGCTGGGCAACTATTAGGATAAACGGAGGACCTAGAGAGAAAATTTTCAAAATTAGATTATTAAATGCTACAGGTACTCTTGAAATAATAAATGAAAGTAGATTCTTCCCTATTATAGTGTCTATTAGACGTTCACCTTAAGTTTCTTTAGTAAAATCAATGGGACAAGAGATAATATAGTTGTTATTATCCATATCATACTTCCAACAAAACTTCCAATTGGCTCAAATAAGCTTCCAATTAATATATTTAGTGAATTTACTTCTGCTAGCGAAATTCCAGAATTTATTCCCTTGCCGATAGAAGCTATTGCGTATACAAGCGATATGGATAATTCATTAAAGACGCCTATTACTACTATTCCTAGGATATAATACTTTGTATAAAGAAGCAAAGCGGGCGTGCTTCCTAATACTGACGATATAATCAATAGTTTCGTTTTGTCTATTTTATCTCCTAAAAAACCTAGCAAACCACCTAACATCGATGATAAAAGCAGAATTGAAGTAAATTCACTGCTTTGTAAAACTTGTATATTTAGATAGAATTTTGCAAAAGAAGGAAATAATTCTCCCACTACATAATATATTCCCCATACTCCTGCAGATGCTATACCTATTATAAATGAATTCCTATCTTTAATCATCTTCCAATTCATTTTCAAGTTAGGTTTATTGAGATTGATAATTGCTGCAAGGACTGTAAGAGTAGACAGTATAATTGAAGATAAGAAAAAATCTAATTTTTCGTCTAAAATTATCCAGTTTAATCCTAATATTCCTCCTAAAGCAAACATAGAATTATAGACTCCTAACGCTGTAGTTATTTTCTTCTCGTTTAAGTACGATAAAATTGCAGCACCAGTTGAAAAGAACATAGATGCACCAACACCTGCAGTAAAATAGAACATTAGAATTTGCATGAAATCTCTTGAAATACCAATAAGAAATATAGATAAGGACATTATGAATAGCCCTAAAACCAAAGTATTTCTGGAACCTAATTTAGAGGAAATAAACGCAGAAGGTATTTGCATACTACCTGAACCTAAAAAGAAGGAAAATGGTATTAATCCTGCTAAATCTATCGGAACCTTAAAATTAGTGACTATATAAGGTATTGCCGGTGCTAAGTAGAACCAACTTATCGCATATATTACTCTGGCAAAAAATATTGAATAACCTTTCATTGTGGTATTAGCAATAAAAGAAGACTATTATAATCTATGCTTCATAAATATCACTGAATGAGAATTAAGATAATTAGCAAGCCTTCAGATCAAATCTTAGAAATAGTACATAAAGTTATAGACAATGCCAAGATTCAAGGATTCGTAATAGATGAGCAAAATCCAGATATTATAGTAGCAATAGGCGGAGACGGAACACTGTTAAAGGCAGTAAAGCTAAACAAACCAGTAATAGCAATTAAAGCTGGAAGAAGAGGATTTCTAATGGACGTAACTCCAGACTCTATAGATGAGGTCTTTAAAAGACTTAAGGAAAAAGATTACAGAATTCAAGAGTATCCCCTTTTAGAGACAAATACGTGTGGATTCTCTTCCTTATCATTTAATGAAACGGGAATTTTAGCAGACCAGCCTGAGACTATTTTATTAACATTGTCATTTCTAAATTCTGAAATTCAAATTGAAGGAGACGGTGCTCTCATTTCAACACCTCAAGGAACTACAGGATGGAGTCTTTCAGCTACTGGAAATATTCTTTACAGCATAAATGCAATGGAAATAGCTTTCATGAATCCAGTTCTTTCTCCCTTAAAATCTGTAGTATTACCGCCAACTGAAATAAAAGTTAAAGTAGAAAGTAAAGGATATCCACAAAAAATAAGAGTTACCAGTGATGGAGATCTCTTAAAAACTATAAGAGAGGGAAGCGAAATAAGCATCAGATTAAGTGCAAAAAAAGCGGTAATATACAGATTTTTTGATATAGATCCATTGAGGATGATATTAAATGGAAAGAAATAGAAATGTAATTCTTGATACTGCAGGCTTTCTAGCAGGATTAGAAAATTTACTTGATAGAGTTTACACAACACCATACGTAATAAACGAAGTAAAAGATTTTGCCTCAAGAAGTTCTCTTAACTTAGCTAGTAGCTCGGGAAAAGTTATAGTAATGGAACCTTCTAAAACTTCAGTAAATAAAGTATTGAAAATAATGATGGAGATTAATGAACAAACTCTCTCAAAAACTGATATTTCGATAATCGCCCTTTCCTTAGATCTATTACCTTCATTAGTTTTTACTGATGATTTATCATTACAAAATATCCTCTTAAGACTTAATATTCCGTTTAAATCAGTAAAATTAAATAAATATGCAAGTAGTAAAAAGGAATTTATTTATATATGTCAGGAATGTAAAAGAAAATTTAATAAATATTTAAAAGAGTGTCCCTATTGTGGCGGAAAAATAGTAAAAACTAACAAATAGATTGTATACAAATTCAATTTAAGATTGCTTATATATTCTAGAAAAGTTTAATTTAAGATATTTTAAATAACTTTATGCAACTTGCTGACACTATAAAGGCTATTACTAAGGTCGGTGGAAATACTCATGCAATAGCTAGAATTACCAGAATGCCAATTGTTGATGTAACTAAATCTATAGAAGTTTTGAAACAAAAGTATAATTTAGCAATATTTGCAGGTATAATGGGAGAAAATCTTAAATTACAAAAAATATTACTTATATGTAAAAATTCTAAATTAAAGCTTTCTACATCTAAAAAATTATTCTTTCCTATAGAAAATTTGTTTAGAGCAGATTTAGAAGAAAACAAGTTCATGCTAGTTGTTTACTCAAATCAAAATACACTAAATAGCATCAAGGATGCTGTAAAAAAATTAAGAGATGAAAATATAGTAGAATGCGAAATATTTGAAATTACTGTGACAAAAAGATATTATAGAGATATATCATGCTTTGATTTTAATAAGAATACTTGGATTTGTGATAAACTTATACAGCTAAACAAGAAAGGAAAAGAGATAAGACCGGATGAGGAAGATATAAATCTTGTAGTTAAATTGCAAGTTAATCCAAGTATTCCTTATTATCTATCACCTCACTATATTCATGTCAAGCATGTAATTCAAGGATTCATGTATACTTTAGGTAATAATGACATAATATTAGATATTATAACCGATAAGGAAATTGTTCATCCAAACACTTTATGGACGGCAAAAATAAGTAACGGTTATTTAATGGAAATTCATACAAATTATAAAAATTTAGACGAAATTTTACAAAAAATAAAAGATAATTCAAAAGAAATTTTTATAGTTCCTAAAGCTCCTTCTTATGCAGAAGGATATACTATACCTTACGAAATTTTTAAAAGCAAAAAGTGGGAATTTCCCAAAATAATCCTAAAGTAATAATGAAAGATTTTTATAATTTTGGTGTAGATTCATGTTATGTTTTGGGAAGATTTTAGAGAGTTAGTTCCAATTACTAAAAATTATATTTATCTTAATCATGCAGCACTTTCTCCTACACCATTACCTGTACTATATGAATCATTTAGATATCTCTATGAAGTAAGCAGAACTGGAACTATTGCGGATAATGAAGAAGAAAAAGATGAATTCTTTCAAATAAGAAAAAATATATCAAATTTAATAAAAGCAGATCCTTTAGAAATTTCACTTATACCTAATACAAGTTTTGGAGTTAATGAAGTAGCACACGGGCTTGAATACGATGAGAAATCTAACGTAGTAACTGACAGCCTAGAGTTTCCTGCAACAGTTTATCCTTTCCTTAAACTAAAGAACGTGGAAAAGAGAATAGTGAAATCCTCTCCTTATGACATCGAAGATAAAATACTAGAAAACATTGACGAAAACACTAAATTAATATCAATAAGTCACGTTAGTTTTAATACGGGAGTAAGAATAGATATCCAAAAAATTGTGGGAAAAGCTAAGAAAGTTGGCGCATTAGTTTTATTGGATATAATACAAAGCGCTGGGGCAGTAAAAATAAACGTCAAGGACTTTGACGTGGACTTTGCTGTAGCTGGAGGGTATAAATGGTTAATGTCACCTCAAGGATCTGGATTTATGTACATAAGAAAAGGTCTTCTGGAAGATCCTCCATTTTATGGATGGAAATCTGCAAAAAATTACTTAGAATTTGATCCTAATAAATTTGAACTAGAAAAAGGACCAAGAAGAATTGAAATAGGAACAATAGATATTGCAGCAGACCTTGGTTTATCTAAATCTGCAGAAATTATTAGTAAGTACGAGAATGAAATAGAAAAGAGAGTTTTAGAACTCTCAGCTTACGCGATAGATCTAGCAGAAGACAAAAAATTTCATATAATAACTCCTAAGGAAAAAAGAGCAGGAATAGTTGTAATAAAAGTTAATAACCCTAAGGAAATTTCTGCTCGCTTAGCCCATAAAAATATAATAGTTTCTCCTAGGGGAGAAGGAATTAGAATATCAACTCACTTTTACAATACAGAAGAAGAAATTGAAAAAACAATTAACTCAATTTCTCAAGAAGCTTCATAGTCCTTTCAAAGGCATCTTTTGCTTTTTCTGCAATATCTTTAGGCACTACCACTTTTGTTACCTCATTCTCTAGGGAGTTCTTTATCTTCTCTAATGTTATCATTGCCATATATGGACATCTTGCACAAGCACAAGCTTCAGTACTTATTAATGGATAGAACGTCTTATCTGGAACTTGAAGTTTTAATGCATTTAACATTCCTATCTCAGTAGCTACTACAAATTCCTTATATTTGCTTTCCTTAGCAAAATTTATCATTTGATTAGTAGATCCTACAAAATCTGCAGCTTGTAAAATTTCTAATGGGGACTCAGGATGAGCCATTAATACAGCGTTAGGATATCTTTTTCTTGCCATTTCTACAAATTGCTTAACATAAGAAGCATGAACTAAACATCTACCATTAGGTGGAACTTTAACTATCTTCTTTCCAGTCTTTTTCTCAACATAATTTGCTAAATTTGCGTCCGGACCAAATAGTACAACTTCAGAGTCAAGAGCTTTTACAATTTTTACTGCAGTGGAGGAGGTAACTATATAATCAGCTAAGGCTTTAGCATATATGCTAGTATTTATATATAATACTACGGGTGCATTTGGATACTCTTCCTTAAATTTCTTTAATGTTTCCACGTCTAATGCATCAGAAAGTGTACATCCAGCCTTAGGATCTGGCGATAAGACTAATTTACCTTGATTCAGGGCAGCGGCTTGTTCTGCCATAAAGTATACTCCAGCGAATACTATAATGTCCGCATTAGTTCTCATTGCTTTTACCGCAAGATCGTAAGAATCTCCTGTAAAATCTGAAACTAATTGTACACCATAGTCCATATAGTTGTGTCCTAAAATAATTGCATTCTTCTGTTTCTTTAACTCCTTTATTCTCTTGATTAGCTCAGTATAATCTACCATAATCCGAACACATGTTCGATTGTGAAAACTAATTTAAAAACTTTTTTACCGAATAAAACAACTCTTCTAGGTCTTCCATGATCCTTACAAGTAAGCTGTACAATACTTCTTCGTCTACTTTAGATAGATTTTTGATTATATTCGCTATGTCAATTAATTCTTGTAATAGATAGGAATCTATAATATTATTTTTAAATAATTCCAAAAATAATTCTTCATCATCGCTCTTATTAATAAGCTTCCTTGCCTCACCTAGCACTTCATTGTATAACTCAATAATCCCTTCTTTTACTTCTGATTTTAATTCACTGTTTGATTTGAACTCATCTAATGTCACTTTAGTTCCTTTTTCTACTTTTCTATAAGCTTCCCAAAACACGTAAGAATTTTATCTATCAAGATATATAGAGTTATCATGATAAAAGAAGTATTAGGAAGCTTTGCTGAAAACCTTAAGACTGCAAAGAATTACTCTTTCATCCTTGTTATAGCTACAACGGACGTAAGCTTAATTCCAGGCATAACAGTTGCAGGAGCTTCGCCGGAATTAACTCATTTTACGCCTGCGGCAGATTCTGAATTTCTACTATTGGGAAAATGCAAGGTAATAAACACTGTTCCTATAACTCCAGATGGAATTCCTACTCCAGCCCTGGTAAGCAGAGCTTCTCTATCGTTCACTAAAGTCTCTAAGCTAGTTGTAAATGCAGGAAGTAAGATCTTACCAAAAATTCCTTACATAGATATTGGAGGAAAGCCAGGAGGAGATATCAGAAAGTACTCATTAGATTTAGAAACTGCCGAAAGAATACTTGAGAATTCAACAATTTTAGGAGAAGAATTTTCCAATTCATTTGATCTCTTAGTTATAGGAGAATCTATTCCTGCCGGAACTACTACTGCAATGGCAGTATTACAAGGCCTAGGATATGATGCAATAGATAAAGTAAGTTCAGCGTCGCCTAGTAATCCCAAAGAGTTAAAGAAGAAGATTGTTTTAGATGCATTAAGAGATCTTCCTAAGGATTCACTAAGAAAGATTGCAAAACTAGCAGATCCTATGCTGATTTCTGTTGCAGGAATTTCTCTAGGATTTAAAGGTAAGATTTTACTGGCCGGAGGTACTCAAATGACTGCGGCTGCAGGTATAATAAAGGAATTCAATAAAGAGAAATTAAAAGATGTAGCAATAGGGACCACTAAATGGATAGTCAATGATAAATGCTCAGATATAGTTGCATTAGCTAAACAAGTTGGTATAAATTTAATTTATGCAGATTTAGATTTCTCTATTTCTAAACATCCCGGAATAAGAGTTTATGAGAAAGGATATGTAAAAGAAGGTGTAGGGGCAGGAGGAGCCTCAATACTTGCAATGAATAATGGAGCTAAAAATGAGGATATAGTTAAGAAGGTTGATGAAATGTACTCAGAATTGCTTATAAGTAAGAGCTAGGAAAATAAATTACATGGAGTACGATTTTTTAACTACTAGAGAGAAGATTTTTTACATCTTAATGTATTCCGACGAACCTCTAACTGCAAAGCAAATTATGAAAATTTTAGGAATAAAAAAGGAGAAAGAAGTTTATTCTCATATTTACCACCTAGCTAAATCATCAAAGAGAAAAGATTATGTTATAGTAATGTTTCCTCCAGAATGCGAAGACTGCGGATATGTCTTTAAATTGGAAGTTCCTAAAAAACCCAGTAAATGCCCCATTTGCAAATCGGAGAGAATAAAGCCTCCAAGCTTTTTAATAAGGAAAAAAGGAAAAATTAATGAATGAAAGCAGTTTTTGTTGATATGGGAGAAACTCTAGTAAAATTTACGCCGAGATATTATGAGGCAGTAGCTAATGCAATCAAGGAGAAAGGATTTGATGTAAGTGATAGGGAAGTTTTTAGAGCATTAATGCAACAGCTAGGCACTCATCACTTTCCTCATCCAGAAATAGGAGGTTTATCAAGCATTGATTTCAAAGACTTGTTCTACAGGCTAGGATTAGTAGCTGATGAAAAGACTATTAAAGATTTAGAACGTAAAACTTATCTCTCCAATAACTACGAACTCTTTGATGATGCAATACCGTTTTTAGAGGAAATTAAGGAAGTAGGATTAAAAATCATCCTAGTAAGCAATGCTACATCAAGTATTCATAAAATAATCAGGGAGCTTAATTTAACAAAATATCTTGATGGAATAGTTGCCTCCTGCGATTTAGGGGTAATGAAACCGCACCCTAAAATCTTTTACTATGCAAAAAGAATGGCAGGTGGAGAGGGAATTCATATAGGAGATGTCTATGAAATAGATATAGTAGGTGCTAGAAGGGCTTTTCTTGACGCTATACTATTGGACAGGTTTAATTATTATCCAGAGATTAAGGAAAATAGGGTGAATAGTCTATTGCAGGCCGCAGAATTGATAAAAGAGAAGTTGAAGTACTAGTAAGTAAAATTCCTCCGCATCCTAATCCTAAAATTTTTCTAGAACAATATTTAACTCCGCCAGAACTTGTCGCAGACATTGTATGGTTAGCATTTCTTAGAGGTGAGATTAAGGGTAAAAAAGTAGCAGATTTAGGTTGCGGTACAGGGAGATTTTGTGCTGCTGCGAGCTTTTTAGGTGGTTATTGTATTTGTATCGAAATCGATAATGAAAGCCTTATGTTAGCTAGAAAAACGTTTAAGGAATTAGGAATAGATGCTGATTTTGTTAATATAGATGTTGAACACTTTTATTCTCAAACAAAATTTGACACAATTCTTGAGAATCCTCCCTTTGGAGTTAAAAGAAAAGGATATGATTTAATCTTTTTAAATTCAGCTCTCGACCTATCTAAGAATGTAGTGTACTCAGTTCATAAGACCAATGAAAGATCAGAGAAGATAATTAGAAACCTTGCAAGCAAAAAAGGTTTTTCTTACGAACTATTGACTACTAATTTCGAAATAGGATACTATTATCCTTGGCATAAAAACAATATTCATAATTTTTTAGTCGATATTTATCTTTTTAAGAAAATAATTTGACTCGACCATTTCTAGTAAAGAAATAACTCCTTTACCGTTTTCTTCATCTAAGACTAAATCTGCAATCTTTTTAATTTCATCTAATGCATTTGCTACTGCAACTTTAAAATCGGCAACATTAAATAAAGGAATATCGTTTTGACTATCACCTACGGCTATAATTTTACCGTTAAACTTTAGAATTTTTATAAGCTCTAACAAGCCTTTACCTTTATCCATATTTTTAGGCATAATCATTGCATCATTTCTGTTCCATTCTACTCTAGCACAATCAAATTTTAATTTGTTACCAAAATTTACTGCATTATCAAGATAAATGATGATTTTCCCAACAGAATATCTTAAGCCTAATTTTTCTAATTTTTCAATTATTTTTTCCCTTATCTCAAACCATTCCTTATCTACTAAATATACTTCCTTCTCCCCTATAAGTAAAAGGGGACCATTTTCTAAAACCCAAGCAGTAGGAGTTAATCCGTTAGCTAATACATTAATGAACCTCTTTTCTCTTCCTGTAACAACTACAAATGGATATTTCTTAGAAAACTCATTAACTTTGCTCTTTACGTCGTCTGAAATTATAAAGCCGTTCTTTTCATTAGCAAGAGTTCTATCGTAATCTGAAGCTACCAAAAACAATTCTTACTCACCAAACTTATAACCTAATTCTTCTAAAACTTTTTTCATCTTTAATGCATCATTCTCGAGCTCAGGACTTTCACAGACTAATGTTATTGAAATATCTCTTTTCATTATTTCTCTTGCTAATGGCTCAAAAGGTGGAGTATTATAAATTATAGACCTATGAACATCGACGTATTTGCCATTCCTTATTTCTAAGCCTTCAAAATGGGAATTAATATGTGCTAAGCCAAGTTCCTTAATTAGTCTGTCTAAAATTTCCCCGTAATCTATTTGACCCCCTTGTCTGGCAAAAGTGTGAGCCCAATCTATATAGGGAATTACTAGTTTATCAAGTTCTTTTGATATCGAAATAACTTCATCTAAAGTGCCTATTGCTGTTTCCTTAGCCATTGTTTCTATTCCGAATTTTACACTAGTTACTCCCAATTCCTTAGACTTGTCTAACACATCTCCTAAACCAGATTTAACTTCATCTAAACATTCATCTCTCCTAGATTTTTTACCATAAAATGCTATATGTATTGCTATAGCATCTGCACCCATTGCCTCTGCTCTAGTTGCAGTTTCTATTATTCTATTTTTAGATGCTTCTATTTTTTCTTTCTCTTCTGAGCATAAATTTATATAGTATGGAGCATGGACTGATAATCTCACGCCTATACTTTTAGCCACTTCTCCTACTTCTCTAGCCTTATCAACGCTCATCTTCACTCCTTGTACAAACTCCACTTCCATAGCGTTGAGACCTAACTCTTTAACTTTTTTTACTCCTTCAACAGTACTTTTGCCCTTAGCAGATAAAGGAATACCCGCAGTGCCTAAGTAAATTTTCGGCATAAAAAGAGTCTTACGCTCTAAAAATTTAAGTTAAATTACAGATTAGTTATAGACTTATTTAATGTATTTTCCTTTTCTCTTAATAATTCTAAGATAGCATTTGTCATTATTCTTTGATCAAAGTCTTCAGAAGTATTAGTCCTTACTTGGTTAACTATTGAATCGGCTATAGGCTGGAGAGTAAGTGACATTATTATTGCAGACAATTCTTTTATGAACGCGGACTTTATAATAATTTTCTCTGCTTCTGATTTACTGGAACTTTCATTATCTACAATTTCTCTAATCTTTTGAAGAATATTATTACTTGCTTCTTCTATGGCTTCTGCAATTACTGGCTCAATTATTTTCTTATATTCTACTTCACCAGAAGATACAAACGAGACTGTGTCAACAAGAATTTGGATTCTCTTATTTAATGAACTTGCTATTTCGTTACTTATTATTTCGTTTATTTTATCCTTTATTGACTGAGGAATCTTATACTCTACGGATTCTACTGATATACCTACACCTGTTTTTTCTGCTATAAACTCTATTAGAGTCTTGGCATTTATCCCTACGCTCCTAAATTTTGCAGCAGCTAACGGGCATAAAGTTACTAAGTTTTGATATTTCTCACCTAAAGCCTTAGCCATCATATCCGATCTTTTACCTATATTCTTCTCTAGTATTGCACCAGAGCATCCTTCTATTTTCTTTACTTTAAACCCTTTATCTCTAAGCCTTTTTATTATGTCATCTGCATATGTTGATGAGAAACAAGCTACATGAAGTGTTATTTCATCATTTCCCTCAAACTGTATTGATTTTAATAACCTTATCTCTATAGGAGTAGTTTCTGCTTCAATATTAACTCCTGCGAATTTAGCGTATTCTTTATAAGCTTCAGAAAAGGCCTTATAATCTTCAGGAGTTATGGTAATTAACTCTGATATATTTTTCATTTTTTCTAAATTATTCTTCATTATTTCAGTCAGATCTTTTCCGTTTCCGCTTATATATTGTAAAAATCCGCTATCGTTAGATGTATTAAATAGTTTCACTTTTATTCCAAGCTTTTTCAGTAACTCTAACGCAGAAAATAAAACTGAAGGATTTTCAATAACATAATTACCTAGCCATAACCCTATTTCACTATTTTCATCAATAATATCATTATATTTAGCAGGAATTGGAGTATCTGGAACGTTCTCCTCTGGAATCTTTCTTGCAACTAAACTATTCAATTTGATTAAAAGCGTTGAAATAGGTATCTTAGCAGGACAAACTCCATCACATAATCCGCACTTATGACAACCGGAAATTTCGGCTATCGCACTATCTGGAATATCAACTGAATTATGTAACTCATAATAGCTTATTACTCCCCTAGTAAAATCAAACATTCCTTTTGGAGCATAAGGCCATTGAGGTATTAGCTTAAATTGAGGACATACAGTTACGCACATTGCACAGTCTATGCAAGTTATTGCATAATCTACAAAGATATCAAGGTAACGTTTAGCGACATTATACCCATCTATTTCTCCTCCAGGCATTAACGCTTTAGCAAAACCTATTCCAAACCTGAACCTTAAAGCCTCCTGTTGCTTTCCTACTATTTCTAGTACGGCTTTTGCTCTGCTTTTTGGATCAAAAACTTTACCTGGATTAAATATCTCATTAGGATCCATCTCCTCTTTATATTTCTTTATTTCATCATATCTATCTACACCCAATTCTTGGAAAGTCCTACCCATAGCACTTAGTCTGTTCTTGGCATACTTGTGAACAAATATTCCTATGGAAAGCATTGAACCTCCTACTTTTACGTACTCTTCCATCATTAAAGTATTTTTAGCTAAATCGTAAATAATTTTCTTGTCAACAGGAGTTAAGGAAGCTTGAGTAAACGCATTAACTAGCAAGACTTCCCTTCTCTCTAGATCTATATCTAGATCAAATCCATTATCTACTGTAAGAGCACCTAATTTACCTATATTCTTCTCAAGACCTTCTATTAACTCTTTTATCTTAGTGTAGTGTAATAAACCGTGCTGATGAATTAATAATCCCTTAGTCCTTAATGCCGCATTTACGCCATGATTAAAAGACCACCATCCAGTCCATTCTCCTTCAAAGATCCTTCCTCCATAGGTTTGTGCTACCCTATATAATTTAGGCTCAACAATTGAAGACCTTGGCGAAGGATACAGAACTACCATATTCCACTTTCCTGGATCTAAAGAAGCTTTGAATTTCTCTGCAATATAACTTGATATTGCAGGTCCCCTAACTTGTATATGCCATGCTGGAATTACTTCCCTGTAAAACTCTCCTATTGCATTATAAGCCTTATCAAAGCTATCAAAGGATATTACCATAGCTTCTGTATTGCTGAATTGCCTTAATTTTATCCCAGCTTTAACAATTATTCCTGTAGTTCCTTCTGCCCCGCAAGCTATTGCCAGATCTTTTCCTTCTAAATGAACTAATTCGCCCTTAGGATTTATCATGTCTATGAAACTTATGTTATCACAAATGAAACCATACTCATAAGATCCTACTCCTAGGGAATCTCCAGCTATACCTCCGCCTGCTGTAGAATCATAGGATGAAGGAAACGTTCTTAATTGAAGACCTTTCTGTTGTGCTGCTATATCTATTAGCTTCCATGTTGCTCCAGGCTCTACTATAGCTATTTTATTTGCTTCGTCTACGTCTACTTTATCCATTTTAGAGAAGTCTATCAGTATACCGCCATCTGCAGGTATAGCGTTTCCATACCTATTTGTTCCCCTACCGTAAGGGGTTATTGGTACATTATATTTTAATGCTATTTTAACTAGGTCTATTATATCTTCAGTAGACTTAGGATAAACAACATAATCTGGAATAATGTTTATTTTAATCCCAGACCAAATAAGTTCAGGAACAAAACCCATATCTACTGTGTGCGAGAGCCTCTCAACTAAACTGTCAGAAAAATTATCACCAAATCTAGATTCCAGCTCCTCCCTTATACCCAACGACTGATCACCTATAAGCTTAAAATATTCTTAATATTCTGGCTAATAACTCTTTGTAAGAATTCGTAATATTCTTTACGTTGTTCTTTTCTAGGCTCAAAATACGAAAACTCCTCAGGATAAGAACTGTCCCATGTAGGTATAACGTGAATATGGACATGAAATATCACTTGACCTGCACTCTTTCCTACGTTAGTTAAAAGTCTTATTCCAGAAGATTTTACGGATTCTTTTACTGCTCTTCCAAGTATATTAGAGGAGAATGCTAATTTTTCCAAATACTCTTTTTTAGTATTTAGAAAATCATCAAAATGCTCTTTTGTAACTACCAACGTATGCCCTGGAGCTAAGGGAAATTTATCTAAAAAAGCTATAGTATATTCGTCTTCATACACAATGTAAGCAGATTCCTCCTTCTTTGCAATTTTACAAAATAAGCACATATTACTTACAATTGCTTTCTTGCTTAAGTTTATATCGGTCATTATGCGGATTAAAAATTAATTTAATGAGGTAAAGAGTGAAAGCAATGAGAATATTTTACTTGCTTATAATTCTTGCAATATCAATTGCCACAAATGCGACACCTTTCTTCGGAACTCCCTACACTTTAGTAGCAACTACTTTACTTTTAAAATGCGGAATAACACCGATTAATCTAGCTGAAGCTATTATTATAACAGGCGTAGGAGCAGCAGTAGCTAAAAGCGTTATGTATTTTATAGGATTAGGGGCTCGTAAAGGATTAAAACGCAATAGAAATGTGATTTTCTTTTCTAGATTTACGGGAAAAAAATCATTTTACATCACACTCTTTCTTGCATCAATATTTCCGTTCTTACCTTTGGACGACTTAGTTTACCTTATAGGCGGAACTACTAAAACTTCCTTGATCTCTATGCTAAAAATTTCATTATTTGCTAAGATAATAAAAAGTTCAGTGGAGATACCTATAGAAGCCTTTGGAATATTACAGATAAGTGAGGCTATAGGAATAAGTCCTTTTGAAACCGGAATAATATCAACAGTTATAATGACAGTTCTAGCAATAATCTTGTTCAAGATAGATTGGGAAAATACGTATAGAAAGATAGAAAAATATCTTACAAACAACAAGTACTTTAGATTGTCATGAAATTATTCAGCGGTAAAAAATTTGAAGTATATTTAGATAAATTTGATTTACCTAATGGTAAGATAAGAGAAACGGAATATATTAAACATAGAGGATCTGCAGTAATAATACCACTTATTGATGAAAATACTATAATCTTAGAAAAACAATTTAGACCGGTCATAGGCAAGTGGATATATGAACTGCCAGCAGGCACCATGGAAGAGGGAGAGAGCCCAGAAATCACTGCCAAGAGAGAATTAATTGAAGAAACTGGATATGAAGCAGAAAGCTTAATTCATGTTATAGATTTTTACCCCTCTCCTGGAGTCAGCACTGAGTTAATGCATCTATTTTTAGCTAAAGGATTGAAATTTGTAGGAAGTAAACCAGAAGAGTATGAAGTCATAGAAATAGAGAAAAAGAGTATCAACGAGATTCTAAATATGATAAAAAATCACGAGATAGAGGACGCTAAAACTATAATAGGAGCGCTCTATTATCAATTTATACTAAGAAATCAAGTGATTTAGTCTCTCCAACTAACAAAGGCTCTTCTTTTATTATCCATTTTCTAGCCTTAGCTTCCCTTAACTTTTCTACAACGTCCACCCAATTAGATAACTCGGGTATCTCATAAATTACTACAAACTCGTAATCACCTATTCCAAATGAGTATGTAGTATACGACTTAATTCCATTATTCTTTGGATTATTAATTGCCATATCTATATGCTCCTTCATTATTTTCTCCCTCTCTTCAAAAGGCAATAAGTACCATTCTGGAGATTTTTTCATAGGATATGCAACAAAGTACTTTAACTGTGCGCTACCTAAAACTGTTTTAGGATCAAAATTAGACTTCATATAAGGTGAAGGCCTAAAAACTGAAAGGAACAAATTGGATTCTAAGGCGTAGCCCTCAAATGCTGATAAAATATAAGATCTAAAGTCTGAAAATGGAGAAGTATTAAAAGATGATAACCAATAAATTATATCGGAATTTTGAGATAATGAAGAGAACTTCTTAACTGAAATTAATTCTTTATTAAATTTGTCTGTAATTTCTTCAGCTTTATTCAATATCGATCTTCTAACCCCATGATCAAGCTTCCACCAATCTTTATCAAATTTGATTGAATATACCATCATATAAACTTCGTTAGCCATGGTTGTTCACTTCATTAATTATATCATCGTATATTATTAATGCTTCTTCTAAACTCATTAAATAGCCTATAAAATACGATGAAACGTTCCTTCTAACGTACTCATCTAAAATATCATATCCATCAGAAGTAGGGCCATTTAATATTCTATTAATTTGATTATCAAATTCCTGTTTATTTGAGGCAGACACTATAAAAGCTACGGGAAGAACTCTAATTCCTAACGAGAGATCATCGTCTGTAAGTTCTTCATCGTATTTTATGAGTTCTTCTATTACGTTATCGTTAATTCCATAATAATTTACCTCGTTTAGATTATACATTTTATGTAATATATTTTCTGCTTTACTTTTAATTAGCTTAATCTGTTCCTTTAGTTGGAATAGAGGAACTCCTTTTCTTCCAATTATTATTTCTGTTCCACCATTCTTACTTATTCTATCCAGGTAAAGTAATGCCCTAAGTGTTTTTGCCAATTTTTTCTTATTACGTATCAGAATTTCTTTGTCTTTAGTAGTAGATGAAGATAAAAATCCTATAAAATACTTAAATATTACGCAAACATATAACTTATTACCTTTCTCAGTAGTTACTTCAGTTGGCGAAGGGATTTCTTCTAATGATTCTTTATATACTATTGCTACCTCGTCTGAATTTACTAAAGATCTTACATAATTCTCAAAATTGTCTATTTTTTCTCTCCTTTCCTGTATAAGCTGGCCTATCTCGTTATATATTTTTACTATAGGGATTTCACTATCGGTTTTTAGAATTACTTGCATTAGCGGAAAAGTATCTTCCTTCCTAAGTATGGTAGCCGCATAAAGGAAATTTGAGAATTTTACTATACCTATAATAATTTTACTATCTATGTCACTTAAAAGCGCAGTATGCTTAGATGCCGCTAACGCTAACTTTTCTGCATTATACCACTCTTCGCTTAGGACAAGGTTATCGGTTTGTTCTTCAACTTCTTCATCATTCCCGAATTTAAATACTATAGACTTAACATTCAATTCTTCAGCAACTTCGTCAATTACTTCTTTTATAAGCAAATCTATTTGAGGAATAGGAGGCAATATATAGTGATTATCCTTTTCCTCTATGTTCTTGTACACATGAACTCCATTATCCTCTAAGGATATTACTAGGATCTCTTTTTCATTGCCATTATCATCTATAAGTGAACACGAAATTACCGGTTTGCTTTGCGATGAATAGACTTCTAATATACTCACTTTACTCTACCTTGAATAATAAGTTATTTACAATAATACAAAAACCTTATCACTACACCTAATAAATACTCCAAACTATTATTGAAAATAACGGAAAATCTTATATCAAAAAAGTACATGATAAATAGTAGAACATGGATCTAAAGAGGTTTATAGCGTATATCATAATAGGTTCAATAATATTGTCAGCGACATTTATAATATCTTATAGAGTGAATATTTTGAACAACCCTATTACTGCAGCAATCCTAGCTCTAAGTTTCTTTTCTGCTGTAGCAATTTTTATAATAGCTTTAAATCCTAATATTATAAATCCTGAAAGGAAAATAAGCAGAATAGATGATATTATAGTTACCATAAGCGTAATGACATACACATTAATTTCAATATTTCTAATTAAGGGTTACGATACAGATGATATGGAATATATATCATTTGCAATAAATTATTTTATCCATGGCTTAAATCCTTACTTACAATCATACCATCCCCAAAATGTAGGAGCAACGTATCTTCTTAACGGGAATATAGCAAGCACTTACATTTATCCTCCTTTATCATTCCTAATTTATACACCACTATATTTAACTTTCATTTTAACTCATATAAAGTTATATTATATTAATATTTTAAACATAATTTTTGAAGATATTTTAGCTATAATAGTTTATAAGGAAGGAAGGAAGCGAGAAGATCCTATAGCAACTTTACCTGTCATATTTATCTTCATAACCTCTGGCTTGCTAGCACCTTCATTTGCCGGAGTTAACAGTTCAATATGGGCAGCATTTATTGCACTAAGTTATGTTTATAAAGGTAAAAAATCTGGAATTTTCTTAGCATTGGCTGATTCTTTTAACCAAATACCTTGGCTCATAACACCTTTCTTGTTAATTTACAAGAAAAAAGATATTCAGGAAGTTCTTAAAGGGTTTTTAATCTCAACTTTGATAATAAATGTTCCATTTTTAATATGGAATCCTTACGCATTCTTGCACATTATAACACTAGATGAGAAAACAATTCCAGTAGCTTTCACCGGATTTACAATATTTAACTTTACTACTTTATTTAATGTTGAGCCTTGGTTTTTTACTTATGCAATGGCAGTATCTGGAATTTTCCTTATATACATTTATTATAGATTTTTTGATAGATTGAAAGAATCTTTATGGGTATTCCCTTTAATAATAATGTGGTTTAGCTGGAGGACACTAACTAGTTACTTTATAATGTGGCCTCAATTAATGTTTCTATCAATTTTTAACATTAACATATATAACACAGAATTACCTAAGTTTCATTTAAGTATAAATAGGAAGGAAATTTTATCAATGTTATTCGTCTTATTGGTTTCACTTGTATCCGCAGGCGAGATTTCTCACATACAGTATGTAGATCAAGATCCAATACATGTAATTAATGTTATAATTCCTAAAAATGAATGTAATTCCACTTATATAAATCAATTATACATAATAGTCAAAAATGTTAAGAATGAAACAGTAAATATTACATTGGTTAGAGTCTCAATTCCAAACTGTTTAAATATGGTATGGAATTTCACTAAGTTAGAAATACCGCCTAACTCTACTGTAATAGTTCTTGCGTACACACATAACCCTAGTTTATATATAAATTCCACATCATTTACAGTTCAAGTGTATTCTAATTGCTACATAAGTTCGTACAAGGTTATAAGGAATTTTACCGAGTATAACATTACTTTAACTCATGAAACTTCAATCAACACTACAAGAACTTAAGGGAATTAACTATACAGTAATTACAGAGTATATAACTAAAAGAATTTCAGAATATATAAATGAAAGCGGAAAGAAAGGTGGAATTATAGGCCTCAGTGGTGGAATAGATTCTGCAGTAACCACAGTACTTTTGAGTAAGGCAACCCAAAATTTCTTTATACTTCTTATGCCCTCCTCCTCTACACCACAAAAAGATATGGAAGATGCTAAAAGGGTAATAAAACTAATTAACGCAGAGGATAAATTTAAGCTAATAAATATTGATACCATTTTAGACTCCTTTAGAAAAGAACTAGAAACAGATAATAAATTAGTTTTAGGAAATATTAAAGCCAGAATTAGAATGGTACTTCTTTATGCATATGCACAAATGATGAATTATTTGGTAGTTGGTACTGGAGATAAAAGTGAATTATTATTAGGATATTTTACCA
This sequence comes from Acidianus sp. HS-5, assembly GCF_021655615.1. Taxonomy (GTDB): domain Archaea; phylum Thermoproteota; class Thermoprotei_A; order Sulfolobales; family Sulfolobaceae; genus Acidianus. The sequence goes on from NZ_AP025245.1 coordinate 1,126,393, forward strand.
AATATGGAGATGGGGGAGTAGATATTTTACCAATAGGCGATTTATATAAAACGCAGATAAGAGAGTTAGGTAGATATTTAGGTTTACCAGAAGATATAGTAACTAAGCCAAGCTCCCCAGCACTTTGGGAAGGACAAACCGCTGAAGGGGAGCTAGGAATTCCTTATGATGTAGTAGATGCAGTATTATACCTAAGAGTGGAAAAAATGATGGACGTTGAATCAATAGCTAAGGAGTTACAAATTAGTGCTGAAATGATACATAGAATTGATAGAATGGTGAAAATATCACAGCATAAAAGACTACCGCCAGAAATATTTAGATTAAGCGGAAGAGCTATTAATTCAGACTGGAGGTATCCTAGAGAATGGATATAGAACTTGCACAAATAAGACCAAAGCTAGGAGATATTAATTACAATTTAGAAAAACATTTGGAAATTTTACAGACTTCTTCTGCGGACTGTGTAATCTTTCCTGAATTATCGTTAACTGGTTATGTACTTAGGGATCTTGTGTATGAGGTATTTAAAGATGCAGAAAAAGCTACAACTAAACTAATTGATAATTCTAAATGTGTAATCTTTGGCACAATAAAGGAAGTCCGTCCAGGAATCTTGAGAAATTCCGCTGTTATATCTATCGAAGGAAATTACGATTATATCTATAAATTCTATCTACCAACATATGGACTATTTGAAGAAAGAAGGTATTTTCAACCAGGAGACCCACTATCTGACGTTAAAATATTTAAATACAAAGGAATTAATTTTGGGGTAGTTATCTGTGAAGATGCTTGGCATCCTGAACCTATAGAAACCTTAGCACTTAAAGGAGCAGATGTCGTTTTTATTCCTGCATCATCGCCTATGAGGAGATTAGAAGAGAATTTACTAATAGAAGATAACTGGGAATCCTTGATTAAGGCACATTCATTAATGTTTGGAATATGGACAGCTTTCATTAACGCTGTAGGAAGTCAAGAGGAAGAATATTTCTGGGGGGGTTCAATGGTTTCAACGCCCCAAGGTATAATAAAAAAACAAGCTAAGAAGTTTGAGGAAGATAGACTAATTGCAAAAATAGACCTAGAGGAAGTTAGAAAAGCCAGATTCTTTAGTAGTTTTAGAGATCATAACAGAGACTTTCATAAATTGCTATCTAATCTTTAAATATTATAATTCGAGAAAGATATTATGCTTAGGCAAACTTTCAATCCCAATATTATACTGCTAGTGTTGCTTATAATATTTCTTATCCTTTCTATAATTAGTCCAATATTTTTAATTGGTGCAGTAAGTATAGGTATGTTTAAAATATTTGGGAATAGATCATTTATACCTTTTTCGATTTTACTTCTCTTACTGATAGGTTTACATGGTTATTTATATATGATCGGAGTAATATTAGCATTACTATTTATTGCATTTAATATAATAAAAGATATATACAAGTATTATCTATAAATATGATATATTTCTCTCATTATATAGAAAATTAAGAAATTTTATCTCAATTAAAAGCATTTAAATGTAACTTAACGTGCTTTTCAAAGACTTAGCCTTAATAGAAATACCTAAGTAAAGTATAAACATGCTATACAAACTTGATGAAGTAATAGAAAATAAAGGATGGGATACTAGGAAAAAAATTCTAGAACTACTAGAATCCAGAGAAATGACTGCATACGAAATTTCTAAATTATTAGAATTGAACTATTCTACGGTAAAATATCACCTAGAACTATTAGAAAAAGTAGATCTAATAACAGTTAGAAAAGATAGAAGAAACAGATATCTTTACAGAGCCAATAATAACATAAAAGTACTTAATTTACTCAATAAGTAATTTGTTTTATATTTTACCAATTTTAATTAACACTATTATTGCTGCAATTAAGACAATCACAAATATTATTAATACGAGGTAATTTGTAAAGGAGCTGCTAGAAGGAGCAGTGGTGGTAGTTGGAGTAGGATACTCCCTATTAACATATACGGAAACTCCATTGTACGTTCCGTTTAACTGTTGCAAAATTCCATCGTGAAAATATGCCGTTACTGGAACATTGTATTTACCTAAAGCGTTAAATACTCCAGAAAGTTCCTCTGTCAAATTACCGTTTAATGTTACATTCCTTATGAATTTCAAGTTAGTAGTATTAAATGCAACACAATCTATAGGTAACGGATAAGGACGATTTTCACTCACGTTATATGTTGTCACCGTAAAGTAATCATTGCCAGAAATCGTTAAATTAAACTCTATTATATTATTTTTAGTACATATAATAGTAAAATTGTATGTATATGAATATATCGTGTTATTAGCATTAACTTGAACTGCATAAACTAAAGAAGTGTGCGGAACTAAGGAAGCTATAATTAACGGTAATAATATAGGAATCATATCAACTAAATTATCATTGAGGTTTATAAGAATGAGCGAAATATTTCCAGGGATATTCGAATCCGATTTTTACATAAATGAAATGATAAAATTATGGGATGAAGGAGAAAAGTGGGCTAAATGGCTCGATGAATTAGCAAAGAAATATAATTTAGAGAAAAAAATATTGGATGTTCCATGCGGAATAGGTAGAGTTTCCTACTTTCTAAGCAAGTTAGGTTATGAAATATTTGGGGTAGACATCTCAGAAAAAATGATAAAAATGGCAAAAAACAACATCCCTAACGGTGTATTTTATAAGGCTGATATGAGGTACATGAAAGATGTACTTAATGGAGAAAAATTCGATCTAGTAATAAATATATTTAATAGTTTAGGTTATTATTCAGAAGAAGATGATTTAGAAATACTCAAATCTATAAGAGAGACAACGAGAAAAATAGCTGTAATAAATTTGGATAATAGAGATTACATAATTTATAATAAACCTGAAGTTTATTATACTTATGTTCACCCATACCTTGTAGAAGATCATAATTACTTCGATCCATTCACCTCAAGATTAAGGATAAAAAGGACTTACAGAAATCAGAAAGGAGAAGTAATAGGGACAATAGAATATACGCAAAGGTTCTATAGTTTACATGAAATTGCAAATTTAGTTAAAAAAGCAGGTTTCAAAATCTTAGACGTAGTTACTGCATATTCTTGGAAGAAGTTTGAAGTAACTGATCCGCAGATAACGATAATAGCTGGGGTATAAGGAATCTATTAAGATGATTAAATTGGCCTTTACTGATCAATGATGATTGCACGTCAGGATGAATTTGAATTAGTTAAAATTTATAGTTCTGGATAATACTTTCTATTTAATGAAGTATAAAGAAAAGCCAAAAATGATGGTATTCAGAGGCCTTTTGCAGATTATAATTGCCTATATTATTTATCGATATGGAGATATGTATGGTTATGAAATTAAGAGAAAATTGGAAGAAATTCATGGAAAAAAATTACCTCATGGTTTAATTTATATTACATTGAAAAGAATGGTTAACTCCGATATTCTTGAAATTTATGAAAAAGATGGGAAGAAATATTATAGATTATCAGAAGGAGGTAAAGAGTTTTTAGAGAATCACGTGCAGGTACTGCAAAAAGTTAGAAGTATAATAGATGAAATAGTGAATTATATGAATTCTAATCATTAATGCCTTTTTAAAATGTTACAACCAAAGCTTAAATTGTCATTTCTTATTCTCTTTATATGATTCAAAAAATTCGATCTCAAACAGTTTACGGTGGATATGAAAAAGCACCTAATAGAGCTTTTTTAAGAGCAATGGGATTAAACGATGACGATATATCAAGACCTTTAATAGGCATAGCAGCAGCGTGGAATGAAGCGGGACCTTGTAACATCCACGTGCTAGGGTTAGCTAATGTAGCAAAGGAAGGTGTAAGAGAAGCTGGAGGAACTCCTAGAATTTTCACTACTCCAGTAGTTATAGACGGTATAGCAATGGGAAGTGAAGGAATGAAATATTCACTAGTTAGTAGAGAAGTAATAGCAGACACAGTTGAGCTAACAGTTAATGCACATGGATATGATGGTTTTGTAGCACTAGGGGGCTGTGATAAGACAGGTCCAGGCTTAATGATGGCAATGGCTAGACTGAACATACCATCAATTTACATGTATGGAGGAACTACATTACCGGGTAATTATAAAGGAAAACAGATTGCAATAGGCGATGTATATGAAGCAGTAGGAACATATTCCGCAGGGAAGATAACTGCAGAAGACCTAAGGATCATGGAGTTGAATGCAATACCCGGCCCTGGAACTTGCGGTGGTTTATATACAGCAAATACCATGGGGACTATGTCAGAAGCTTTAGGAGTTGCTTTACCTGGTAGTGCATCGCCTCCAGCAGTTGATGCCGAAAGAGTAATGTTTGCGAAAGAGACAGGAAGGGCATTACTTAATTTAATGGAAATAGGATTAAAACCTAGAGATATATTAACTTTTGAGGCATTTGAGAATGCAATAACAGCACTTATGGCTTCAGGAGGCTCAACCAATGCAGTATTGCACTTATTGGCAATAGCTCATGAGGCTGGAGTTAATCTAACTTTAGATGATTTTGATAGAATAAGCAAAAGAGTTCCAGAAATAGTAAACATGAAGCCTGGAGGAGAATATGTGATGGCAGACTTACATAAAGTAGGCGGAGTACCATTAATTCTAAAGAAGTTATTTGATGCTGGATTGCTTCATGGAGACACTATTACTGTAACAGGAAAAACAATGGAGCAAAACTTAAAAGAATATAAAATTCCCGAAGTTCCTCATTCGCACATAGTAAGAGATATAAATAATCCTTACAGTTCCACTGGTGGAATAAGAATTTTAAAAGGAAATTTAGCTACTGAAGGAGCAGTAATTAAAGCCTCAGCCAGTAAAGTTAAATATCATAAAGGACCTGCCAGAGTATTTAACTCAGAGGAAGAGGCATTTAAAGCGGTATTAAATGGTGAAATAAAGGAAAAGGAAGTAGTAATAATAAGGTATGAAGGACCAAAAGGAGGACCTGGAATGAGAGAAATGTTAGCAGTAACTAGCGCAATTGTAGGTCAAGGATTAGGAGAAAGCGTAGCTCTAGTAACTGATGGTAGGTTTTCTGGAGCAACTAGAGGAATAATGGTAGGTCATGTAGCACCAGAAGCCGCATCAGGAGGAACTATAGCAGTAGTAGAAGATGGTGATGTAGTAACAATAGATGTTGATAATGGTAAGTTAGAGATAGACTTAAGCGATAAAGAAATTAAGGATAGGCTAGCTAATTGGAAATCTCCAGAGCCTAAATATAAGACCGGTTTACTTGCACAATATGCTAAATTAGTATCGTCTTCCTCTAAGGGAGCAGTACTTTTAGGGTAAAGAAAATTATTTTTATTTGATTTTTGCTAAATTGAAAGACTTATATTATTAAAGTAAGTTTATATTCCAGTATATGCATATGTTTTAATGATAAATATGAGAAGGATTCTAAAAGCTGCAATACTAGGGGCTACAGGCTTAGTAGGAATTGAATACGTAAGAATGCTATCTCAACATCCTTATATAAAGCCTGCATATTTAGCAGGGAAAGGTTCAGTAGGTAAGCCATACGGAGAGGTCGTAAGATGGCAAACAATAGGTCAAGTTCCGAAAGAAATTGCAGACATGGAAGTAAAACCTACAGATCCGAAACTAATGGACGATGTAGATCTTATTTTCTCGCCACTACCTCAGGGAGCTGCAGGTCCTATAGAAGAACAGTTTGCTAAGGAAGGTTTTCCAGTAATCAGTAATTCTCCAGACCATAGGTTTGATCCTGATGTACCAATGTTAGTACCGGAGTTGAACTCTCATACAGTGTCATTAATAGATGAACAGAGGAAAAGAAGAGATTGGAAAGGCTTCATAGTAACTACTCCATTATGTACTGCACAAGGAGCTGCAATTCCGTTAGCTCCTATATTCATGAATTTTAAGATGACCGGAGCTTATATAACAACAATCCAGTCATTATCTGGAGCTGGATATCCAGGCATTCCATCATTAGATGTCGTAGATAATATATTACCACTAGGAGATAAATATGATGCAAAAACAATAAAGGAAATTACCAGATTATTTAGCGAAGTAAAAAGAAATATTAACGAACCACCTCTACAAGAGATGGCTTTGGATGCAACAACACATAGAATAGCTACTGTTCATGGCCATTATGAAGTCTCTTACGTGACTTTTAAAGAAGATACCAATGTGGAGAAAGTTAGAGAAACATTGGAGAATTTTAGAGGTGAACCTCAGGATCTAAAATTACCTACTGCACCTGAAAAGCCAATAATAGTAAGGAACGAAGATAATAGACCTCAAGTGTATTTTGATAGATGGTCCGGAGATCCTCCAGGGATGAGCATAGTAGTAGGAAGGTTAAAGCAAATAAGCAATAGATCAATAAGAATGGTATCTTTAATTCACAATACGATTAGAGGAGCTGCTGGAGGAGGAATTTTAACAGCGGAATTACTTAAGGCAAAAGGATATATAGAATGAAATAAAATTAAATACAAATTTTTATTCATATTATTACTTTTATTAGGATTAATTTTTTAAATTTAAAGCTATATCAAACCATGTAGGCTCTAAGTAATGGATTATATTGATCTTGCGTTAAAAAATGGCATCGAGAAAGATAAGGCTATTTATACTTACAAGGCTTTGAACGGTGGTTATTTTATGAAATTATACTACGCTAAAATACCTATCATTAATGAACTAAAGACTTGGCCAATGTTATACCTTAAAAAGAAAAAATACTTCCCAAAGCTCGCTTCTCCAGAGTATAATGAGGCATTACAACTTCTCATAACTTTAGATATATATTCAATTCTAGGAACATCGTTTAAATTACTTAAAAATAATCTTGAGAAGAAAAGACTTGAGGACGAAGTAAAAAATGTCTATGACAAAATAGAAGAGACATGCAAGAATGAGAATATTTTTCCTTGTCCTATGAGAACTTTTGACGTGAATGCAAATGAAGATTTCGAACCTTTTATTCAAGATCTTTTAGAAAGAAGACTTAGAGATCATAATGCAGATGTAATGAGCACTATTGAAGAAATTACGTATAACAGTGAATTTTTTAAAGAATTGAAAACAGAAGTAAATTGGCTTAAGGTAATAAAAGTAGAAAATGTTATAAGAGGAATAGCATTAACTGGAAAATTAGAAGAATTTCTAGATAATATTCAAGACATAATATATTTATTCTCGGCAGAGAGGACACTTTACTTTGATACAATGTTGCCTTTAAATAGTATTGAGGACAGTATTAAAAAAGTTTTAGAGGATGGTAGAAAGGCAATTAAAAACGAGATAGATAATGAATTTTCTAAAGATGTTAATTATATTTATAACTTAATAAAGCAACAAGGGAGTTATGTCTAATCTCGCGATTATAGAAGTGTTTTTAAGCAATCATTACTCCAGAAATATTTGTGAAAACAAAAGAGAGTATAAAACAACGAAAAGTAAGAAGCAATGAAAGTATTACCGCGTTTAAAGAGGAACTTAGAGCATTAAGCTTTGAACCGATTTATGGAGAATCCGTTAAAGACATCATAATGAGATTTACGACCAAAATTCAGCAACTTGCAGAACAATACGATTATGAGATCGAATTTCCAAAAAAAGCCGAAGTTGAGACCGACGGTAACATCTATTATTTTGCGTACAATATAAAAGTAAAAACTAAAATGAGCATAAAGAAACTTAAGATAAGTATACAATATATAATGTACGATAATAACCAATGGGTAGGATTAATAACTAGTATAAAATAAAAATTATTACTTCCTTCTAAATTTGGTTATTATGCCTATATCTATTGCCAAGAGTATTAATAGTGTTACTATTATTTCACCTAAATTGCTTGAGGTTATATCTATTTTCTTACCATTAGTACTAACCTGTGTACTTCCATTAAATATGGTACCGTTAATTACCTTATAGTAAATTGCGTTACTACTAATCAACCTCACAGAACCATTTATTAACGTTAAGTTCCTTATAAAGGAGTTAACGAAAGTTGCGTTATGACCTATTATAACTGCATTACATATGTAAGCGTTCTCTATTAACGTTCCGCTAAAATTCTTAACGTATGTATAAGGAAGTAATATGAAATGCTCATTGGGTTTAACAGGCAATATATTAAGCGTTGAATAACTTAAAGTCGTAGGGAAAGATATAGGAATACCATTATACGAGGTTCCATAAATATAAATACACCATTCACCGCTTAGTGCAACTGCAGAAAGACGTAATGAATTAGTTTTTTCACAGGGCGTGGTAATTTTACCTAGCCATTTGCCTTCAACATAGTATAAAGGTACGGAAAATTCTAAGTCTAGATTACTAAAATCGCTCTTCATGTATGAAGGAATAATTACCGCATTAAATGTACCAAAGTTTACATTCGTTCCGTTTTCATACGTTATAGAAGCTATTATATATAGACTTTCGTTCTCGTACGCATTTACACTAGGTATCGTACTTACTTCAACTCTTAAAGTACAAGTTGATACATAAACTTGTGTAAATCCTTCTCCGTAAACCATACCACTACTAGAATTATAATCTGCTATCGAAATTACTTTATAATACCCTTTCGATAAATTATGAGGAAGCGAAATTTCTTTAACATAATACGTTGAACTTGAATAACATATTGCATTTATAGAGAATGAATAAACCGGCTTATCATCTTCGTTAAAAAGCTCTATTGTAACATTAGGAGCTACGTTAGAAAGCATAGCAACTCCTATAGTAAAGTTACATCCATTAGCTATTGATACGGGCTCAGTAAACGCTGATGGTATAATGTATGGAACTAGATAAATTCCCTCTACAAATTCTGCGAATCCAAAGATACAGTTTATCTCTATCCTATAAATTCCGCCAAAAGGATTTGTTGGCGCAAAACATCCATACACATAAGATCCGTTATTAAAGAATATGTACATATAGCCTTCTATAAGGGTTGGAGAATGTAAGGTAGTCTCATTAACTTTTTCAAGTGAACACGTAATCATATTATATTGGCATAAAAATGCAGTGTATGTTCTAGAAGCAATAGCAGCAGACCCATTTGCATATAATAATTCTGCTATTATCTTTATTCCCATAGGACTAGGATAAACTGCTACTTGAGGGCATAAGAACATAGCTTGCATCCCAACAAGTATATAAGTCCCTGATTTCTCGTTACCTTGAGTTACTACTACTTCTTGAATACCACTACCTTTAGCTGTAAAGTACCCTATCCAATAAGATCCGTTATATACTAAAGGAAATTTCTCAAATATCTTATTTCCGTCATAAACATAACCCGAAACTGGTATTGTCGGAGAAGCTTTTACTATTACCTTAACTACTTGACCATCATTGTAAGTAGTATTGAAAACTGCAACACTAATTGTAGTTTCATTCCTTATGAGAGATACGAAGCATCCTGCATTTATATACCCAAGCCCAGAAACTGGATTGTAAGAATCGTTCTTAACGTAATATGGAGTATTATATCCAAAAGTTATCTGTTGTAACGCTTTAGTTCCTTCTAGATCATAAATTAGAGGATTTATAAAACCTAATTTCCCATGGATTTGAGTAGCTAAATCTATTATCCCTGCAACTGTAGGTGAAGCTACGGAAGTACCTCCAACTAAGTATTTTTCTCCGTAATAATAAATTACTGGTACTCCAGTATAAGGATTAGCATCTGCTATAACGTCTGGAACTTCTCTAAATCCATTAGCGCCCTGATACCAAGGAGACGGAAATATACTACTAAAGCCTCCTGTCGACGCTCCATATACGCTTTCTCCACTCCACGCCTCTTGAACAGTTTTATTGCAAGAATAATATAATGTAGAGCCTCCTGCGGCTAGAACATAAGGATCACTGGCAGGAATTAGCAATCCACCTTGCGGAAATAGATAGAAGTTATAGCCATTTCCTCCGTAATCTCCACTCGCAGCGACAAAAGTTATTCCTTCGACTTCACCTAACCAATATTCGTAAGTTAATGATTGTAAATAAGATAAAGACAATAAACCTAGATCGAAGTAGATCTCTGGAATTCCGAAACTCTGAGATACTACATTTACCTTATCTTGATGATCAATAAAGGCTACTATTGCAGGTAACGGAACGTTCGGATTGGCCACGTATAATACTATACCGGCATCTGGGGCTATTTCGTGAGAATATTCTACGTCGAGGGATATTTCTAAAGCCCAACCGCTAGCAATACCCTGATTCGGATTATAAGAACCTATAGGACATATAAGGAAACTTGGAGGATTTTGTATCTTAAATTCCTTATCAAAGCACTTCAGTTGTTGATAAATATAGGGATCTCCACAAAAGTCGACTATTCCGACGCTTGTTCCATTACCCATTATTCCTTGTTTATACAGTGAAGTAGCGTTATACGCTTCCCTTAATATGCAGGGATAAATTACGTTATATGCTATAGCTTGAGAATAATTATACAATGTATCAGGCTGTTGTAAAATTTGAGACGTAATATTTGTTGAGAATACTAGAGCATTTCCTATAGCTACTGGAGGATCTCCTAAAAACTCATAGAATCTTATATTATGAAAATCTATCGCGTAAAACTTACCGTTTAGAGCATGTTCAAAACTACAAACTTTACCAGTTGTCAATATCACATTCATATATACTACAGTTTGTAATCCAAATTTGCTTAAATATTCTATAGCTTTTGAAATCTCGTTATGAGGTATGAAAAGTTTACATATACAAGTTTTGTTAAGAATTACGTGATCTTCTACATCTAGTTGCAATTTTGCTAAATTTTTAGGTTGCTCAACTATAGCAACAGTTACAACGCAATTAGGATTTAACTCTTGTAAATTATGACTAATCATGTTAGTAGGAGAGTATAATGGAATCAATTGCGTTATTAAAACAATCATTACCAATAAGGTCTTTAACATAGTTGTAATTGTTGACTATAAGTCAAAAACTTTTTCATTATGCATTCAAGCCTTTTATTTTCGGATAATACCTAATATTTATGGAAGAGAATTTTACATTGTTATTACCCAGTTTTAACGCTTATGATTTCTTTAGTAATCCTTCAAATATAATGAAATATATTCCACTATTTAAAAATATTTCACAAATATCAGAAAATAATTTCATTGTAAACGTTGGTTGGATTTTAAATGTTAAATTTAACGTGGAAAGAATCTTAGCAAAAAACAGAATTATTTATATAGTATCCAGAAATGAACAACCTAAATTATCTGGTAAATTAGATCATTTATTCGAACCGTTACAAGGAAATAATAAACTAACAAAGGTTAAGATAGTCTTCTATTATAATGGACCTCTAGAAAGACTCGTTAAAATAGAGTCAAGAAGATTCTATAATAAGATTAAAAATGTACTTTATCAGAATAATGAGGAAGAGGTTTCTGATACAGAATTTAATAATATAATTAATGAAATGAAAACAATACTTTCTGGCGTCATAAAAAGTGATGAAGAATTTGATATTTTGGTTAATAAAGCAGTTATAGAAAGCGTGAATTCAGAAATAGTACTAATAATAGGCTCTGATAAGAATGGCATAAAATTTCTTTTTAACAAAGGAAACTTGGTAAAAGAAAAAGGAGAAATGAATAATATAAAATCAGGAATGAAGTTCGTAATGAAGAAAAAAGAATAAAAACATTAAGTTAATGTTAAGAGACATGTACAAAATACCAGAAGATGGAGAGAAAATTCAATTTAAAGATGGCAAATGGATTACCCCTAATAAACCTATTATCTTATATATTGAAGGGGACGGAATAGGCCCAGAAATCGTAAAATCTACGATAGAGGTAATAAATAAGGCTGTAGAGTTAAAATATAAAAGCTATAAAGAAATAAAATGGGTAGAAGTCTTAGCAGGTAATAAGGCTGTTCAGCTTGTTGGAGACAGATTTCCTAAGGATACACAAGATATGCTAAAGGAATATAGAGTTGTATTAAAAGGACCAATGGAAACCCCTGTGGGTAAAGGTTGGAAATCTGTTAATGTAGCGATAAGGATTATGCTTGACCTTTATGCCAATATAAGACCAGTAAAATACATTGAAGGCTTAGAAAGTCCTATTAAAAACCCTGAAAGAATTAATATGATAATATTTAGAGAAAATACTGATGACTTATATAGAGGAATAGAGTACCCGTATAATTCTCCAGAAGCGGAAAACATCAGGAAATTTATTAGAGAAGAGTTAAAAGTCGATATAGAAGATGATACTGGAATAGGATTTAAAATAATAAGTAAATATAAAACACAAAGAATAACAAGAATGGCAATAAAATATGCTACCCAGAATTCTAGGAAGAGCATAACGATTATGCATAAGGGCAATGTGATGAAATATACTGAAGGCGCATTTAGAGAATGGGCGTATGAAACTGCACTTAACGAATTTAGAGACTATGTTGTTACAGAAGAAGAGGTTTCTACTAAATACGGAGGAAAAATACCTGATGGAAAAATACTCATAAATGACAGGATAGCAGATAACATGTTCCAACAGATCATCATTAAACCTGAAGATTACGATATAATTCTAGCACCTAACGTAAACGGAGATTACATCTCTGATGCTGCAGGAGCATTGATAGGCAATATAGGCATGCTTGGTGGGGCAAACGTAGGAGATGATGCGGGAATGTTTGAAGCAGTACATGGAACTGCTCCCAAATATGCTGGCAAAAACGTCGCTAACCCTACTGGAATAATAAGAGGAGGGGAATTGATGCTCAGATTTATGGGGTGGACAGACGCAGCGGACCTTATAGATAAGGCAATAATAGAGTCAATAAAACAGAAGAAAGTAACACAAGATTTAGCTAGATATATGAATGTAAGGCCGTTATCAACAACAGAATACACGCAAGAACTCTTGAGTATAATGGAAACAGTGAATTAACTCCCCGGTTTTACTGTATAAAAGAACTGTTTCAAGTATTATTTGACCCTAATCTTTTTACACTGACTCCAGGTTTCTAACGTTATTAACAAAAGGTTTACTAAGTCCGTTTATGTGACTCTTTTATTTATACAAACTACTCATTTTCTTTTTATTTTTTAATTGATTTATGAAACACTGCTGTTACGCTCTGTCTCAGACTTTTAAACTATAATACATTCTTAAAGGTATTATTAATATGATCACTATTAACATTGAATAGAGAAAATAATTAGTTGAATAAAGTTTAGGGTATTCTTATAGGTGAAACTCTTCTTTTATACGGTAGAACCGGGGAGTTAAATTCCGTGTATTACTATTCCAGGCCAAAACCTGGTGTTACTATGAGTAATATCTGAAACAACATTTAACTATTGAAACTATTGAAACAATGTGATTCGAGAGACATTAAAGGGAGGAAAAGGAGAGGTCATAAAGAATCCTAAGGTTTTCATAGATCCTATTTCAGTCTTTACTGAAATACCTTATAGGGAAGATATAATTAAGGAGACTGCGATATCAATTAGATATTTCGTTAAAAACGATGTAAGGTTTTCCAACTTATTCTTAGGACTTACTGGTACCGGGAAGACATTTGTTGTTAGATATATCCTGAACGAGATAGAGGAAGTTAAAAAAGAGGATGAGGAATACAAGGGCGTTGTTCAGGCTTACGTGAATTGCAGAGAAGTTGGAGGCACACCTCAAGCAGTATTATCTGTTCTGGCAGAGAGATTAACTAACGATATTGTACCGAAGCACGGTATAAATTTGGGTGAATATATAGAGAAGATTAAGAATGCTGTAGAAACTAAGAAGGCCATAGTTTATTTAGACGAAGTAGATACATTAGTTAAAAGGAGGGAAGGCGATATTGTACTATATCAACTTCTTAGGGCTGATGCAGAAATATCAGTAATTATGATTAGTAATGATATTAATGTAAGGGATTACATGGAACCTCGTGTATTATCATCTCTTGGTCCTTCCGTCATTTTTAAGCCATACGATGCAGATCAGTTAAAAGAAATCTTGAGCAAGTATGCGGAGTACGGCTTATTCAGAGGGACGTATACTGATGAGATCTTAGCTTATATCGCAGCAATTTCTGCAAAGGAGCACGGAGATGCTAGGAAAGCTGTGAACTTATTATTTAGGGCTGCTCAGTTAGCCTCTGGAGAAGGTATAATAAGAAAGGAACACGTTGATAGAGCAATAGTTGAGTATGAACAAGAAAGGCTTGTGGAGGCGATTAAGTCTCTTCCTTTTCATTATAAACTAGCTTTAAGAGCATCTTTGGATTCGGAAGATGTAGTAACTGCCCATAAAATTTACGTTGATCTTTGTAATAAGTTAAAACAAAGGCCTTTATCGTATAGACGATTTTCTGATATAATTTCAGAGCTTGACATGTTCGGGATAATAAAGATAAAGATCCTGAATAAGGGCAGAGCTGGAGGTATAAGGAAGTATATAGAGGTTCCAGATAGGGAAAAGATTATGAAGGCGTTAGACGAAAATTTAGCTGAGGAAATGGGGTATGAGTACTAAAAGAAACACTGCAACTATACGGTGATGAGAGATGCTATGGGAGAAAGTTAAAGAATTAGAGGAGAAATTTTTACAAGTTCAGAAGGAAAGAGAAAAATTAGAGGAAGAACTAACGAAGCTTCCGTCTGGGCATATAGATAAGAAAAGGATTGGTAACCATGTGTATTATTATTTAAGGTATTGGGAGGAAGGAAAATTAAAAAGTAAATATTTAGGTAAAGATGCCGATGAACTTCAACAGAAGATAGAGTATTCCATGGATATTAGGAAGAAAGTCTCTCTACTGAGAGAAGAGGAAAAACGACTTCAGAAGATTTTAGATAGAATAAAGAATAGCCTGGAATTTACATAACATGTGTGCTTAGATCGTCTATTTTTTCAGCCAATTGAAAATCTAACTCGGTTATTCCTCCCGCATCATGAGTAGTTAATTCAATTACTACTCTATTGTAATATATATGAACGTCGGGATGATGATCTAGGCTATCCGCAACTGGCTGTATTAACTTGAGAAAGTTTATTGAATCGTCAAAATTCCTAAATTTGAATTCTTTAACAAGTTTATTATCCTTATATTCCCAATTATTTAAATTTTTTAACTTATTCCCTATTTCATCTTCAGAAAGTTTATTCATAAAAAGTATTTGTGGAGATCGTTTAAAAATATGAGTTCAGCCTGGTTCATTTAATTTCATCGATCATTTCAGGGCTCACTCATCACAATCCAGTACTTATCTTATCCCATTTCCTCTTTAAGCCTTCAATTATTGAATTCCTATAAAAGTCTGTAGGCTTCCCTTCTTCCTCCTTATAATCTGAGATATAAGCCTGTGCAAAATATTCTCTTCCTTCTTTGTCCTTTACTTTTATAACATCTCTGACGTATTTAATTAAATGCTCCTCTGCCTTATCCAAAGAGTTTAATTCGTCCTCTAGCATTACATATATATAACCATAAACATTACCTCCTTTAGATTCCTTCAAATTAGCGCAAAGTCCGTACTTGCATTTAATATTAAATATGATTCTATAATCCTCTAAGTAAGCTTCTATCTCCTTCATTATTTCTTTAACCCCTCTCTCCTTTAGAATTTCAGGGTTAGTATTTTCTGCATAAGCAAAATAATTAACAATTACGGGCATTCCAACCCATCTTGAATAATCTCCCGGTTCTATTTCGTCTCTGAATTCTATTCCATGGTTATATCTGTAAAAATTTACATTATCAAGGTAATATCTCCTCTTTTGGTCAAAATGAACTCTAGTCTTCTCTCTTATATATAAATCATCTTGTCTTCCCCTATAATCTTCTATTTCGTCCAAAAGGCTTATTAATTGATCTTCTACTTCATATACCTCTCCCCAAACTGTTCCGTCTCCTTTTACAACTCCAGGGTAGTTTCCTATATCGTACATCTTGTATCCTTCTATAAAACCTAATCCTACAAACCTGCTGTCTTTAAGTAGGTGATGAAGTTCAAAACCGTATCTTAAAGTTCCATATGCAAATAAGTACATTATGTATCACTACTCTCCAAGTATTCTATCCACGGTTTTAATTCTTCTAAATTCATCTTTCTTATAGTTTCATTGGATGTGTTTTTAATTTCTGCATACAGAATTTGCATATTTCCTTCATTATCTTTCTTACCATGTATTTCTACTATTCGATAATCTTCTCCTTCTAAACTTGATGCGTCTTGTAAAGATGGAGTAACATAACTTATAATAATATTGTTACCATTCTCTAATATACTGAAATTGCCATAACTTTTTAATTTTTCCAAAGATCTAGATGATAACTTCATTATTTTTATTTTTTCTCACTATAAGCTTTAAATCTTGCATCCCAATTACAACTACTTCGTCTCCAGAGACTATTGGCTCTTCAGCTATAGCTTTCCAATATTCTCCTTCTATCAATACATAGCCTTCCTTTCCTTTAGGAATGTCATCTACAGCCTTTCCTATTTTTCCTTTATATGAGTATAAGTTCCTCTTTCTAGTTTTTATTATTACATAAACTATTCTATAACTGAGAAATCCAATTATAGCAAATGATGGTATATCAATTATAGGATCGGAAATATATCCAGTAATAACTAGAATTATGATCAAGACTATTATAATTATAATTGGAATAACTATGTAGTGTACCACAATTTTATTATAGTTTAGGTAATTAAATAATCTTATGAATGCACTGTTATCGCTAGGTTTAATACTATTAATGTTGCTTCCTTTGTCTTCCTTTGTTCTTACTCATTCATCTCCAGTAAGTCCTACATATCCTTCTGGTATTTCGTTTTTCCCTTTAAATAAGGTAATTTATACAACAGAAGTTATGGGTACAGTAAATATAACTGCACTTAACATAGGGGATTCTTACTTTTCTTCTGGAGGATTTTTTACTAGGGGTAACGCTTCTTTACAATTAAATGTGATGATAGACGGTAATTATTGGGCGCAAGATGTTGCATTATTTCATGAGATAAATTGTAAAAAATTTGAAATAACAATGATAATAAATCTCTGGAATTTATCTGGTCCGTTTAAAACCTTAAAAACTAACGTGACTACGTATCAAGGTATAGGAGTTTATCTATATCAAGGTCCTACATTTAATATTACTCTTCCTAGTAATTTCTCACTTTTTATGAAGATATCAAATAACCTTGAGTTTGGATATTGTATAGACGGTAAGAAGTATATTTACCAAATATTACCTTATTTTGGAAGTTTCCAAATAGGGAGTCTATCTATTCTAGGTTTGCCTAACGACTTAGAGTTCGTCTGGGGAGGGCCAGGATGCGGAAGTGAAGTATGTATTTATGGTGAAATGAATGAAGAAATATACTATTTACAGCAGGGAAAATTAATAATACCTTGCTCAGCTTTTTCTATAGGTTTAGATACTGCTGAAAGCGCGTATGGGCTTAAGGTATTGGGAAATTTTGAAAATATTTCGAATCCATTCGCTTGTGTTACTAAAGGAGTTAATTCTCCATCGGTTTTATGGCCTATACCGCCTAAAATAGTAGTCCAGTCTAATGGCAGCATAAAACATGTTAAGCTTTGTATTAACGGATTTTCATTATCTGACCAGAAAATAGAGGTCTTAGTTCCTTCAACTAATTTATCCTCACCTATACCCTTTACATCAGTAAAAGACCTAGGATATACGAACGACAATGGAGAAATAACTTTCAATATTTCCTGTAAAGATTTATATATAATTTACTATGTAGGTAATTATTCATTATCATCGGCCTACTATATCTCTTCACCTTTATTAGCTCATATAGTTTCTTCGATAAAGTCTGCATATAATTCGTTGGTAAGCTTCTTAAAGGGCTATAACTTTAAGCATGCTTTATCATCATCATTCTCAAAAATTAAGTATAAATCATCAAGCGTTAGTGTAAATTACTTGCTTTTAGAATATATAGGAGCTTTTGCTGTAGGAATCTTAGTTTCTGCTATCTTAGCTAAATATAAGTTTTAAACTTGAAAGTAGACTATATAAGATATGGATACAGGTTTAATAATTGGTTTAGTCTTACTTTTGATAATAATCTTAGTATTTGTAGGAATGTCATTAAGGCAAGTAAAGGAGTGGGAAAGAGCTGTAGTGTTAAGGCTTGGTAGAGTTTTAGGAGTAAAAGGCCCTGGCATAATTTTTCTAATTCCTTTTGTTGATAGACCGGTAATAGTTGACTTAAGAATAGTTACAGTAGATATACCTCCTCAAACGATTATAACAAAGGATAACGTGACTATATCCATAGATGCGGTAGTATACTATAAAGTATTAGAACCTATTAAGGCAGTTTCAATGGTTTATAACTACAGGTCTGCAGTGTTGAATATTTCACAAACTTCTTTGAGGGATATTGTAGGGCAGATGGAACTTGATGATGTATTGAGCAAGAGAGAAGAAATAAATAGGAAATTGCAAGAAATACTTGATACTTACACCGAAGCCTGGGGAATAAAAGTTACTGCAGTAACTGTAAGAGACATAAAGATTTCCCCAGATTTATTATCTGCAATGGCTAGGCAAGCAGAAGCTGAAAGGCAGAGAAGAGCTAGAGTAATCTTAAGTGAAGGAGAAAGGCAAGCTTCAACCATATTAGCTGAAGCCTCTCAAGCCTACAAGAATAATCCTGCTGCTCTTCAACTTAGATTCTTGGAAACTTTATCTGATATATCCCAAAAAGGAGGATTAATAATTGTAGTTCCTGCGGGTCAAGAGCTATATCCTACTATATCGTTAGCATCCTTCGCAGCAAATTACGCAAAACAAGAAAGTATAGGACAGAAATAAAAATATTTTTAACTTTACATTGATAAGGCTTCAAGTACTAAATATTCATCTAGTTCCATTGTTATCAAGTATTCAATTAGCTTGTGACTTTAAAAATCATAGCCAGTAGGTTCTATAGACAAAAGTCTATTCAACAGAATCTAAAAGTCTCATCCATTTTTTACCATTCTCATCAATTCCGCTTGCAACTTCATATCCCATTGCCATCCATCCTACCATGCCATATTGCATATGTATTGCCCTCTTTTTGTATATATGAGGCATCCCGTATGTTGCATATAATGCTCTATTTCCATGTTCGCATATTACTGCAACGTCAGTATCTGGTAAAAATTTTGATAACGTATCAAGATAATCTAATGGCATTAATATAGATCCTGGTATATGATGATCTTCATATTCTTCTGGAGTCCTTACATCTACTAATGTTATTTTATTTAGTTTCCATAATTTTCTTATTGAGGAAGGAGGTAAACTAAGGATGTGTTTGTAATAGGGGGTGGTGTATTGCTCAACAACTTGCATAGGGTAAAAATGGTTATTATACTTAAATATCTTTCTTTTAATACAAGTGTTATAAGTTTTTTAAGAAAATTAAGAAATATAAAAATTATTTCTTCTTTGTCAAGTATAACTTAAAATATCTTCTTTTCCTGTTATTTTCTTTCTTCCCGCAAATCCCTCCTCAACATAATGCCAAAAGTTTACTTTTTCTTCTCCGTCTTTCCAGCACAGATAAGCTGGTCTTCCATTGATTACTGCAGGGAAATCTATTATGCCTAAATCTGGATCTCTAATTATTATTCCTTGAGACGTTATTTCTTTAATTATCTTATCAATCTTTTTAGTACCTTCGCCTAATGCTTCTTTTTCTCCTCTGATTAAAGCTTCCTCAATTTGTAATCTAGTTTTCCTAAGTTCCTTTATTTTTTCCTTTACCCATGGCAGTAAAGAATTAGCAGTATTTAAATCAAAGTAAATCATAAGAAAAAATAGTTAAACTTGGATATTAAGAATGATGAACCTTACAAGGGCTGATTTATGATGTCCTGGCTTTCCCTGATTTAAATACATTCCTTATATCTACAATTTCTAAGTTCTCATATGGGCAAGCCTCTACACAGTCTCCACAACCTACGCAGGAAATTCTGTTAGTATAACCCTTAGATAGAACATCAGACCTTATAGGTATTTTAACAGGACAGCCAGTTTCGCAGTTTACTGTTTTGCAGTTCCTGCAGGTATCTATAGAATCTGCCCTTATCTTGAATAGTAGTTTATTAAATAATCCTGCAAAGTTTCCGAATCCGCACCATCCTTGTCTTGCGCATGCATAAGTACCAAATACTGGAGTTAGGAAGAAGAAGAACCACCATATATAGTTCAGCGTAAACATTCCGTAAAAGTCAAACAAGGGTATCTGTAACTTACCTATTGATGGATTCTTAGCTATTCCCATGAAGATTAGTGAAGAATATACGAATACCAGAATCATTATTCCTAAGCTTACCCATTTTAAGTAGTCCCATAATTTAGCGGATTTTTTAGGTTTAAATTGGTCATAATATATGTTAGTCCACATGTGAGCGGACATACACACTAAGTTACAGTACGCTCTTCTTCCAAAGAGGGTTGAAGCAATTGCTATAGCCAATAGTGACAAGCCGAACGAGAGCAATGTTGGTGCAAACGCAGGATTAATGTGAGAAAGCATTCCGCTCATTCCGAAAATATACGTAGGCGTATAGTAAGGGAGTAACCATACGAATAATGGAATTCCAACAAGGATAGCAATTGCCCATCTTTTAACGTTAGAGTTCTTTGCGGTTTTGAATCTCTCATAGACTAAGTAACTCATTTCGGCTCCCATCATAACTACATAGAACGGCATCATTGTAGTCATCATTATTAACATGTAAGAAGCCCAGAAGCCTGCAAATAGTATGTTGTGAGTTGCCATTATAGCTTGCTTATATCCCATTAGCGTCATACTCCAAGGATCTGTGGGAAATATCCACCACCAATGATTGGTAGTAGGACTCCACATTAGCGTGTGCATTCCTGCCATATTCATTATGTGCATTTTTGACATATGCGTAGAAGGCATCCATAAGTTGTTAGTTACTCTAAATCCTAGTACACTTTCTCCAAATCCCATAGTTAATTCTGCAAAATTTATGAAAATGACAAACATGAGGGGATATTTCAATCCTATTTTTATTTTAATATCCTTAAATCTGTAAAGTACTAAAGTAAAGTACCAGAGCATGGAGGCAATCATTCCTATAGAAATTGTGTAAAGGTCTTTAGATGTAGCATATATTGATAAACTAAGCATCATTACAAAATCGAAAAATCCTAACGATATTGATAGTAACTGTGCATTGAAGGTTAATTTTCTAGATTCTATCAAGTATAATGTTATTATATTAACTATCATTATTACTGATGCAATTAAGGATCCTACCAGTTCCGTGTATGCAGAGAATGTGAAGAAGATATTTGGCATGAAAGCCATTGATGCTGAAAACGTAAATAGTGCTAACTCCTCGATTTTTCTTGGAGATAGAGCTAAGAAGAACAATGAATCTGCAAGCATCATAACTCCGAAGGCTATGTTACTTACGGAATCAATTATAGGATTTATATGAGGCCCAAATGCTTCGGAATAAGCATAACCCATTGCAATCTCATCAGCTACTATAGTTAAAGCTAAGGTTAGAGCAGAAGTCTTATCTTCTCTCCATCTAGTGACTACATTCTTCATTATAGTGGAGATTACTATAGGTATTGAAGCTATAATTAATGAGAAAGGTTCTATTAGTATATTTCCGTGAGAGAACAGTATGTAGGCTATATCTACCGCCTCTACGGACATGTAAAGTAAGACTGAGCTTACGAAGAATATAGCCTTCTTATTTACAATGGATCTTCTTAGCAAATAGTACAGTATTATAAAATCAGCTGCCATCATTCCAATTATATAAACCAAGATTGCCAATTGTAGATCATTCATAAAAATAATTTCAATTCATGCTATATATAAACCTTAGTTTTAATGTTTAGAAAACATACAAAATTTTAATTTTCTTACCTTTATTGCCCACAATTGATCTGCTAAGTTAAATTACTTGTAGCCAAAAGTGACAGCTTTATGGTTTATTTTAATTAGGTTAAATAATAATTTTAAGTATGATTATAAGGATAAGTAAAGGCAACGTTACATACGCTATACAAAATTTTAATGGTACTATTCATGGTGATAGTGCCTATGAGATAGGCAGGGCATTATATTTTATTCAAAAGGCCATATATTCCATACCAAGATTATACGGCAAGGTAAATAATTTTAGAGATCCTCTGGATTCTTGGAAAAAGATATTTGAAAGTACCTTAGCCGCTATTATTTCCTCTATGCTTACTGAAGGAAGAATAAAGCTTTATGTTAACTTTGAAATTGAAAGTGAAATAATGAATATAAAAGGTAAAATTGAAGGGAACAAGGTAAGCTTATCTTCTAATCTACTTAAGATCCCTGACGGATTATCAAATGATTTGAAAGGATTAATTCTTCTTGACTCTTTTTATTTTAATAGCTTGGAGAAAATGAAACCTTACATTTTGCCTTCAACTAGAGATGGGTTTTTGGCGTCATTTTACAAGTTTATAGTATTACAAACGGAAGGAGTTTCTGGAATTCCTAAAAGTATGGGATTAGCTGCTGAATTTATCAATTCAATTCTGATAAATCCTGGCTATAAAGACGAAATATTAGGGCATCAGATTACTGTAAATGATGAAGGACTTTTTGTAGATGAGCAACCCGCATATAACTCCTTTTCTGAAGTTCTTAGTTTGTTCTCGCTAAAGTATTTCCTATTAAATTCTAAAAGTGATAATGTGGTGATCATCGAAGATGTTGAAGCACATCTAAGTAGTGAAGGAAGAGCTCTTCTTAATGAATATTTAAGGTCGGCTAAATGTAAAATCGTTCTTGTAGGTTACAGTAAGTTTTCAGAGTAATATCATCTTCTATACCCTAAGGCAAGTTTTTAATTAGATCTTGAAAGATTTAGATTATGCAGATAGATTCATATGATGTATTTATTGAGTTTGATTTCAAAGGATTAAAATATCATGGCATAGAAAAGATAAAATTGGCTACTGAAGACAAATTAGTCTTAGACGCTGATGGAGTTAAAGTTACCAGGGTAAGCATAAACGGTAAAAACGTTGATTTTATCTCTGATGAAAAAACAGTGACAATATCTACAGGTAATTTTTCTGGTAT
Source organism: Acidianus sp. HS-5 (assembly GCF_021655615.1). Classification (GTDB taxonomy): domain Archaea; phylum Thermoproteota; class Thermoprotei_A; order Sulfolobales; family Sulfolobaceae; genus Acidianus. The sequence goes on from NZ_AP025245.1 coordinate 1,149,590, forward strand.
TGCTGAAGTTGAGTTTGAAGGCAAAGTAAGAGATGATCTAGTAGGAATGTATATCGCTCCTTACGATAGTTCCTATATTTTTACTACACAATTTGAGTCTTCTCATGCCAGGAAATTTATTCCATGTGTAGACAATCCGTCTTATAAGGCAGAATTCAAATTTACCGTAAAGGTTGACAAAGATCTGGACGTTATATCTAATATGCCTCCACAGGAAATCTACTATGAGGAAGATAAGAAAGTAATAGAATTCTTAAAGACACCTAAAATGTCTACATATTTAATTTATATGGGGGTAGGAAAATTCGAAGAGTATTATGACTATTCTTCCCAACCTACGGTTATAGTGGCAACAGTTCCAGGTAAGATTTCTAAGGCTAGAATTCCTGCAGATTTTGCAAGAAAGTTCATTAAGTTCTATGAGGATTACTACGGGATAAAGTATCAGTTGCCTAAAGCTCACTTTATTGCTATCCCAGAATTTGCGTTTGGAGCTATGGAAAATTGGGGTGCAATAACGTTTAGAGAAACAGCGTTACTTGCTGACGAGAATTCTAGCATAAAACAATTAAGAAGAGTTGCAGAAGTAATAGCCCACGAGCTTGCGCACCAGTGGTTCGGAGATTTAGTTACTTTAAAATGGTGGAACGATTTATGGCTAAATGAGAGTTTCGCAACTTTTATGAGTTATAAGGCTGTAAATTGGCTTCATCCAGATTGGGATTATTGGGGCGAATTTTTATACAGCGAAACTGCAGGAGCAATGGAGAAAGATTCTCTACACATAACTCACCCTATAGAAGTTGAGGTAAAAAGTCCAGAAGAGATTGAGCAGCTATTTGATGATATAAGTTATGGTAAAGGAGCTAGTATACTGAGGATGATAGAGTCTTACATGGGAGAAGATGAGTTCAGGAAAGGTATATCTGCTTATTTAAATAAATTTAGATTGTCAAATGCAGAAGGTAAGGATTTATGGCTCAGCTTAGAGGAGGCGTCAGGGAAGCCTATTAGTAAAATCATGCCTTCGTGGATAGTTCAAGACGGCTATCCTATAATAACTGTAAAAGTTGGAGATAATTCAATTAAATTCGAGCAGAGGAGATTTATGCTTGATGGCAGTACTGATGATAAAATCTACATGGTTCCTTTAACCCTAGAAGTTAATGGAAATAAGAAAATTTCACTGCTTCTTGATTCTAGGGAGAAGGAATATAATGTTGGAGAGAAAGTGAATTCAATAAAGGTTAATCTAAATAGAGCAGGATTTTACAGAATTTACTATAATGATTTGAAAATTTTAGGGAGTATGAATCAATTGGAAAAATTTGGATTAGTAAATGATTACTTTAACTTCCTTTTAGCTGGAATCATTACATTCAATGAATACGAGAAAATAATTCAAACTATGATGAATGAGGAGTCATATCTACCAGTACTGGAAATTGCTTCACAACTCTTTACACTGTACGCAATAAATCCTAGTAAATATGGTAATTTAGCTTTACAATTTCATAAATCTCAGGAGAAAATATGGAGAGGAAAGACTGATGCTTTGGGCAAACTTACCTATTCTAGCATAATAGAAAATTTAGTTCAGATGGACTATAATTTTGCCTTAGAGTTATCTAAGGAGATGAACAACTTTTCTTCTTTAGATCCTAACAAGAAAGACGCTGTAACAATGGCATATGCAATAGTTAATGAGGATTCAGTATTTGATGAGATTTTAGACAAATATAGAGAAGAGAAATTTGATGAAGTAAAATTAACGTACATTAAGGCTATGCTATCTTTTAAGAAACCTTATCTTGTTACTAATACCTTAAGCCTAAGTCTAACTGGAGAAATAAAGAAACAGGATATAGTTAGGATATTACCTATAGTAGCATATAATGTGGAAGTTAAAGATGCAGTCTGGAATTGGTTGAAGACTTACATGAATAATATTAGAAAGTATTATGAAGGAACTGGAATATTTGGAAGAATATTATCTAATGTAATACCAATCTTAGGTATAGGAAGAGAGAAGGAAATCGAGGAATACTTTGCCAAGCAATCTGTACCGGAGGCCGAAAATGGAATAAAACAAGGAATAGAGAAGTTGAAAATACTTTCAAAGCTTGCTTAAGTTTGTTATATAAGATATGATTTTTATTGCATCATTTTTTTGAATTTCGTCGTATGCAATAATTTCGGATTGATTTTTAGAATTTAAGTTACATGCTAAGAGATATGATTTATTGTCTATTATAACTACGCTGAAACTTAGTGGATTGCTTTCTATGATGTTAAGCTTCTTCGATAGAGTATTTCTTGTTGAAGCTAATTCATCTGAAGTCTTTTGTACTTCTATATTAAGAGTGCTAAGCTCGTTCTCTCTTTTCTTTATCATTTTTCTCATATATAAGAACTGTATTATATTAATTATTACGAGGATGGATGTTACAGTAAGAAATATAAATGAATACATCATACTTCTGATAAAAAATATCAAAATAATAGATATTGAAATTACTAAAATAATGTATCTCAATCTGGAATAAATGATAATTTTATCTCTTAGACTTAAGTAACTTTTCTTTATTCTATTTTCATCGTCTTTCTTATAGCTAATTTTTTGGTTCTCTAACCATCTGGCCCAGTTCTTATCAGATGTTATTATAGTAGTTTGAACTCCGCTAGCTGCTCTATTTACTATAGCATCTATAAAATCCTCAGAAAACCCACCAGTAGCTATAGTTATTTCGTCAGTAGCTCTATTTAATAATTCCATTATCTTGGGAAATATATTTCCTGTAACTTCAATCTTCATACTTATCACGGTATTACTTCAGTAGAATCTGATGTTGGATCGTATTTTAAATCACTTAGCCTTATTATCCCTTGTTCTATTAATTCCTTTACTGTTGGAATTATGGATAATACAGTCCTTAAATACTCTTTAGTTATTTCATCAACTTCTTTAAATCCTTCTTCTCCCCAATAATTCTCTTTCATAGAATACAAGCATCTTCCACCACAGTATTCCTTGAACTCACATTTCTTACATATTTCTGGAAGGGGATCTTCAAGGAGCTTAAAACCAGAGTTAACATTTCCTAAAACAGCCCAATTTTCCCAAACTGCAATAGGACAGGATAATATTCTTCCGTCAGTGGTAACAGAAACTGATTTATAACCAGCTCCACAAGGAGATCCTTTATATCCACCAAAGAAATAAGCGCTCAGTACCCCAAGGATGGGAATTATTTTTAATACTTTACCTCTCTTTAATTCCTCCAAAAATAAGTTTACTAATTTTCTAATTCCAGGTAAATAAGATTCCTTAGCCCATTTTTCAACGTTCCATTTGTCACTCCATATTACGTTTAACTGCCAATGTATCTTATCAAAAACTTCTAAGCTCAGTAAATGCGTAACTTCTTTATATATATCAGAATCTTCTGTCACAGTCATTCTTGCGATAGTCTCTATACCTAATGACTTAAGGTAGCCTGCATTTTTGATCACTATATCATAAATATGCTTACCTCTATGTTTCTCGGTTATATCTTTTCTTCCATCTATTGATAAAAGCGCAAGGTTGATTTTCTTCCAGTATTCTTCTGACAGAAGTTTAACAAGTGTTCCGTTGGTCTGTATTCCAAACCTTTTTGCTTTTACATTGTCTAAAAATTCTATAATGAATCTGGGATTAGATAATGGCTCTCCTCCATAAAATATAACTGTAGACTCTGGATCATTTTCAATCAATTTTTTTAGCTTATCAATATTATATTTTATACCCCAGGGAACTATATTCTTAGGAAAAGATCCTCCGCAGTAATCACATTTTAGGTTACATTTACCAGACGTAAATACTAGCCATAACACAAGTAAAATACGCAGTATCTTTTATAAAATAATCGCTTAGTGTCAAATATTAATTGATATAAAAGAGAAATATTCATAACATTTATAATTTATAGATAAGAAAATAACGTGTGGTAAACTTATTTAAATTAAGCAGGATCTTGATTTTACTAGGTGTTGCAACGTTACTTTCTAGTATAATTATAGGTGATATGTTACTTCAGACTAATTCGACGTCTCAAGAACTTACTATACCTCCCCATTGCACAATCGTAACTAGTTTTAATTCAAATAGTATAGTGATTTTTCAAGGTAACGATGTTAATATTCATGGGAACAATATATATACAATAGGTTGTAAGGTTATTAATTTACAAGGGAAAGCTGGTATAGTAAATAACTTATCTCATGCCGTTTATTTGGATGAAAATATAATATCTTTACCAGAACTCTTATATATTCTTATATTTCCTCTGATTATAATAGGTGGTATTATTTTCATTTCTGGAATCTTAATTTCAATGTATCTGAAATTAAGATAACATTTGTGAAGCTAATTTCGAAGCTATATCTTCTTGGTATTCTTTAATCTTATAATATAAGAGTAATGCCTTAGATAGTCTTTCCATCGCATTATTCAGCGAATCTTTATCCAAAGGTCTAGTAATGTCTATAGATATCCTTAAATAGTCATCAACATTCTCATATTGTATTCCCTTGCTTCGTGCAATGTCATTAACTATATCAACACCGTTAAATGTCTCTAAGCCTAAGTCGGAGGAAGTAAATAATTTGTCTCCTTGTATTAGTATTGTGATAAACTCTCGCCAGTATCTTGGCTTATATAGTGCCTCTCGGAATTTATCTATTTTTTCAATTTTATTTAAGAACGAATTTTTTATATCGTCTGAAACTTCTATCGGATATATTAAAATACCATAAGTATCGAATTCTTTTGTTAGATACTTCCCTTCTTTTCCAGATATAATTTCCCAATCATCGTCACTAACTATAGTATATTTAGAGATTGAATCTCTGAACTCATAAAGATTGAAATGTATCTCTATGGTAGCTTCAGTTGTGGTCCTTTCATCATAACTCATGCAGTGCTCGACCTCATCATACTGTATAAAATTTTAATTCATATTCTAAAAATTTATCTTAATGGGGATTCAAAGGGGCGGAAGACCTCATCAGTGATGAATGGATAGTACTCTTTGTATTTAAATCTTGGTTTGCATTCAATATTTTGATGATAGTCATCGACAGGGTAAGTGTCATCGAGACGCACCTAAGCGAGGGTTAATGTGGTACGCCTTTGCTCTAATCAGTAGTACTGTGTTGAATATTGGATCCGGGGTTGGAACGACTCTTAGTGCCTGTGGAACTTCGCTCTCTACTGTGCTGAAGTACTGGCAAGGTGGGTTTATGAAGCAGGAAGCTCTGTCCGTTAGGGCAGTTCACTTCCATTGATCAAAGGAGAGTATCATTGTTTATTTTCTATAGTATAGACTTTATCTCTCCATAACACTTTCTTTTTTCTCCAACTTAATATTAATACTATCCAAGCAAAATATATACCTATTATAGAAAATAGCGAAGGAAATATAGCTTTCTTCCCAAGCCTTCTACCTCTAAGTAAATTCTTTATTATCCATAACAAGAAAGGCAAGAAAAGAAGAGGAATCCCAGTTAATATAAGGAATACTAGTAAAAATGATATATACAATCCAAACACTAAAAATGCTTTAGCTCCTCTATAGGAATAAATTTTCACTGTTAAGACTTGTCTTTGTGCCCATTTAAATAGATTATACTCGTCATAAACATTAAGCGGTATTGCGTTTCCTATAAAGCCTATTTTGCCTTTTCTTTCTTTTACGATCTTAGTGAGAGTACAGTCGTCGCACCACTCGTTACTTAAGCATTTAATGATATCTTCGTTAAAGAAACTCCTTTTAAACGCCATTGATCCACCCCATAAAAATGTTCCGCCCAGTGCTTGAGATTCAATACCTAACGTCCAAAATCCTGCTCTTATTAAATTCCTTAATGTTAATTTAGCTGGGCTAGCAAAAGAAAACGTGGTTGTAGCCATATATTTGCTTAATGGCAATGTTAGCTCTCTCAGCCAATACTTAGGATACCATGTATCTGAATCTCCAAAGACTATTATATTTCCATTACTTCTAAGTAAACCAGAAAGTTGAGCTCTTATTTTTCCACTACATAAAGTACAATTATAAAACGTATGTGTTATCTTTACATCATATTTCTTAAGTATGTTCTCTATTGTCTCTCTATAAGGATCGTCAGGATCTATAACATAAATTATTTCTAATGGCTTAATATCCTGGTTAAGTATCGATCTTACGTTTTCTTCTAAATTAGTATCAAGTCCTCTAATAGGTATAATTACACTGATCTTTCCGTGGTAATTGCCTCCTTTAGGCTCTTTAAAGAATTTCTTATTTTCAGCGTATATCTGTAATAGTATACCTATATCCAATAAAATACTTGAAAATGTTACTACTAAGATAACAAGATTCATAGTAATATGAACTATTCTACATAAAAAATGTTAACTAGCATTAGAGATTATTTTCTCTAAAAATTTTTTTATTTCCAAATATCTTTCATCTAAAGTAGATATATTACGTACGACTCTAGATATTTTAGAGTCTGAGATCCAATTATTACAATCTTCAGACAAGAAGGTCTCTATATTATTAGTGTTTAACCAATATACAACTTTTATACAACTATTATTAGTAAATAACGATAATTTTAGTCTTCTCTCGCTTTCAAATCGTGAACTATTTTTTAGAAAATCTCTTCCTAGATCGTAATCTATATAGTTTATGTTAAAATCTAAATATCTTTCTGGCGAGAGGCTTTCCATATTAAGGTTCTCTACAAAATTTCTAAGTAAAAGAGTAGGTAGTTCGTATCTCAGATTATTTTCTGTTAAATCTTCTATTATTCCTTGTTTGAGAGAATTTAGTACGAAATTTATTTCGTCTATGGCATCTTTACCTTTTTTTGTTGACAAATTATTGAAGTCAAATAACCTATTATTAGAAAATGTAACTCTACAGTCTTTTGTAAATAATCTCAAATATTTACACGAAGAGCTGGCAGAAAGTTCTATAATATTACCTCTATTATTGCAGTAAAAATTTAATGAATCCTGTTTACAAGAAAATTTTATACTTATTTCTCTAATCCACAAGCTTAATCGCCAATAATTAATGTTGGCTCTTTTTTCAATGCAGATTCCCAGAACATTATTTCAAATTTCACACTATTTATGAAAGGGACAACAAGAGTTTCAGAGTAATTTACAGAATTTAATGCTTCGAGTATTGAGTCTATTCTTGATTTATACTCATCAGAAGCGTAAAACTGAGCCCATTTTGAATATAATTCATTAGGAGAATCTTTAACTAATTTGCCTACTTCATAATATCCCCACATGCATGGAGCCCAAGCAGCTAGGAATTCTTCCCAACTTTTAGTTGAGTAATAATATAAGTGTCGTGTATATGCATAATTAGCTAAAGAGTATCCCGTACTTTGTATTTCATCGTGCGAGATTCCAAGTTTTGATAGTAACCAACTGTGGACTTCCATTCCCTTATCTCTAGTATCAAATATTGATTTTAGAATCTTAGTAGAGTGAGATAATGGGGCTAGAGAAGATGCTCTTAGTAAGCTTTTTAACATCATTTCAACGTATTTCGAATCTTGTATTAGATAGTATTTGAAGGAATCCATATCTAAGCTTCCTTCTCTCATTTTTAATACAAATTCATGCCTGACGTAGTTATCCCATAATTTTCCTGATTTTTCCTTTAAAATTTCGCTGTTCATCTTAGCCTTGCACCTCCATCTACTGGAATTGTAACACCATTAATCCATTCTGCTTCATCAGTTAATAACCATGTTATAATTCTTGCAAAGTCTTCTGGAGGGGCTTTTATATCTCCAAGCTTTCTTAATTTTTTCCAGTCTCTGTCTGGTTGAAATTCTCCGTAAATCCAGCTAGGTGCAATTCCTACTACTCTTATTTGCCTATCTAAAAGCTCAGAAGCTAAAACTTCAACTGCCTTTGCAGTAGCTGACTTAGAAATAGCATATGAAAGCTGATTTGGCAAAGCTTTGTCTATTCCTCTCATTGCGGATATTAACACTATAACTGATCCATTATTAAGGTAATTTAGCGCCTCGGAAACTATGTAAAGCGGGTATTTCATGTGATTATTTATCATTTCATCTAATCCACTTAGGTTTTCTACGCTATCCTCTATGTAACCTCCTATAGTAATTACCAGTCCATCAAGCTTTCCTTTAAGCGTTTCGTAAGATTTACTTATTACTTCTTTTGCTGAGTCGCGATCAGTTACTCTCTTCGCTACGTAATTTATTTCGCCTAAATCTTTTAGCGAGTCAATAATTTCCTTTAATTTTTCTTCATTTCCAGAATTAATGATAACCTTAGCTCCTTCTTTTAATAGGAAATAAGCTAATGCATATCCCAAACCTTTACTTACTCCTACGATTAGAATGGATTTATCTTTTAACCTCATAAAAATATTTTAGCTTAACTTAGTTTTAAGTAAGAGCTTAATTTTCTCCATCTCAAAAATCGGCATACTGCATGTATTACCTATGCAGATGTACGCTCTACTCTTTCCTCCATTATCGTTAAGCATTGCCCTCAATGATAGGTCTAATCTATCCTTAATATCGTCAGAAATCTTTTCTACAACCTTTAAAGGATAGTAAGTCGTTAAAGCCTCCTTATGTAGGCTCTCTGCATTACCATCTTTTTCGTCAACTATAACAACGTGCGCAATTCCGTTTATTAGACTCCCTGCAGAAAGTAACAATCCAGAAACAAATGAGGGATCGGAATTTACTAAATTTGATAAAATCTTCTCTGCATTAACGTCTATTCTATTTATCAAGGATAGCTTGAGAATTCCTCTTATTGCCAGAGAATTTGGAGACTCGTTAGGCATTTCTCCATAAGGTAATTCTCCATTAGGCTCTTCAAACCCATCATCTTTTAAAAAATCTTTTAATTTAGAGTACAGTTCAAGTGATAGCGAATAGTATTTTTCCTCTGCTGTGACTTCATAAGCTGAAATCGAGGCTAATAGAGCTGTAGCGTAATCTTCAAGTAAGCCTTCCTTGCCCCCGTTAAGCCTTCTAGTTACTGTTGGTGTTAAATATTTAATAATCTTCATACCGTCTTCAACTTTTAGAGAACTGAATAGAACTTCAGCTAATCTGTAGTTAGGATATGAATATGAATTTTCATCTACTCTAGGAAATTTTCTATTTTTCTGTCTATACTCAAGCATTTTCTTCCTTAAATCCCTGAGCTTTTGTAAAGTAACTTTAATATTCGAGTTTATGAGTCTCTTGGCTTCTGATAAGTCTGTTCTTAATATTTTTCTTCCTTCAACTACTCCGCCTTCTTTCCTTAATCCAAATAGCTTTATTCCTAATTCATACTCCTCTCCTAAGGCATTTCTAATTTCCTCTTCAGTCCAAGTATAATATCCTCCTTCTACGCCATCACTATCTGCATCTATACTGTTTGAAAATGCTACTGAATTTTCTAAATCCCTTTTTATAAATTCATAAGTTAAATTATAAGCTTCGAGAAATTCTGCCTTTCCTGTAGCTAAATAGGATATATAATAGTCTTCTAGTAATTCTGCGTTATCTATAAGGAGTTTTTCAAAATGTGGAGTTAACCATTCTCTATCTGTAGTATATCTATGAAATCCTCCCCCCACTTGATCAAAAATTCCTCCTTCGAACATCTTAGTTAAGGTAAAATTGTTTAACTTTTTGCCTAGGTCGTCTCCAGTCCATGCTGAATAAGCTAACATGAACTCATCAACTTTCGGATGAGGGAATTTCATGTTGTTGCCAAGTCCACCGTATTCTAGATCGTATGCTGAAGTCAGAATAGAGAAGGAAGATTCTATTAGTTCCTTGTTAAGATTTCCTTCATTTTCAGTTTTAACCTTTATGGATAAAGGAATTGAGGAATTTAATATTTTATCTCTCTCGTTGTTCCAAAGTTTAAGAATTTCATTTAATAACCTCTTGAATCCTATCCTTCCATAAGAATCCTCAGGAGGGAAAAAAGTTCCGCCAAAGAAAACGTTACCTTCTGGGGTCATGAATACTGTAAGAGGCCATCCAGATTCTCCAGAAATCTGACTAACTATTAACTGTAGTTTTCTATCAACATCTGGCATTTCATCCCTGTCAACTTTTATTGCAATAAAGTTCTCGTTAACTACCTTAGCAATTTCTGAGTTAGAGTAAGTTTCGTCATCCATAACGTGGCACCAGTGACACCAAGCAGCTCCAATGTCAACTAGTATGAGTTTATTTTCCTTTTTTGCCATCTCAAAGGCTTCTTTCGACCAAGGGAACCAATTTATTGGTTGGTTAGAAGCTTCTCTTAAATATAAGCTTTCAGAATTTGCCAGACAGTTCATTGTATAATTTTGTTAAAATAAAGTTAAAAGTTAAGTTGGACTCTGTTTTCTTTTAATGTATATATAAAACCCTCCTAAAATTACGAGTAAGCCAATACCAAGGAAATTTATTGAGGAGGAGACTGAAGACCTAACTTTTCCGAAATTAGCAATTATACAAGTATTATTGCTAGCAATTACCCACATTGTTGGATAAGTATAATTATTATTCCAATTTGTAAAAGAGTCGCCATCTCTTCCTTCTGCTTTAAACGTTAATAAGTTTCCATATAATACTTTCAATTTGGTAGATTGATTTATTATTTCCTTACTACCATTTTGGAAATTAATTATAACTTTTCCGTTTCCGTTAATTTTTACATTAATCCAAACATATATTGGTACGGATTTTATTATTATTTGCTTTAAATTCTCTGTATTAAATGTTAATGAAGAGGTATTTTTACAGTTTATTGAAACATTATAACCTATTATTGAGTCGTAAGCATTTATAGTAACTGAAGTATTAGGCAGAGATAAAGTAGTATTTTTACTTATTAATTCTATATGACCACAATATTCTACAATAGCTGAGATTCCTTTACCTTGAATAATTATATTTATTGTATAAGCTGAAGATAGCGTTGTAGTAGTAATTAGAAGCAATATTGCTAATATTTCTAATTTTTTAATCATAAACTTTATTCCATCTTTAAGATGAAGAGAGGAAAATGAAACTCTTTTAAACATTCTTGCTTATAATAAGATTAAATGAAGACCTCAACCTAACCTGAAGAATGATGATGGGTTGTTCCTCCTGATCTATTGGTATTATTTTGTATATAGATAAATGTTAATTAATCGCCTGGTTTATTGTGAAAGTATTACTCGGAATACCAGATGAGAGAATCCCAATCTGGGAATTAGGTACACCATTGATGATTAATCAACTTGTTTGGAACGATATTCCTTGGAGTAATGAAACGTGGGTGGATAGTGGCGGATATCAAATAATGGTTAAGGGATTTTCTCTTAACATTGATGCAGTATTAAAGAAATATCTTTCCTTAAAAGCAGATAATTTCATGAGCCTAGATATACCATCGTTTTGCACAGATGTTAATGAGATCAATTTTAAGAATTTTGAATATTTATACAGTAAAGTAAACGTAATGCCCATAATTCATGCTTATACTCCAGACGGTATTGAGAAGGCTGTAGAGTTTTACTCTCAATATACAGATAAGATAGCTTACGGAGGTATAGTACCACCTTCATTAAAAGGAAGCAAGAAGTTAGTAATCATGATTTACCATTACCTAAGGAGGAAAGTAAAATACCTTCATGTGCTAGGTGCAGGATCACCTTATATGCGAGAATTATTCTTCAATGCAGATAGTGTGGACACAGCTACTTACAGAATAAAAGCTAGTATGGGTCTTGTCATAATTCCAGGAAAGGGTGAAAGATACGTAGGAGATAGAAAAATAGTATGGAAAGCAAAAAGGGCTACTACTGATGATATAAAGCTACTGTTGGACTTTCTAGAAAAGACTAAGTTTCCTTATAAAATAGATTTACAAAATTGGATTAGTAGAGCAATCATTAATGCATGGATATTAGTGAACTCGAAGTACGATGAGCATAATTATTTAATAGACTTTTCAAGGAAAATTAATAAAATGGGTTCAGATTATCTAAAAGGAGAAATAGAGGAAATCTGCAATGCAATGTCCACCTCTTTCGGGTCCAGCAATAATTAAAAAGGAAGATCTTGATTTATTTAAACATCCTGTAGTTAGAAAATGGTATGATTTCTTCTTGGAAAACTGGAATTCTAATAAGAGGATAGCATTTCTATTACCTTGTACTACAGTTAAGCCATATAACAGATCCCGTACTCATAAGTTAGCATATTCTATTGCAAGAGAAAAGGATTACATTCAATTTTATTCTGTATCAGAGCCCATGCTTCTAGTACCTAGAGAGTATGAGGATTGCTATCCTTTCAATTCCTATGATTATCCGCCGTCAATGATGACTGAAGAAGAGAAACAAGAATTTGTTGAACTTCTCTCTATTATGCTTAGGAAAATTTCTTCTCAACATGAAAGAATAGTTGCAGTACTTCCAAAGCATCATTACAATATAGTTAGCAAAGCTTCAGAGAAAGCTAATATTAAAGTAGAGCTTCATCCTTACGGTAGGTTAGCTTTTAAGACCATAAGTTATGTACTAAAATCATTATGACGGCCTTGTGTCTTTTATTTAATCTTTATTAACTTATTAATCATGCTAGCAGAAGGAAAAACGATAGGAATAGTACTACAAAAAAGTGAAGCTAACTCTATTCAAGGATTGTTGACTCCTGAATACGAAGTAAGTCCTGGGCAATTATTCCTTATTAAGGATAATAATAAGTTGTCATTATCTAGATTAGAGAATTTTGAATACATCAACGAATTTTATGATGAAAAAATTCCTATAGTAAAAAACATTCTTTCAGACAATGCTTCCTTTGATTTACTAAACATGAATACTGCGATAAAAGCCGAAATGAGTATAATTAAAAGATATGGTCATAATTCTTCTCCTTTGCCTGGATCTTTGATAAAGACACTTCCAGAAGAAAAGGATGAGAATTTCTTAGCGGAATTTTACAGTATAAAAAGCGCAGCAGAATATATAAGATATGGCAAGCTTGCAGGTTCTGATATACCGCTATTATTGGATCTTAACGCAGTTACCATGCACATAGGAATATTTGGAGAAACTGGAAGCGGTAAAAGTTACGATATGAGGTATCTAATTTATCTATTCTCTAATCTAAAAATAATGGGAAAGAACACTGCACTTCCCATGATAATAATTGATGCTAATGGAGACTATGCTGATTTTGCTACTATTAATATGGATTTAGTTTCAGGAGGTAGGAAATGGGTTAGAAAATATGTAATAAGAGAACCCAAAAATGATACGGAAAACAGGTTAACCATAGATTTAAGCCTGTTTACTCCAAAGGATCTTGCAGATTTTATTATTTCTCTTAAATATGGTGGAAATGAAGTGAATTCTCTACAGTCAAATTTACTGGATTACATTATTTCACAACATGATCAAAAAGAATATAATAACTTGTTGGGAAAGGAAGAAGGAATAAGTCTAATTCAACAAGAGATTTCATCAAATCAAAGTCTTAAAGAATTGGGTTTCAGCACAAGTACTGCAAGAGCTGTAATAAGTGCGTTAGAAATTTTTAAAGATAGAATAGTAAAAAGATACAAATTAGTAAGTAACTCATCATCTATAAACGAATCAGTCCTTGATATAACATGGAAAGAAAAAGGTTTGGCAATAATTGACTTTTCAGCCGACGGCTCTCCAGGAGTTGATATACCTACTAAACAATTGATAGTGAGTTACATATCAAGGCTTTTATTAAATTACTTAACTAAGGCAAAATACTCAGGTTCGCAAAGACTTATTGCTTTTGTAATAGAAGAGGCTCAAAATTACATCCCTTCAAATGACTATCCAATTTCTGCAAACATAACTAAGGAATCTCTAGTAACTCTTGCAACGCAAGGAAGGAAATTCGGAGTTTCTTTGTTTCTAGTAAGTCAAAGGCCAGCATTTGTAGACAAGTACGTACTATCAATGTTAAATACGTTCTTCTTCCACAGGATATATCATGAGGATCTAAAGTACGTTATGTCTGCATCAGGAGGACTTCCGGAATCGCTTGCAAAGGGGTTAACTTCACTAGACACAGGATATGTTATAGTTTCGGGGTTAATCTCAGCACTTAAAGTTCCAGCTTTAGTGAGAATACCTTGGGATTCTAGGTTAGGATCATACGCAGGAAGCGTGGAAAGAATTGATAGGGTTTTAATTGAAGATTCATCTAAATGACTTGCAATTATCGAATAAGTGAGACTGCAGCAGACTCAAAATCCTTTTATGATTTATACTTATGTATATCATCTAAGACAAGATATATAGATAGGCTAAACTTCTTTAGGCAAATAGGCTGGGAACTAAAAAGGCTTGAATCTCCTAGAGAGTCTCCAGAAATAATTGCGGTACTAGCAGATTGGGGTCAAGGCAAAACCAGTTTCTTCAACATCATAGAGGAAGCGTTAAAAGCTAGAGATATTAAAATATATAAAGAATCTTTTGTAAATATACTTAAAAAAGAAAAAGGAGATTTAACTTTTCTTTCTGATTATAAAGTAGCATTAATCGATGAGATGGAGTCGGGAGTAGATTTTGCGGTATATAGGCAATATCAGGATTATATAAGAGATTTTTGGGTTTCGATAAAAGAACTTGCCAATTCTAAAGGCGAAAATATTATTTATCTTTCAACTACTCCAAGTGCTTATTCAAAGGTATTCGGAATAGGAGGTCAAATAAATTCGCTATTTCCAGAGACTTACTATTCGTTTATACAAAGGATAAAGACGATTCAAATAATGCCTCCATCTAAGTTAGAATTTCTAGCAATGGTTGATTGCCTCTTAGATTATAATAATAAAAACAAGGACGTCTTACAATATCTCGATTTGCCTTACTGGGTAATAGGCCAAGAAAGAAGGAAGTATGCCAGGTTCTTTAATGACATACTTTGTAAATCCTTTGACTTTAAGGATCCAATAGATCAGTTATTTAAAGAAATTTCTGCAGCTACAGATCTGAACGATGAAGGAGAAACTCTGAGGAGTTCAGTTTTTGAAATCGAAAGCAAGATGGATAAGGAGGAAATAAAGAAATTTCATAAGGTTTTGTTAAGCAGAATTTTTACAGATAAAAATCTAATTATAAAAGAACTAGACGGGCATATAGTTAAAGGCTTTTTAGTAGATTTTCCGAGTTGGGTTGAAGTAACTAAGGATTATAAAATACCTCATGATGTGGAAGATTTTCTAATATTTTATTCAGATTCAGAGGAATTCGATAAAAGCGTGAATGTGTTTATATCAAGTGATATAAACAAAGTTATCTATGAAGGTATTAATGTAGATTTATCGGATGTTTATAAGAAATTGAAGGTTAAATCGAAAGGTGAAGCTTACGCTTTAGATTGGGGATATTATGAATCATTAGTAAATACTAATGTTGGAGGGCTAATCATAGATTTTAAGAGCAGAGAAATAAAAGAAAAGGCACTAAAATTCGTTAATGATAATCTATTGAATATAGAAAAAGAAGTAGATGCTTTTATAGTTTTTCTGAAAGAGATTGGCTTAAAATTTAATCAAAGATACGTAACTAAAAATATTAGAATCCTTGAATGTGATTTAGGAAATTCTGTTATAGCGAATTTGATTATCTATAAACCTATAGGAGAGGAAAACATAAGCGAAATATTAAAGGGCTATGAAGGAATAATTCATGGTATAGTATTTCTAGACAAAAGTAATGAGGATCTAAGTAAATATTCCATAGTCCAAACCGAAGTGGAATTATTTACTCCAATTAAAAGGCAACTGCTTTATTTACTGTTCGCTAATTTAAATCCAGATATAACTAGAGTAAGGAAAGATGTACTAGATATAAAATTAGGTGAACTAAAGAGGACAGCAAATGATATATTAAATAAAATATTGCAGAAAATTGTAATTCAGCAATTACCTTTAACCAAGGGAAACAAAAGACCAATGCAGTCTTTAAACTGGATACTATTTTCTCCTTCAATATATCCTGACAAGTATCAGAATGTATTTATGAAAGTGAACGAGATAGTAAACGAGAAATTTAGAATATTTGGAAGTAAACAATTTCATTTAGAAGATATAGAGACTGCAACAGTGCTGAAGGAAGATATAATTTCTTATCTTTCTGAGAACGGAATAATAAACTCTAAAGGAGGAGAAATAATATATTATGATGATTTAGCAGGGCAAAGAATTAAGGAATTTTCATCTACCCTTGTAGGCTATCTAAAGCAGAAGAATTTAAACGTGGAAAGTTTAATTGCCGAATATATTTATTATTTAAGCGAAGTAAAGAATGTTAAGCCAAAGTTAATTCAAATTGCTGGAAAAATTTTCGGGAAATCATCTACGGTAGAATTTTTATTATACTCAGCTGTTACAACAGGAGAAATAATAAATTATGTAGATGATAAAGATAAACTAACTAAGGAACTCATAGATTATATAAATAAAAATATTGGGGAAATTAATTCAGAGAATTTAAATGAAGGCTATTTTATTACTGTTAAGAAAAGGGATTCTGGAATTAGAAGCTTAAAAGACATGAAAGACTCTATTAATGAATATTATAATCAGCTTAAACTCGCAATTAAAAACAAGGATTATAAGAACCAATTAAGGCTTTCATTTCTGATATTAACTTTGTATTCATTATTTAAGGAGTTTGTAAATGACACTATAGAAGCCCAGAACGAAATTAATAAGATTAAATCTTATATGATGTCAAAACTTAACGTAATAATGAAAGCTAAGAGACTTTTAGGTATTAATGAAGATATAGAAGAAGAAAAGGAAGTTAAAGATATTATGGAATATTTAGACAGTAATAAGTTATTAAATGAGATTTATGACCTTTTAGAAAGAGTAAACAAAGTAAAAAGAAACGAGGAGTTAATGAATTTCATTGACAGTATAAAGAAAATATCTGGTAACGAGGATAACGATAACTTATTCCTTATTGCTTGGGAAGTATATAAGGCGAGCATAGACGGTACCCCCTTACCTTTCTTCGACGAATTAAAAAATACTACAATTTACAGATATAGCGAAAGACTTAGGGATATAAGTTCAAATATCATGAGGCTTCAAGCAGAGATTGAATCTATAGAGAAAATTAACCCTGAAGTAAATAAACTAAGACAAGAAATAAATAATCAAAGAAAACAAATTAATGAATTAATAAAAACTATAAAAGGTGAGTTGAACGAATTTAGTTGATTTGTTACTTAAAATTCAAAATGAGAAAAACTCATTAGACTGGGAAAAACTTAAAAAAGAATACTCTGAACAAGGAGAAATAATAAAGTCCCTTGACTCGTTAGTTTCAAAAATTAGTATAATAAAACAAGAGCTAAAAAGATGTTCTTTGCCAGAAGTTAGTGAAGAATGCACGACAATTAAGGATTATTTAGTTAAGGCTAAAAGCGTTGATTCACCTAACGAAATTGCTTCTTATGTGACCGGTGCGTATGAGGAGCTTAAACATTGTTTAAAATTATCTGAAGATATTATAAGGGATAAAATACAAAAATATAAGGAAAAGATAGATGAGAATAATAGAAAACTTAAAACCTATCTTAAAATATTCCTAACAATATTAGGTGAATCAAAAGACTTGAGATTATTTGAAACTACGGATGACCTTGAAGACTTAGAAATAAACGCTAAAAAATCAGAAGAAGAAGCCAGAAAAATTTACGATGAACTTAGAGAAAAGTTATCAAAATTAAATATAGATAGTAAAAAGCTTGATATCCTACTTTCCTTATTAGATCAAGGTCAAGTGACTATAACTAAGCGCAATAGTAAAGATGTGATAGAATTATTAAACTTTCTTGCAGAAAAAGGAATAATAATCACGGTGAAAATTTGAGTTCAATTTTACATAAGATAAGAAAGTTAGCAGAAGAAGAGGACGAGAAAGCTAGGAAAATAGATACAATACTCTCTTTAGTAACAGAGGATATATATTATGGTAATTCTGATTTAGAATTTTTATCTATTAATAAGATGAAAACTCATCATTTAGCTTGTGCTGTTGACGGTAGTAAGTATCAATTAGATGTAGGAGATTTTTCATTGATTATTGCAAGAGCAGTAAAAGTTAAAGGAATTTTAGAAAATGAAGGCAAGAAAATTCCTCC
This sequence comes from Acidianus sp. HS-5, assembly GCF_021655615.1. Lineage (GTDB taxonomy): Archaea > Thermoproteota > Thermoprotei_A > Sulfolobales > Sulfolobaceae > Acidianus. Next base: position 1,167,812 of record NZ_AP025245.1, read on the forward strand.
AGACGTTAAAGAGGATGTTAAACTTGAAGATAACTATTACGGGGAAGATAAGGTAAGTAAAGACGCTATTCTTTTAATGTTAACGTTGGAAACTGAAATTTTAAGTTCATGTTCTGATTGTGATATAATTTTTATTGACGGTCCTATTATAGATCCTCCCACCTATGATGAGAACGATGAAGATTTAAAGAGATTTCATGAAGCCAGAAAGCTAGTAATTTCTAACAATGATAAAATTATAGGTATAGTGAAGAGATTTGCCCAAAGATTTCTAATAAGCAAATTAATTAATGAAGGCTATGCGCAACTAATTGAGGCAAGAGAAAGTTACGTAGTTCAAAGTCTATTTTACAAACTTAGGCAGAAATTAGAGGACTATAAGAACCCTAGATTCTTGGGTTGGATATCTTGGAATGATATTTTTTCTTCAAAATATACGACTGATTTAGCAGGTTTAGGTAAAGCATATGTGAAGTATAATGTAAAAATGTATTCTGGATATTTCCAAGAAAATGCTATATCTCCAGTAGCAAGGATTGATGTATTAAAGCCTGACAATGAGAAACTAGCATATATTGCTACGTGGAGCTATCAAGGAATAAATGAAGTCACAATTTTAAATAAGTTAGCAGATGATATATCTAACGTAAGTAAGGCTGAAGCCGAAGCGTACTTAAAGTTACTTGTTTCGGCAAGAAAAACGCTACCAATGATGAGAAAGGCTTAAAGATTGATGAAATATCCTAGTCCAACTGAGGTTAATCATTTTTAAATGGACATATCATTTTTATTCGTGGATAATAGAAAGCTATTTGCAGACGCATTATTTTTAATAATGAAGAAAAGTCTTTCTCCAGAGAGAGCTTTCGATATTGCGTTTAAAAAATATATGCAGGGTAATAGGAAAGAGCTATACAAGGAATTCCTGGAATATATTAAAAAATATTTATATGCAAGAAACGTGTATCCTGGTATAAGCCCTAGAGAAGTTGATATGAGCATAAATCCAGATCCAATGTTATCTTTTCCTAAGTGGATATTTGAAAGACTTTATGCACTTTTAGGAGAAGAAGGCATCAAGGGAATATATAACCATAAAATTTGGGTAAGGGTTAATGAATTAAAGGCAAGCACTGATGCTGTTATTAAATCGTTAGATTCTGAAGGATATAAAGCGAAGAGGACTGAAATAGAATTTTTATTGGAGATAGAAAATACTGATAAACGTGTCTCAGAGTCTGCTGCGTTTAAGGAAGGTCTTTTAGTACCTCAAGATAAATCAAGCGTTCTTGCTGTGCTGACATTAGACCCAAAACCTTATGATAAAATTTTAGAAATAGGTTCTGCCCCTGGAGTAAAGTCTTCTCTAATTCAGCAGTTAACAAAAGATAAATCATATCTTATTTCAATAGACATCTCAGAAAATAGAATAATACAGCAGAAGAAATTAATGAGAAAATGGGATGTAAGCAATGTTGAGCTAATAGTAGCTGATGCATTACATTTACCAATAAGGAAAATTGATAAGGTATTTATTGATGCGCCTTGCAGTAATAGCGGTACAATAAACGTTGATCCTTCTGTAATATTACGCTTGAATAAGAGGAAAATTAACGAACTCTCCTCAATTCAAGTAGGAATTCTTAGAGAAGTTAGTAAACTAAAAACTCAAGTAGTTTACATAACATGCTCCTTATTTCCAGAGGAAGGAGAAAAAGTTGTAGAAAGATTTGAAAGAAATCTAGTTAATCTTCCTAATAAAGGTCATGAAGGTTATAAGAAAAGTAGGGTATGGTTAAGAGTGTTCAGAACTTATCCTCATAAGGACTTTTCTGAAGGATTCTTTATTGCAAAGCTGGACTTTTCATCTCTTCGATAGAATTTCTTCCAGTAACGTATAACATGACGCTCATATATTCCCTCATATGCCTTGTTATTAAGAAGTTATTTTTAACGTGATCGTGGGCATTTTCTCCTATTTTTTGTGCAACATCTTGGTTCTTCAATGTGTGAATAATGTAATGTGCAGCACCTTCAACATTGTCTACCAGATACCCTGTAATTCCGTGAATTATTTGAAGAGGAATTCCTCCGGTTCTGCCTCCTATTACTACTTTCCTTTTCCACATTGCTTCGCTAACAGTTAAACCGAATCCTTCCTTAATTGATTTTTGCAACACAACTGAAGCTCCTGTCTGGAAAGCGTTTATTTCTAGGTCACTATAAGGAGGTAACATTAGTAAGTGAATATCCTTATCATCTCCAGCTTCCTTGACGGTCTTTTCATACACTTCTTGTCCTTCTGGATCATCAGTAGCAGGACTTCCTACAAAGGCTAGCTGAAGCCCGTCTATATGTTCCTTAGCTAATTTGAAGGATTTAATTACTCCTATGGGGTCTTTAGCGTAATCGAATCTAGATATCTGGACAACTAAAGGTCTTTCAGTATTGATACCATACTTGTATAGTATTCTCTTTACTGTTATTTCAGGAATTGGTTGATTCTTTATTGATAATGGATCTATAGATGGAGGAATTATAAATTGCGTGGTAGTAACATCATCTCTTGCAAATGCTGGAGTAGAGATTATCATTGAATTATAATTCTCAATTTTCTTCTTCAGAAAATCCCAAACTGGAGCATAAGGGTTAGAAATATCTATGTGACAACGGAATATCCATTTTCCTTTTTTCTTGAATTTAATTAAACCCAAGGGTTGAGGATCATGAATCATTATTATATCGTAATCTAAAGGTACTTCGCTAGCGTTAATTTCCTGCCATTTTTCATAGGTTTCAAAAGCGTTAGGAGGTAACTCACCATAGCCGTTTTGCAAGGAATTGTGAAATGACTTTGTGACTCTAAAGAATTCGCTATCGCCCCTTATTACTTTCCAGTCTACATTAAGCCCTAGATCTCTCATAAGCGGTACCATTCTATTTAAGATCTCAGCAACTCCTCCGCCTGCCCTAGTAGAATTTACATGTAGTATTGAAAAGTCTTTAAGTTTCTCTGCAATCTTCACTAGACCGTAAAGTTCATCCTCACCTATTATTTTCTCGTATTTCTCTATCATTTTAACAGATCACCTTCCAAAATTTTTAATAAATCTTTTCTGAAATCCTCTTCTTCAGTGTAAGTTTGAGGATCTATCTTAGCTAATTTTTCTCCCAAATCAATAAGTCCAAAGTTGTCTTCTAACCATGTTGTGAAATCGTTCCTCTTACTTACGCTCATTACTCTTTTATATACGAAATGGTAAAATAAAGATCTAGCAGGAACTTTAGCAATAGCGTCCATAAATTCTGCTAACGTCCTAACCTCTATATCTAATGGATAAACTACCGGAATAAATGAGATAAAGACAAAGGGGTAATCAGCAACCTTATCTAAATGGCTTGATGTGTTTAAAAGCTCTAAAAGCTCTTTTCTTATATCTTCTATTGTTAAGGGTTCTCCGCCTTTTATATCGGCGATCACTTCAGCAAGATACTCGTCATGAAGAGATTCTCTAAGCCAGAAAGCAAAATCATTTGGTAAATCTTCTGGTACTACATGAGACGATAGCATGGGATGAAAGACGTGATAAAATATCGAATTTTTATCTACAGTTGAAATACCTTTTATAAGCTCTGATAGCGAACTGGCTTTAACCTTAGTGTATACTGGAGGATAGTATGCTGCGTAGAATTTAAATGAGATTCCTTTCCCTTGAGAATCAAGATTCATAATACAAAAATGGTTTAAAAAGTTTAAAACCTTTTATTCAACGTAGTTAATTTGGCAAATTATTCTTCATATGCTTCTGCGTACATTTCTTCAGGTAATTCTTCGGCAATCTTCTTTTTAACTTCTTCTAAGTGATCTAAAACTTCTTGTAAAGTGCTATATTCTGTTGGTATATACTTTAACCTACCATAAGACATCATATATGATCCTGGGCATAGGAACTTGTTTTTTACAACTATTGCATCAACTCCAATGTCTAGAATTATTCCCATTGTGGCTTCCTTGCTAACATTGTGCGCTGGATTCTCATACTGCTCTACTACTTTCTTTTCCTCATCTATAACTCCTATTATTTCCGCCTCATCTAAAGGCTTTAGATTTTGATTCTTATCATATGTTACTGCTATTTTCATACACACTTATCTCTTTAAGAGCTTATATAACATTTGCTAATTAACTTTCATAATGAGTGTTTTAAAAATTACAAACAAAATGTTGATTATGGATACAGTGAAGATAGTTTATTGTAGACCTTGTGGATATCTAGATAGAGCTTTGGATTTAGCTAAAGATTTATTACAATATTTTGATGATATAAAAATAGAAATAGAACAAGGAAAAAATGGAATATTTGATGTCTATCTAGATGGAGAGCTCATATTTTCGAGATACAAAGAAAAAAGATTTCCTGACAATACGGAAATTTTAAAAGAAATAGGAAGAAAAAGAGTAAAATAATTTAAGCTTTTACTCTTGCTATTTTGCTTATTGCGGTAGTTATCTTGTTTGATAATTCGCTTAATGAAGGTCCTTCATATCCTAATTGCATTGCTATAGTAGTTACTGTATCGCTTACTGATAGTCCCTCAACATTCGCGGATCTTCCTTTTAATAGTGATATTACGAGATTTCCTAACCATAATAACGTAGCGAAGTCCGCAATCATCGCTCCTAAGGCAGATAATACCTCAGGCGTTACGTAAGCTGGGATTATTGGATAAATCTCGGCCCTTCTTATTAGTCCTGCTAATCCTAATGCGTCAAATCCTACTACTATCATTGCTGTTCCTATCATGTATCCTACCATGTGGATCCATCCTAGTTTTGTTGAGTACCACATTCTTCCGGTTAGCATTGGTACCATGTAGTACAGTGTTGCAAATCCTGCAGGAACAATTGACCAGAATATCATTGCGTGGAAGTGTCCAGGAACCCACATGCTATTGTGAATTATTGAGTCAAATGATAAGTCACCGTTAGCAATTCCAGTTACTCCTGCTGCAATTGCTCCAGCAAAACTAATTGATATCCATACTGATATCAAGTTAGGCTTAAATTGTACCCCTCCTTTTGTCGTAGCCCATAAGTTGAAGAACGTTAACATTGAAGGAACTACTACTGCATACGTTAATACTTCTTGTAATAACTTTACACTAACCGGTAGGTCTACCATGTATAAGTGGTGTATTGGCACGTTATTGGAGAAGATTAAGTAGAGTAATGCTGCAACTCTTGCCATCTTATCACTATATAATGGTTTTCCAGCCAATAGTGGTATTAAGTAATACATTGAAGCTACTGCCGGCATCCATACAATGTAAACTATAGAGTGACCTAATATCCAGAATGCTATTTGATTTGCTATTGGGTCTAATCCTACTAATCCGAAGTACGCTAAAATATCCCAAGTGTTAGCAGCTGTTTCTCCACTCCATCCAATTGCGATCATTAATGAGGTCATTAACGCAAAGACTGCAAATATTGGAAGCTTCTCTTTTATACTCTTGCTGACCATATAGTAATGATATATTAGCCATATCACATATATGTAAACTCCTATGTCCATTAGCTCATATCCTATAAACCACAGTGGTGATATTACATACTGTGAGTAGGTTGGTATTCCTAATGGATTTAAATAATACCATCCTGTAGCTCCAAAGTAATTGTCATTAAATGATGGGAACGCTACAATTGGTCCTTCCATTAACATGAATGCTATGTTGAATAAAACAAATCCTATGTTGAGGAACCATTTTGCTCTAGGTTGGAAGTTCAGTAATTTATACGAGAGAAAAATGAATACTGCTACCTCTAGCTGTACTGCAAAGCCAAACAGATCCCTAACCCCGTGTAAGGTTATTCCTCCGTAATACTCTTGTGAAGTGAATACCAAAGTTTGTGATAATCCCCATACCATTTCTTGTATCCTTGCCATTAAAGCATCAATTATGCCCAGAATTCCCCATACGAGGCTCAATACTATCATAGCCATTGATATTCTGCTTACCCAGTCCTTGTCTAATTGGAATACAGCATTAACTAGCGTTACAAGAGGATTGGACTTAGAACTCATAGGTATTGCCTATAATATTACCATATTTAACTTTATCTTCATAACGATTAGATAAAGTTATAAAAACTTATTTTTATATAATTTGAGAGAAATTTTACCTTAGTGTAAGCCATATAATTTTAATAACTAAAGTATTATAACATATTTAACTTTATATTATAAATAAATTTTAATTCTAAAGAAGTGATGGAGAAAAGAGATAAATAATTGCTGTAAAGAATAAGATTGATGTTTGTCAATAAGGAGTATAAGGATAATTACATTCAATTGTCATTTAATACGGGAACAAAATATAATATTATTAATGTAAGATTTATGACAGAACTTTTGGATGTCTTAAGTGATATAGAAAGGGAAAAGAAATATACGTTCATAATCTTTAAAGGAGAAAATGGTAACTTTGGCTCTGGAGCGGATATAAGAGAGCTAAATAGGGCCTCAGTAGATAGGGAATTCGCGTCATCTTTTTTTAATTACATGAAAGATCTTTATCTAAAATTGATAAATATAGATAAAATTACAATAGCTCAAGTAGAAGGTATTGCTTATGGGGCTTCGCTAGAGTTATTGTTAGTTATGGACTTTGTCATAGCTTCAAAATCTGCTAAATTTGCTGCTCCAGGAGGTAAAATAGGAGTTTTTCCTCCAGTCTTGATAACTTTAGGTCCTTATATAACAAGTTTAAATAACGTTAGAAGGTTAGCAATACTAGGAGAAGAAATAACTGCAGAAGAGGCTGAAAAAATTGGTCTTATTACTAAGGCAACCGACGAAATAGAGAAAGAGACTGCTAATTTAATTTACAAAATGTCCTTTATGGCCCCTACTTCGCTCATGTTGATGAAGAGGCATATAATGAAATACCTCGATAGGGATCTCTCTGAAGCATTCAAGTCCCTAACTATCCAGGTAGGAGGAGATGAAAGCAGGGAAGGTATTACTGCGTTCCTTGCTAAAACAAAACCCAGCTGGTTAGTCAATCTCCCTAAGTTTTAGCAATTTTTCTCCTAAAAATACGCTCGTTATAGTAAAAATTATTATATAAGCTATCTCCCATGCTTGAGGTAATTGCTGATAAACTGTAACTTGCCTTATTATATCGTTAAGCACTGAGACTGGTTGGTAATTTATTAGCAATTGTATTATACCAGGAAACGAATTAATGTAAAAGAATGCATTACTCAAGAATATTAAAGGTAAGGTAACTATATTAGCCGCTACATTAGCTATAAACAGTTTATCTTTAGGTGTTAAGCCAAATATTATTGCTCCTAGACCTGAAAACATTAGTGTGCCCACTATTAAGAATACAACAAAAAGTACTCCTATAATTGGAATGAAGCCTAACGCTAAGCCTAATAGCAATATGGGTACAATTGAAATGAAAGTAATTACTATTTCATAAAGCATTAGTGAAATTACCCATTCATAGCTTTTGAGCGGAGAAGCGGCTAATCTTTCAACAAGTTTATCTCTATAGTATCCTGCACCAACGCCAGTAACTCCAAAAACTCCGTTAGATAGCGCAATAACTCCTATCATTCCAGATAATATATAATCCACGTAAGTAAATCCCTTAAGTTGAGTAGCTGAGACAACTATAGAACTATGGGTAGAATACTCGTTCAGAACAGCTTCTAGAGAAGGTATAAGATATTTAGCGTCCTCGGGATAAGATATATTATAAGATTCGTTTTGAGTATAAATGTAAATATAATTATGAAGTATTGCTTCTCTTTCGTTATTGCATGTAATGCCTACAAACAGTTGTGTAGAATTAAGATATTTTGCTAAGTCTTGGTTATTCGTTGCTACAACTTGAGTTACGTGGTTTATCCCTGCAAAACCGAAGGCGAAAATTAAGGTAAGGAATAATGGAAATACTAAAATGAAGAATATAGTAGCTTTATTACTTAAATTATCTTTAATTATTGCTTTAGCAGTAGATAACATGTTTTTCATTATTCCTCACCAATGCTTTCTAACAGTGCTAAATAAGCTTCTTCAAGAGTGGGTTTTTCAAATTCTTTCATTAGGCTCTCCGGTGTCGATAGTCTAAGTATTTTTCCAGAGTAAATTATTGCTATTCTATCAGATAATTTCTGTGCTTCGTCTAAGTAATGTGTAGTTAACAGGACTGTAAGCTTTCTATCTTTCAATTTTCTCATTATATCCCAAACGTTCCTTCTAGCCTTAGGATCTAAACCCACAGTGGGTTCATCAAGATATACTATTTTAGGATTTCCTACTAAGGCACAAGCTATTGCAACTCTTCTTTTTAGTCCTCCAGATAATTTCTTGAATTTTGTATTCTTATATTCCTCAAGATCTAATTCCTCGATAACCCCATTTACTTGCGATTTATCTCCTTCATAAATACTGGCAAAATATTCCACATTTTCCCTTACGCTCAAATCAGAGAAGCCTTGAAAATCCTGTGGGACGATGCCTACAATTTTGCGTATTTTATTACACTCTTCTGGAACCTTCATTCCCAATATTTCTATTTTGCCGCGATCAGGTTTAGATACGCAAGAGAGAACTTTTATTGTAGTTGTTTTTCCTGCGCCATTAGGCCCAAGTAATGAGAATATTTCTCCTTCATTAACTGAGAACGAAATACCTTTAAGTACTTCTTTTTCCTTATAACTTTTCCATAAGTCTTCAACGCTGATTGTTATCATAATTTATTTGTGTTTATAAAAAGTAGTTAATGTGTCTTTCGGCAAAGTACCTTTAAAAGAATTTTTATATAAAATACCTAGCGGCAATTGCGAGATATGTCCTTCTATTGGTGAGGATGACGCGATAATTAAGGTTAATGAACCTTATATAGCTATCCATTCAGATCCTATAACTGAGTCCTCAGTAGATCCAGGATTTCTTTCTATAGCAGTTGCATGTAATGACGTTAACATGAAAGGTACGCGTTGTAAGTGGGTTTTAACTACAATTCTACTCTCTACTAAGAAGAGTCTAGATAGAATACTCTCTGGAATAAATGAAGCATGCAGTATCTTAGGCTGCAATGTTGTAGGCGGGCATACGGAAGTTGTGATGAATTTACCTTCAGATATAGTAGTAACTACCGCATTTTCAACTACTGACAAAGTTTTAACTGCAAGAAATGCTAAGGAAGGTGACTACGTCGTAATGGTAGGTAGCGCAGGAATAGAAGGTACCTGGATTTTAGCAAACCAATTCGAAGATTATCTACTGAAGGCAGGAGTAAAAAAGGAGACTATAGAGTCTGCAAAACGTTTTAAACATGATATAATAGTCCAAGAAAAAGCTTTGAAAGTATCTGAATACGCTATAGGAATGCATGATACTACTGAAGGAGGTGTACTGCAGGCATTAATGGAAATATCTAAATTATCTAACTTAAGGGCAGTTATAGACCCAAGCCTTATTCCGGTAAGGAGGGAAACTTTAGAGATTACTAAAGCGTTATCAATAGATTATTTAAGATTAGTATCCTCAGGGGCATTTCTAGTTGTAACCAGAAATCCAGAAGAGGTAATGAAGAAGGTAAGCGAGGGAAATGTAATAGGAAGATTAATAAAAGGTGGACCAGGCCTTCACTTAGAAGGAGTGGGAGATTTTAATGAGGACTTTGAGGAAGAACTTGTTAGATTTGAAGGTAGTTATAATGGCGGGAGGTAAGGGAAGTAGATTGTCTCCAATGAAACCAGTTCTTGAAGTATGCGGTAAACCTATGGTATTATGGGTATACGAGTTCTCGAAACAGTTTTCTGATAAAATATTCATAGCTACAGTAAAAGGGCATCCTACATTATCAATTCTAGAGAATATTTTTCCAATGAGTAGCATAATCTTTACTGAAGGTAGAGGTTATGAATTTGATGTTATAGAAGCCGTTAAAAATGTTGGATTTCCTAGCCTAGTCCTTCCTTCAGATACTCCTTTTATACCTAAAGACGCTATTGAGGATCTTCTTAACAAATGTGAGTCATCTATCTGTACTTTGCTTTCCAAGGGTGAGTTTATAGGTATAAGCTTATGGAGATCTGTGGATACTTCTTCTTTCTCTTCAATAGAGACAAACCATGAAATCATAAACGTTAATACGAATAAAGATTTATTGAAAATAAATAAAGAGTGTACTGAGGGATTTATTTGAAAAGGATAGTAATCTTTTACCCATTTAGAGGTATATTACTTCCTGCATATCTTTTCATGGGCCTAATTTTGGTTCTTGTTTCGATAGGCTATTTTAAGGACTTACTCTTATTTGTAGGTGTAAGTAGGAAATTAAGTTATTTATTTGCTTTTGAAATATCTTTTCTGAGTTTACTTTTAAGTCCTGTGAATTTTGTAATAAAGGAAGTAAAAAAGAAGGCAATGGCTCCCAGGTATGATGTGGTTTACGTTTTTGGAGTTCCTTTTTATGTACCTAGATTGGATATAGAATATCTTACTACACTTGTTGCAATAAATTTTGGTGGTGCACTTATTCCGTTAATATTATCAGTATCTTTATTATTTTTACTTTATAAATATCTAGCGTTTATCTTTATAAATATAATACTTTTAATTATAGTGTCAAAATATTTCTCAAAAGTAGTAGAAGGTGTAGGAGTTGTAATGCATCCTTTTATTCCTCCTTTATTTTCAGTACTATTCAGTTATTTTCTATTTTTTAATATACCACAGCTTATACCAGTCTCTGCCTATATTTCAAGTGTCTTAGGTACATTAATAGGAGCTGATTTACTCAATTTAAGAAAAATAATTGAGGCTTCTCCTCAAATAGTAAGTATTGGTGGAATGGGGAGTTTTGATGGAATTTTCCTATCTGGCTTATTTTCGGTACTTTTAGGAGAATTGGTTATATCCATATTCTAAACGTTCTTTTATACTTCTTAACTAGGGCTATTGCTTCTCCTCCTTCTTTAAATTTTACAAGCGCTTTTCCTCTTTCAAAAATTCCTTTAAGGTAAGTAATTCCTCCTTCGTAATTTACGCTATCATATCTCAATAACCTTCCTAATCTGAATTTTTTACTTACTTTTTCTAGAATCTCCACTTCATAGTCTTCAGTGTTCACTATTCTCTTTGGAGTGTAGAAAACGTAAATCTTCTTCACATTGTTCTATATGCTTATATATTATATATTGTTAACTCACTATATGGACGAAAGAGATGAAGTTTTGATAAAATTGAAAGAAGCAGCAGATTTATTCGTTGATACTTTAGGCACTTATTTACTCGTCCCAGAAATAAGAACTAATATAGGTTATGCGATTAAGGGAGCTAAAAGTGCTAAAGATGTTGCCGCAATACCTGGGAGAATTACCGTAGCGTTTAATAGGGCAATTTACTGTATGCCTCCAGCTTTCGGCGCCTCAGATCACGTGGCGAGAGTAATATTAACTGCCATGTCTCACGATGAGAACATTAGAAGTTCAATAAACTTAAAATATTATGAAGAAATTGTGAAGAATTTGAAGGATGTATTCATGTTTAATAGAAAAGAAGAGCCAGAAGAAAGTAGAGAAAAGGAAAGACATACTATGAATTTCATGGTAGATATTGCTTATTCGAGGTTAAGCAGAATACCCAAATATATAGTAGATTTAGGAGATTACGGTAAAGAACCAAGCATTTTCATTTTAGGTAAGGAGCCAATAGAAGTAGTAAAGGACGCAATAAGTTTACTTCAATTTATTCAATAGATCTTCTATCTCATTTTTACATCCGTTTATAATATCGTTTATCCTTTCATACTCGTCATCATTTAATTTATCTCTAAAGTTATAAATTATTAAGCCTATTTCAAACAATTGATTAACGACTTTTCTATACTGATTATTCTTAGTAAAAACATTCGTCATTTCATTCTTCATCTTCTCAAAAGCTTCTTTCCCTTTGTCCGTCATAACGTAAATCTTCTTATCGTCTTTTTCCTCTATAGTTATCATACCACTTTCCAAAAGTTGTTTTAAAACTGGATAAAGAGAGCCAGGACTTGGTTTATATATTCCATGGAATTTTTTCTCTATTGTCTTGATTATTTCGTAAGCATGCATTGGTTTATCGTTAAGTGCCTCTAGAATTAACATTTTTAATGTACCTTTTCTTAGCCTTTCTAAGTTCATTTTCATAAGTAAAAATACCTTCTGGCTATTTTATAATTTTAATTCTTACTTCATAGAATCATCTATTTTTATAATTAACTTTATTAAGATTATTTAAAAATTAGGGTTACCCTTAAATAATACAACTTCACATTCATACATACTATGAAAAAGAAAGTTGTAATAGTTGGTGGCGGAAACGCTGGATCTATTGTAGCAAATAAATTAGCTAAGAATCATGATTTAGAAGTGATGGTAATTGAGCCTTCAGAATATCATTACTATCAGCCCGGTACTATAGACATAGTAGGAGGAATAGGAAAGGAAGAGGAAATGATAAAGAACAACTCTGAGATCCTGAACACAAAATGGATAAAAGATTATGTCACAAAGGTAGATTTTGAAAATCATACAGTAATTTTAAAATCAGGGGATAAGATTGGTTACGATTACGTTATAATATCTGCAGGTGTGAAGAATAAAGAACTAGAAGGCTTTCCGCACTGGCATACTATTGAAGGAGCAAAGTTAATGAAAGAGATGGCAGACAACTTCGAAGGCAAAAAGATCGTTGTTGGATACTTTGGTTTGATAAAATGCCCTGCGGCCCCTTTTGAATTATCCTTTATTTTAAGGCAAAAATTTCCTAAGGCCGAAATAACCTTAGTAAACCCTGTGGCTCAACCGCCTCAAATACAAAAACCTATGGCAGAGATTTTAGGTAAAAGAGCTAAGGAGCTAAGAATACAAGTTATAAGAGGTTTTAAAATTAAAAATGTAGATAAACAGAATAAAATTATAGAATCAGAAAATGGAGAAAAGGTGAATTATGATTTAGCATTTATAGATACTCCTATTAAAGCAGGAGAAGAATTCTCTAACCTTGTAGATAATTCCGGGTTAATTCCTGTCAATAAAGAAACGTTAAGGTTTAAGGATTATGATAACGTTTTCGCTATAGGTGATATTACTAGTATAACTACACCCCCGAAAACGGGAGCTATTGCTCACTTTGAAGCTAATTATGTAATTAAAGAGATCCAGAATGATTTATATGGTCAAGGTAAGGGCAAATTCGACGGTTCTGCAGCATGTGCTGTCTATAGTGGTTATGGAAAAGGCTCATTCATTTATATGAATTATGAAAAGAGTTATGCATTAGGTCCTTCATCAATATTTTTCACGGCTAAGAAAGCATTTGCGTCAATATATTGGCTGACGGTTGAAGGTAAAATACTCTAGCTTTTTTCAAAAATCTTTACCTAGAAAATGTTAGGAAAATATTACCTTTGTTTTAGTTGTGAAATTTTTTCAGCCTTGCTAAAAAGATCTGGATACATATTCTTCAATCCATACTCCAGAGCTTCTTTAGCTATCCTACTCATTTTAAATCCAGGCTTTGTGTTATAAAGATACTGCAAAACTAAATATGCAGGATAACTCCAAACACCTATCTTAGGATCCTTATCTAGAAATCTCTTCATTATGTTTTCTGTACTATCTTCACTAGACTCTCCTTTCTTCTTGTACTCCTCTTCGCCTAGAGTATTCCCTTTATTTTCCTCAATCTTACTTCTACTGTCTAGATGTATCTCTTTAGACTCTAGAGAAGAGGCTGATGTTTTCTCTCCAGAAGTTATAGTGTCTTGAATATTCTCTCCTACCTTCTTTTCATTTATCTCCTCTTTTTTAGACTCTAGAGAGTGCGTTTGCATCTCTTCTTTCTTTAGTCCAAAGTCTTCTCTCTTTTCTTCGGCTTCTTTTATCTTCTCTCTATTCTCTTTAGTATTTCCTATATTCTCTGTGCTATTCTTCTCTTCTTTCTTCTCTGTACCTTTTTTTCTATTCAGTAAGAAGTCTAGTTCACTCACTCTAGAGTCACCTTTGCTAACTCTTCAAAGAAGTGTACGAGCTTTGGTTTCTTCATTCTTACCTCTTCATATCTAGTTGCTGGAACTCCTAATCTAGAGGCTTCAATGAATAATCTAGACTGAGGAATATGCACATTTAAAAATTGCACTGACGGTAACTCTAGGGTTACCGCCTTGTTAGACAAATTAGTAAAAGCTAGAGCTTTCTTGCTAAGACTCTGTAATCTTCCGTCTAGATTTTTAGCTGCTTCTAAAGCTAAAGGCTGAGGAGTAACTGGAGACAATATTTTATCTGCAGCTATCATCGACGCTACTGCTAACGTACCCAAATTTGGAGGCGTATCTATGACTAGAACATCAAAGTTCTTTGCAGTTTCTTTAATTTTATTTACAACATCCTCTACATCTCCGTTTAGTTCGGCTTTAAGTAAGCCTAAATGAGCAGGGAATACTTCCACGTTAAAAATATTGACACTTTTGCCACCTATTTCAAGTTCCTTCTTTTCTCTTTTCATTCCGAAAGACGTAGTGCTTCCTCCTTCAGGGTCCATATCTAGTAAAGCAACATTCTTTGTCTTTGATATGATGTAAGACAAATTAACTGCGGTAGTAGTTTTACCAACACCGCCTTTCTGGTTGATAACTGTTATTATCATGTCTAGAGTATTCAATGAAGATTTTTTTATAAGGATTATTAGACGGTATTTCCAGACTCTACTGTATAGAATAACTTTTAAATAGTATCAACTCTAATCTAATGTTATGATAAGTGAGATAGTAAGGAAGAATTATAAGGAAGAAATTCTAGGTGCTACAGTTTATGAGGAATTGGCAAGAATTGAGAAAAATGACAAAGTAAAAGAAGTTTTAGAGGAGTTAGCAGGTGGTGAGAAGTCTCATGCTGCTTTTTGGAAAGAAGTTGCAGACTCTAGAGGAATAAAGCTGGAAGGACTTGGATTCTTTGATAAATTAAAAATAAGATTATTTAAACTTTTTAGAAGAGTCTTCAGTCTACCTTTAACTTTAAAACTGGTTGAAAGAGGCGAAATAAGTGACGCGGAGAAATACTATCAATTAGCTAATGTAGCAGAATTTAATGATACGGAAAGGCAAAAGCTTTCGTCAATAATGATGCAGGAGCTTGTACATGAGGATTTACTCGTTCAGACTCAAATTAATGTAGATAAGATAAGAGACTCAATTTATGCAGTAAGTGATGGTTTAATAGAAGTTTTGGCCGGAGTTTCTGGTCTTTCAAGTATTTTAGTATCTCCTTTTCTTGTAGCTTTAGGCGGTCTAATAATAGGAATTTCCGGTACAATTTCAATGAGTATAGGGGCATATCTATCGTCTAGCTCGGAGAATGATATTAGAAAAAGCAAGTTAAAGAAAGAGAAATTAAAGGCGTTATTAGGTCATGTTTATTCAGAGGATGGAAATGAAGGAAATAAGGATTCTGAAAGCGTTAAAATAACTGCTATCTCTTATATTCTTGGAGCTTTAGTTCCGATTCTTCCTTTTCTCTTAGGGCTCGGAGGTCTTTTAGGTCTTGTTACGTCTTATGCGTTTACTGGAGTTATTACATTTATGGTTGGTGGGATTATAGGACTATTAAGTGACGTTAGCCCACTTAAGAAGGGCTCAATAATGGCAGGATTAGCAATAGGAGCTGCGTTAGTTACGCACTTAATTGGAATAGCCTTTCACTTTATAGGCTACTGACTTAACTTCCAAATAATGCCTTTCAATATCTCATCCTTTATTATCTGCTTTTGTTTATATTCGAAGTATATTTTGGCCTTCTCTTCAAAAGTAAGAGCTTTTCCATTTATTACGTCATCTTCGCTTGCCTTTCCGCCATTTATATTAATTTCTACTTTATTACCATCCTCAATATTCACGGTAAGGATATTATTATAAGGGAAGACGTTATTCGAAATAACTGAAATAAGGAGTAAATTCTTAGATTCGGGTATTATCAAATTACTCTTGAATAGTTTAGACTCTTCAATCTTCTCTACGGATCTTGAATCCATGAATATATTTCTCTTCTTTTCAATATTAACTAATTCACTATTTTTAAATTCTACTATGATATCATCATCCGATTGAGACAAGATATACTGGTTTAGTTCATCAAAAGAATGATGAATTATGAAGGTTAATCTGAACTTCCCTTCAATTGGGACTGCTTTAGGGGGAACGTTATTGTTATTAACTATAATTACTTTATTGCTTTCTCCTATAGGTACAAGATAATATGGGAATTCTTCATATTCTTTTCCATTGCCGAATTTTTCTTTTACTTTCTTTATAAAGAAAGTCTTGTTAAATTTGTAGTCTGAATATAATGGCGAGAATTCTCTCTCTAGACTCTTGACTAAATTATTTAATAACTCCTCCTCAAGATAGAAGGACAGTATTGGTACGAGTTCATTAGTATTGCAATAATTAATTACATCTTCTGCATCCTTTTTTAGAGGTGAATCTAATAATTTACGTAGCGATAAGGGATTCATTCAAATTTTACTAAAATCTTAGCTAATAAATTTACTGCAGTTCCATCACGTCAAAATCCTTAATTTCCTTTATTCTTTCTAACCTTATGTGAAAATAAGACAAAGGATTAATATCTGCTATTGCAAAATTTTCTTCTTCTCCTAACTCCGCTAAAGTAAGTAAATCTACTATATTGTCATCTCTTTTATGTGGCATGAACGCTACACTTTTCCCTGGATAATTTGGTGGATTGTAAACATTAGCATTTACTATTGTAACTCTATTCTCTAGACTTCTAACTCTTAAGTATTCTCTCCAAATTTCGATTCCATTATAGCTTATCTTAGAAGGCACAAGGATTATTTCCGCACCTCTCGATACCATTTTTCTTATTACTTCAGGAAAATCTAAATCGTAACAAATTGCAATACCAATTTTTATTCCAGAAATAGAAAAAATTATTGAATATGTTCCCGGCATTAGTTTTTCCTTTTCTTTATTAAAGAGATGTAATTTCTTAGCTAATCCTTTGATATCACCAGAAGAGTCTATAATTGGCGCTATAATCGATACTCCGTCCTCAACTGCTCCAGGAATAATGTATGCAGTGTATTTTACTGCCAATCTCTGGAAATCTTTTAACGGCAATTCTTCAACAGTTTTAACCCATTTTTCTGGTAGGAGTACTAATTGCGCTCCAGATATTAGTGCCTTCTCTGTAAGCGATAAAGCTGAATTAACAGTGTATGGCTGTACTACTGCAATTTTCATTCTTCTTCCTTAGTTACTTTTTTGCTTTTATCGATCTTTTTTAATTTTTTGATTAAATTATTCTCAACCTTTTCTACTGCCTTCTTTACTGCAACTATAGGATCCCAATCAGTTTCGCTTGCTATGAAATTGCCTTCCTTTGTACTTACCGTTACAGTGGTTTTGTATAAGGTCTTATCTTGGCTTTTTGCTGTTTCCTTAAACGATATCTTAAAGTCAATAATATCAGTCATTTTCTCTAATTTGCTTAAGTACCTTTCAATGACACCATCGATTTCTGCCTTAATTTCCTCCTTCTTTAATCCAGAAGTTAGTTTTGCTTCAATAGGCATTGTTAAATTATATTTTGATTCTAGCGACTTTATTATATCTATAGTACTAATAACTCCTTCAATGAAATCCCCTTCTAGTACTGGTGCACCAGAAATGTTCTTCTTCAAAAGCAATTCTGCAACCGTCTTTAAAGAGTCAGAACCCTTAACTGAAATTACTGGCGATGACATTATCTCCTTTATTGGCATTGCCATTATTCTCTCTTCTTCAGTTAGTATCGATGATCTCTTCTTTTCATTAATTGAGTACAATGCGTTAACAATGTCCCTAGAGCTCACTATTCCATCTAGTTTATTCTCTCTAGTGACAGGTAATCTGCTTATGTTATCCCTTATCATTAACCATCTAGCTCTTGCAACTGATTCTTCTGCATCTATTGCCAATGCGGGAGAAGACATGTATTCTCTTACTTTCTTATTATTATCAATTTGATTAGTATCTAAAATGTATTTAACAACGGACTCTCTAGTAATTATGCCTATAAGTTCCTTATTTTTATTAACTAATGGAATTGCTCTAGCTTTTGTAGTGTAAAACTTAGCTATAACTTTTGAAAAGTCATCCTTTTCGCATATTGTTACTGATGGTGAAGATAATGTGAGTATTTTAGCATCTAAACTAACTCTTCTTTTTAAAAGATCCTTATATGTTAATAGTCCAATAACTTTCTTGTGCAAAACTACTGGAACTACCCATTGGTTTTTCTCTTTCATTTTTGGTAGAATATCCCTTAACCTATCATTGGGGTTTGCCACAACTTGAGGTTCAACGTATAACTCTTCCAAATCTACCACGTATAATCTTTTTATAATGAGAAAATAAAATTTCTATGGAGAATTTGAGGAAGACCGTATTTATATGGAATGAAAATTATTTAGATTACTCCTTCCCTGAAGATCATCCATTTAAATCGCTTAGAGAATCCATGGCAAAAAAATTTATGGAAGAAAGAGGATTTTTCCACGACATAAATTTAGAAAACGCAGTGCCTGTAACAGAGAGTTTACTAGAAAAGATTCACGATAAGAATTACATAGAGTTTGTGAAAAAGAAGAGTCTAGAAGGGAGAGGATACTTAGATGAAGGAGATACTCCAGCTTTTAAAGGAATATATGAGGCTGCAATTCTAAGAGTTGGAGGCAGTGTGAAAGCTTTAGAAATGATAGAAAAAGGATATGATGTGGCAATAAATATAGGAGGAGGATTTCATCATGCAAAGAAATCTGCTGCCTCTGGATTTTGTGTATTTAATGATGTAGCATTGATAGCTAAACTTGCCGAGAAGAAGTATAGAGTAGCCATAGTGGACATAGATGGGCATCACGGTGATGGAACACAGCAATTGCTTTACGATGATAATAGAGTTTTGAAAATATCTTTACACATGTTCTACAAAAACTTCTTCCCTGGAACAGGAAATTATGATGAGATAGGAGAAGGGAATGGTAAGGGATTTAGTCTTAATATTCCTTTGCCTCCAGGTACTGCAGACGATGCATATACTTTAGCATTTAGGGAAGTTGCCGTAAAAAAGCTGGAAAAATTTAAGCCGGAACTAATAATTATTGTTGAAGGGGGAGATTCGCATTTTGATGACCCTTTAGTAGAGCTTAAGTTATCTACTAAAGGATACTTTGAAGTAATAAATGAAGTTTTAAATGTTGCTAACAAGTTCTCGTCCAAGATAATATTACTGGGTGGTGGAGGATATAACTATGAGGCAACAGCTAGGATATGGACAATAACCACAGCACAGCTTGCGGGGATTGATATGAGTGAAGTGGATCTACTTCATGATTGCTGTTTTACCTCATCAACAAATTTTGTGAAAGGAAAAGTTAACGAAGTAATAAAAAAACTTAAGGAAATTCACGGCTTACTCTACTAGTATTAACGCAGAAGCCTTCCTAGCTTTTTCTCTAGCTTCATCAACTGTGTTTCCGTTAGCTAATACTACTCCCATTCTTCTCTTCTCATAACTGTAAGGTTTACCGAATAATCTAATTTGGACTCCAGGGATTTCCAGAGCCTTCTCTAAATTGAGGTATTTAGGATTCCACTTATCTCTTTCTGCTAAAATTACGTGAGATGCTGCAGGAGTTAATAATCTAACTTCAGGAGTAGATAAACCTAGTGCACTTCTCACGTGAACTTGGAATTCGCTTATATCTTGGCTAGCCATAGTTACCATTCCAGTATCATGAGGTCTGGGAGAAACTTCGCTAAAGAGTACTCTATTTCCTGATTTTATTATCTCTACTCCGAAAATTCCAACTCCTCCTAACTCCTCGACTACCTTTACTGCATAAGACTTAGCTTTTTCTATAACTTCGTCCTCCACAGTAGCTGGTTGCCAAGATTCTACATAATAATAACTTGGTCTCTGGTGCTCTACTGGAGAAAATGTTTTAGTAATTATTCCATTTTCAGTGCTATATCTATAAGTCAAAATAGTAAGCTCGGTATCTATTTTTACGTATTCTTCAACTATGACTCTCTTACCCTTACCGCGTGCATGAGAAATAGATTCTTTGTAAGCTTCTTCAATCTCTTCCTCCTTATTTATTAAGACGTGACCGTGACCGCTTGAACTCATTTCTGGCTTTATAAGACAGGGAAATCCTATATCCTTGCAAGCTTTCTTAACTTCTTCTGCACTTTCTGCAAATGCATAAGTTGTTGTGGGTACTTTTAACTTCTCTGCAGCGAGACTACGTAATTCTATCCTATTCATGCAGATTTTTACAGCTTGAGCATTAGGAATTATTCTATATCCTGAGTCCTCAAGATCAATTAATGCATCGGTATTGATTGCTTCTATTTCTGTTATAATCCCGTCAGGGTTTTCTCTCTTGACTATAGACTTTAGAGCAGAAGGATCCATCATGTCTATTACATATTTTCTATGTGCAACGTGCATTGCTGGAGCCATATCGTATCTATCAACCGCAATTACTTCTACTCCCATTCTTTGTGCTTCAATAGCAATTTCCTTACCTAATTCACCGCTTCCTAAAAGCATTAGTTTCTTCGATCCTTCTAAAAGCGGAGTTCCGATCTCCATGCATGAAATTACTTGAGTAAGATAAAAAATCTGTCTATCTAGAGTCTTTACTTTAATTAACTAAGTAAATGAGAATCTATCCATTCGTAGAGTCTATTATAATCTTTCATTATGTAAAACAAGCAAATCCAATTTTTAGGTGGAGTGCATTTTCCAGAATAAGGAAAGATTATTGCGCCGTACTTGAATTTTTTGGAGTACTGCATTACTTGTTCAAGATTACTTTGTCTTGTTTTAGCCTCTATAGCTATCTTATTTTCAATGATAAAATCTGGTTTTGTGTGAGTAGAAATTCCTCTTATTGTGGAAAATATTGCTTGATTTCTGTCTACTCTATACTTTCTAGAGAGAATAGAATAAACATAATCTTCAAATACCTTACCTAGTAGCTGGTTTAACCTTAATTTCCTTTCCTTATTGGGATAAGCTAAAGCAGGAAGGAGATTCGCATCAGGATAGATCTCTTTTATTCTACTTATTAAGATTCTGTCTTCGTTATCAAGGTAAAAATTTAAGTTCGTTATTTCCTTATCTCCTTCAAATGCTTTAACAATCCAGTTATCAACGTAGACTAATATTTTGCCGTTCTTTTCGTCTGGTATTAACAAACCGTCTTTTGTAGCACTATACTTAAATACTCTCACGGCTCAAACTTAATAGTCTTTAGGATTCTAAAATGTTGTGTTAGTTAGTTTATCAGATATCGTATGGGCTATAGCACTTACCATATGGGTAATGGTAGTCACTTTATATATATCGAAATATGTTGCAAAAAAGACTACTATTTATATTGCGAGAAAAACTATACATATTCTAGGAGGAGGAGTAGTTGCAGTTCTTTCGCCTTTTATTTTTTCATCGCCTTTACTTCCTATAATTTTATCCTATCTGTTAACAGCATATTTAATTTTCCATAGAGAGAAGAACCCTCTTAGCTGGTTCCAAGATAAGGAAAACAGAGGAGAAGTATGGTTTACCTTCTCTTTCGGGACTATACTAGTGTTAAGCTGGATCTTAATTGCCAATTTCTGGGATCCAGGATCTAAGTATTTATATGTCGCATTATTACCTTTACTTTACATGTCTTTTGGAGATGGAGTTACTGGCATAATAAGAAATTATGTGTACAAAAGAAGAGTAAAAGGCTGGTGGGGATCTTTAGGAATGTTCATAGTTTCATCTATTTTAGGATATTATTTTCTTTCTATTCCAGGTCTAATTTCAGGTATCTTGGCTACAGTGGTGGAAAGAATGGGTAAGGTTGATGATAATATCTTGGTTCCTTTCGTTCCTTTCTTCTTTCTATATGTCACTGTAGTACTTCTTAATCTTTAAGAAATCCTCATAATCAAATATTTTTAACCTAAGGTCAGTAGTATTTATAATTATTATTCCATCAATTTTAGCAGATTTCAGAGATAGCAAATTAACGTCCAAGCTATTGTGGTATTTTCTAATCATTCTCATTAGATTTCTTATCTCTTCTTCACTTCTTTTTTCTCTATCTTTTAGTAATTCTATGGGAACTGGCGGAATATAATATGAAGGTACTGCAATATAAAACTGTGATGCTAAATTACTGTATCTAGCGATTTTTAATGCCATTCTACTCATTAAGAAATCTTCTTGCTTTCCTGCAAAGCTTGGAGGAACGAAGCCCGTTTCAACTTCTATTCCTACGTCTATACCTTTTATTGCGTAAATGTCAATTACCTTACCATTGCTTTCATATTCTACCGATACTTTGAAACCTTCTTTGATTAAATAAGAAGAAACTATGAGCTCTAATGCTGAATGATTAATATTAACGAAACCCAACTTATGGAAATCTATAAGTCTTTTATATATTTCATCAATCTCAGGTAGATTTCCATAATTAGATATTATCCTGCATTTAATATTATGCAAATCTTTAGTATAATTATCGCGTTTCATGTGAATTACCTCTCAGTCAGGGGAAACGCTCCTCATTTTCTCAGTAAACCGTCACATCATCACATTCAACTAACTTTAACAACTCTGGGAATAAAATCATTTTCATGTTAAGTTTCTTAGTTGGATCTCCTGCTCCATCTTGGTATGATTTAAGAGACATTCTAGAAGAGTATAGAAGTGTCGCAGTTTACATCGATAACAAAGGTAATATTGACATGATAAAAGTCAGCAGTCTAGACGACTGTTTCTTACCAACGTCTGTATTAGTCAATCCAGGATATTTAAAAAGATTAAAGCCATATTATATAAAACTACCTAATTTTGTAGCGTTTCCAATATTAAGCCTTAAAGTTTTAAGAAAAATGATAGAAATGAAACATTGGAGAGCAATAGAATACTATTCTAAAGAAGAATTTATAGGAGGCTGGGTATTATACGATTGCAAAAATTGTGAGGAAAAGCAGATGTTACATCTTCAAGTTGATGCAAAAAATGAGGAAGAATTATATTTAAAGCATATATCGATTTATAGTTCATGAGGTTCTTTTCCTATTTTAAAGTCCTTTATTCCTTTAAATCTATCTATAATATAATCCTTATCTTCGTCTCCCTTAGTTATAAAATTGAAAAGTAGCCTTGCCACTCCAGGGCCTACTTCTGCACCATAACCGTTAAAGCCCCCTATAAAATATAAATTATCCAACAGTCTTCCATAGGCAGGTCTCATATCTGGTGTTCCTTCGCAAAACTCTCCAGAAGTGTAAATAATCTTTAGGTCACCAAGTCTCTTTCTAGCTTTACTCATGACTTCTTCTGGATTAACTTTTATTCTTTGGCAAGGTTTAGCTTCTATTGCCTCTCCATCTCCAATAATTGCCGTTTTTATACCTATTCCTAAGAAAGGTCTAGAATAAAAACTTAATTCGTAATCATAAACAAACATTCTATCCAATTCCTTATTTTGGGTTAGAGTTAATGAAGCCCAACAATAATAACTCTTTGTAGGAACGTCAAAAATCTGGTTATTCCAAGGTCCTGCTGCTAGAATTATTATATCAGTGTTTACTTCACTATTGTTTACCTTAACAGTTACCGTATTTCCTCTTTTTATGATTGAGGCTCTCTCTTTAATTACTGGTACATTATCAATCATTTTCTTTACGTAAACTAGCCTATCTCCTCCTAGTGCGTATAATCCTTGAGAATCGAATAATCTCCTCTCTTCTATCTTCACTCCATACTCTTCCCATAAGTTTACTAATTTTTCATCTACATTTCCTATAGTAAAAGATGGAAATTCCTTAGTTTCAACACTGAATTCTTTATAAAAGTCTAAGGCTAGGCTGGAGAGATAAACATCTTTATCCACTAAAAGAAGGGAGTGAATTAAACTAGGGAAGATCCTTCTAATTCTTGGGTCTATAACTTTCACGCTGAATCCAGCTTTCTTAAACATGTAATAAAGTGAACTTCCTGCTATTCCAGAGCCTATTATTGTTACCTTCAACAAAGAAAACGCTAAGTTCTTGGTATTTAAAATAATCTAAATGGTAACTGAAGGGTATTTTGTGAAATATCAAGGTATAATATGGGCAGTAAAAGGTTGTTATCATCCTGAAGGGTACGTAGTAGCAGTACCTAGGAAAATAGGTGAAAAAAAGATAAAAAAGATGAGAGAGGCAATAGAGTTAGTCAAGGAGAAATTCCCTCATTTAATGAAGTACATGGAAGAAATAGGTTTCAAAGTCCCTTTAATACCTTTGGCTGAAGCTAAAGTTTTAGATCCTTTTAAAATATCTATACCACAGTTTGAGGATTTTATAAATAGATTTCTCGATGTAGGAATAACAGGAAGTTATCTTTATGAAGAAAGAGGAGAAGATTTAGATTTAATTTCTTTTAATAGTAAAAACTACGAGATTCTGGCTGATATGAGAAAGAACGGAGTAACATCATCGCTATTAGAAGTTAAGGATAACGAAATTGAAGGGCTATCAAAGCAGGATTTTTCACGTTTAAAGGCTAATAGACTTTTAGAAGGTAAATATAAAGGAACTCCTTACACTTTTAAAATCGTCGAATGTGAAGATTTCGGAAAAGTAATTAAAAAGGAGAAATTTGAAGGAGTAATAAAAATTGAGAGAGCCCTGAAACCTTTTTCCTTACCAGTAAAGTACCTTACCGAGGAAGGTTATGTTCTAACTAGCTTTAGGACAAGATATACTGAATTGAAAGAAGGATTAAGGCTTTATGTCAAAGGAACTCTACTCTCTAGAGAGAAGTTTGAAGACCTTGACCTAGATGTTGCCCAAACAGTAAAAATTATGTAGTGTTAATCATATAATTATATATGTGTGAACATAAAAAGCACAGGGAGTTAGCCCCTAAAGTTCTAAACTTTTTCGTAATAACTATAAGTACTTCAAGATATGAAAAAATGCAGAATAAAGAGCCAATAGTTGATGAATCCGGAGATATTATTAAGCAGGAAATAATTACCTCAGGTCATAAGCTTATTGGCTACTTACTGGTTCCTGACGATAAGGTAAAAATATTGAGGGCTTTTACAGATGCATTAGATAACCCAGAAGTTGACGTTATAGTGTCTACCGGAGGTACTGGATATTCTAAGACAGACGTTACCGTGGAAACTTTAAGAGGGATATTCGATAGGGAGGTTGAAGGTTTTGGTGAAGTTTTTAGGTTTTTAAGTTATGAAGATCCACAAGTTAAGTCTGCGGCTTATTTGAGTAAAGCAACTGCAGGAATAATAAAGGATAAAGTAATTTATGCATTGCCGGGCTCTCCCGATGCTGTAAAATTAGCGATGGAAAAGCTAGTATTGCCTGAAGTACCTCATTTAGTATTTATAGCTAGATCTAAGTGATTTTTCTATTTCGTTTTTTATTAATTGTTTTACACTTTCATTCTTATAACTGAGCTTATCCATATTTAAATAATAATAGAATATATCAAAATAATTTTTACTTTGAATAATTTTGTCTATCGATTCTATAAATATTTTATCATAAAGACTGGGTTCTATCTCCTTGTACCATTCTGCATCTACTAACACTTTATCCAATGTCGAAAGCATTTCATTAAATTCATTATGAAGCTTATCAATATCAGATGTATCTAGATTTATGTTTAATAAATCAATATAGCTCTTAATTCCAAGTCTCTTAGCCGCTAACGGACATAGCGTGATCTCTGCATCTATTTTGTTATTACTATATCCTTCCTTATTAGCAAGATTTAGCATTTCGTATGAACATCCGTAAAATTTTCCGTTAGAATAGAAGCAAGGATAATGAACTTTTCTGTCTTTCATTAATGATTTTATATTATTTTCTAGCATGGAATACGCAAAAGTTATATCAAGAATTTTTATAGACTTTAAAGGAATTAAATATCTAGCTTCTTCCGGAGTTAACGTGATAGCTTCATCAACAACTTCTAAAAGTTTTTTAGCGTTATCTGTGTTAATTTCACCTTTAACTATTTTATCTAATGGATCAGGAAGAGTTATTATGCCTAATTTTACGCCTCTTAATGAGAAGTATTTCATAATTTTCAATGCATCTTCTAACAGTTGATCAGAAATAGCAGTTAAAACTATGCTCTTCTCAGATGGTAAATTTAACTGTATATTTGGAGTTTTACCATTTAAAGTGGATTTTTTCTTTAATGAGTCTACTATATTTAAATCAACCGGGCAAACATCTTCACAAATTCCACACAGGTGGCAATTACTAACTTCGGTTTCCTTACCTATTGAAGATAATGTAAAGAAACCTAGAGGTGAGAAAACTAATGAGTCCCTCTGATAACTATGGGGACAAACTTCTACGCATCGTCCGCACAAAACGCAACCACTAAACTTATCAAAAGAGTAAACTTGACCGGAAGAAATTTTCAGATCTGTGTCCGAGGATATAATATAATAAACCGAGCTTCCTCTAAAAGTAAGGTAAGCGTACTTAGCATTTTTTAATAAGTCAGAAGATATATTTCTCAGTTCAGTTTTACCTATGTAAAGAAATTTACCAAAATTAGATAACTCTGGGTAAAAAGGCGAGAAATCCGAAAAACCGTCAATATATCTCTTTACAAGAATTTCTCTTATCTGCGTATAAGAAACTACTAGTCTACTTCCAGAATTATCTTTTATTACTGAAATATCTCTAAAAGGTAAAACGTTCTCCGAAAGTAAGGATTTAACTTTTGCTACTATCACGTCTTCTGAGGCAGAATATCCCTTAAATTTCAGCGGTTTATTTTCCTTTTTAATATATACTGCATAAATTATTCCTCCTTTATATTTTCCAACGTATTTTTCTCCGTTTAAATAAGCTTCCACGCTAAGTTTGTTTACAATCTCTCCAAACTCATTATATCCAAAGCCTTCATCACCAAGGCTAATTGTTCCTCCTACGCTGAAGTCCAATAAGCTCCAAAGTTCTGGAGAGTATCTTATCGTTTCCCTCCATTTAGTTCCTGCAAGAACTTTAATAGAGTCTCCTAAATCTTGAATTCCCTTTAGTTCAGATAAGTCTGCAATTGCATTAGATGAGACGTTTCCTCTAAGATGCTCATATTTAGCATCAGTATTACTAGGCAAATTTTTAATATCATCTTCACTAGTAATTTTTATGTATTTATCAATATTTTTAGACGTAACTGATGAGTAAAATAAGCTTTCTAGTGATTCCATAAAAAGTAATTCTAAAGCTATGCTAATAATTTTTCTTTTATAAGTGCCTTACCTTTAGGAGGTAATTTTTATTTTCTACGTAAAGTTAGCTATTTAATGAGGATTCTTTTACACTCATACCTCCTTGAGGCAGGAAGTGGTGGAGTTAAAAGAAATAGGGAAGTTATCAAGTTCTGGAGAAAAT
Source organism: Acidianus sp. HS-5 (assembly GCF_021655615.1). Taxonomy (GTDB): domain Archaea; phylum Thermoproteota; class Thermoprotei_A; order Sulfolobales; family Sulfolobaceae; genus Acidianus. The sequence continues at coordinate 1,195,373 of NZ_AP025245.1, forward strand.
ACGTTGATGAACTAATATACATACCCCTCCTTGGAGATATGAGGAAGGCATCAGAAGATGAGGAATTTAGGAAGAAAATGTATCACGAAGTAAAATCATTAGGTTTAGAGATTCCCGAGAAAGTTAATGAAGTAATTAATAGTAAAGCCATAAAAAAAGTCCTAATAAAACTTTCAAAAATGAGATTTGATATATATAGTAATACTACTCAATATAAATTAAATGCAGAGATAGCGAAAATAATAGGTAAAATCGACGCCGACGTTTACTATGCTCAACAAGAATTTCCTCAAATGGTAGATTTTTTGACTAAAATATCAAATAATCGAAATATAGGTGCCTTAATTCATATTGAAAATTTTCTAGGATCCTTAACTGAAGATCTATCACATTTTTATAATGCATATAGCTCTATGGGATTAAGCGGAATTGCGTATGCATTATTTGTAACATTCCTAAGATCATATCCTAGGAGAAGAAAATGGATAAAATTAGTTAACAGTGGAAAAGTAAAATTTGCCTTTTCTGTTTCCGAGCAATTAACTGAAGTATATCCATTTATGAGAAAAATACGCACTAAAGTGCTAAGGCCTGCTAACGCTTTTGATAAGAAACTTCTTAACTTTAGGGATAAAGGAAAAGACGACTATGCAGTTTTTTATGCGAGATTAAGCCCAGCGAAAGGAGCTCTAGATGTTTTAAAAATATGGAATAAAATGGATGAAAATAAGAAGTTGATAGTAATGGGAAAATTCTCAGATAAAAATGTGGAAAATCTGTTTATGAAAAATAAACCTAAAAACGTAGAATATTTGGGCTTTGTTCCTCAAGATAAATTAGTAGACATCGTAAGCAAAGCTAGAGTGTTGGTTTATCCTTCCCATTCAGACTCCTTTTCCCTAGTCATTTTAGAGTCCCTAGCTTTGGGAACTCCAGTGGTTGCATATGAAATTCCTGGAGTAAGGAGTGTGTACAAGGATCTTAATGCAGTTAAACTAGTTAAAGAAGGTGATTTAACACAATTTATACGAGAAGTAAGAAAAATTTGTGAAATGTCTAAGGAAGAATATGAAAAAATAATAAACGGTAGAAAGCTTTTGGAATTTTTAGATGAACACTCAAGCTGGGAAAAAGTTGCATTAAACGAGCTAGAAGAATTGAAGAAGATAATTAGCTGACACTATCTCCCCACATGTTATCGCATGAGGTAGCTTTACCTTTAATTACTTCTGAGATTAATCTAAAGGACTTCCTTCTAGATAGCATTTTATTATTATTACCGCAGTATGGGCTGTAAACGCACTTAGGACAACCGTCTTCACAGTCGCACTTACCTACTATATCTAGTGCGACTTCGTAAGCATCCTCAAGTCTATTATAAAGCAGTTTAGCAACTCCGCTACCGCCTACTGTAGAATCGTATACGATTACATGACCACTAGGATAACTTATTCCAGAAAGATCAGTAAGTGAAGCACCAGCAACAACTCTTCCTGCAGAAATTAATACGTGCTCTGTTGCATGATAAGCCTCCATACCGTCTATTAAAGAAAAGTCCTCAAGAACCGGATGCTTTATAATTAGTCCTTTAGTTTTATATGTATAAACTAGAGGAGTATCATATTCTATTTCATTTCCTTTAGTCTCTTTCTTAGCATAGAGCTCATGAATTACATATCCGTGTACTGAAACTCTAACTTCTACTTCGCCATATTTAACCGGTAAGCCGTAAACTTTCCTACTTTCAATCTCTGTAAAATTTACCATATCCACGTCGTATAGAGGCTTAGTATAGTAAGGTAAATCCTTATCAGCTCTTTCAACTCTTGCTATTAAGTTATTTATGTTTACATCCTTAACTATGTAAGTTCTCTTTGAGACTAAATATACAGCGTCAGGATAAATATCGTAAAGTGCAACCGGAAGTTCCCTTTCTCCTATTTTCTTTTCTCCATTAAATATTTTTACTATAGGTCCGCTACTCCTTAAAGAAGAGTTTGCTACAAAAACTTTAGTTTGCTTTATAGCGTAGGCTACACCATTAATGATTTTAACTTTACCTTCTTTTTCCAATTCTTTTAAAGCCTTAATCCAAAGAGGCGGAAGATTATCAAGCTTTATCATTCCTTTTTCAAGGAGATAAGCTGCAGTGTGAACTTTTATGACTTCAAGGTTTGTGGTATCAAAAGGCAATGGAGTTAATTTCCTATTGAAAAACTCCTCTGGCTTTCTCAGGAAATAAGAATCTATAGGATCATCTCCTAGTATTGTTATAACATAGCCTATTTTATTACGCCTTCCTGCTCTGCCAGCTCTTTGAACGTATTTTGAATAGCTCGGAGGATCTTCAGCCATAATTACTGCGTCAAGATCACCAATGTCAATACCAAGCTCCAAAGTAGGAGTAGCTACTACTCCCATTATTTTACCGCTTTTTAGGTCTTCTTCGATTTTTATTCTTTCAGAAGGCAGTATACCGGCCCTATGAACTTGCATGTTAACTCCAAATCTGTCAGCAATTTTTGCAGTAACTTCTGCCATTTGCTGAGAGTCGGTAAACACTAGTGTCCTAAAACCGTTCCTTATTAATAGTGCAGCTAAATATGACGCTAAAGTCCATCTGCTCATTCCTTTAGAATTAACTAGAACGTGAACTGCCATTCCTCTCCTTCGTTTAGTTCCTTCAATTATTTCTCCGGGCTCATCAAATAGTTCCTGGAACATATAAGGTGTAGCTCCAATTGTAGCGCTTGATGCTATTACATGAATATCGTTAGTAAATTCCTTCAGCCTATCAATTATCATTCTAAGATGAGAACCGAGAACTCCTTCGTATATATGAATTTCATCAAATACAAAGTGCTCTGCAGATCTAACCAATTTCCTGAAATTAGGGCTTAAGGGCAATCCGACGTGGATCATGTCTGGGTTAGTTATTAATATATCTGGAGGGTTCACGTAAAGTCTGTCCCTTTCAATTTTAGGCGTGTCTCCATCTATTACTCCTACAGTTATTGGAAGGCTTTTTGTTAGTCTTAGAATCCTATTTAGCTGATCTCTTGCTAATGCCTTAGTAGGATAAACTATAACGCTCTTTTCTCCTTTTGATGCAAAATCTAAAATTGGTATGAGAAACGCCTCAGTTTTTCCCGTCCCTGTGCCAGAAATTATAAGCACGTTCTTTCTCTTTTCAATTTCATCGAGCGCTTTCTCTTGGAACTTATAAAGTCTCGTTATCCCGATACTTTTTAAAGATTCCTTTAGTCTTTCATCTATTTTCAAATCATCAACTTTACTTCCTAGTTCAGGTTCTAAAGCTGTTTCAGTATGGACGTGAGCTATCTCCGTAGAGAAAAGCTTTAATCCTTCAGTAAGCTTGTCAAGTACTTCCATACTTTTAAATAATTGTTGACATAACTAAAAAACATGACAGAGATAATAACTAATATAGGCGATCTTAGGGATTTTTTAGAGGAACAGGAAAATCTAGGTGTTAAAAATCTTGAAATAGTTATTTCTGAGAATGTGCTAGAAAGATCTCCAGAGATTGCAAATAAATACGGATATTCAATAATTGATGGCGAAGATTTACCTAACGGATATTTTAAACTTACCCTGGAATATAGGGGTGTAGGTAAGAGTAATTCTCATAATACTCTCTTCAATTAGTATTCTGTATATATCTATTGAACTCAATTTTTCTTGGTAAATTGGGTAAAAATAATGATACAAGGGAGGACAAATTAGTGTATGTTAAAGTTTTTGCTGAGTAAATATCGCATAGTATGAAGTTTTTACACCTTTTACCTTCTAGGATGCACTTTTGAATTTCTGCCATCTTTTTGCTACATTCTGCGGCATACTTGGCGTTTCCTTCAAAAGTTTCCATCATTATGTCATTGTCATGAATTGCATCATCAAAGTATTTTACCCTATTATTTACAAATTCTTCAAGATTTCTAGTTATATGCCTTGATGAGCTCGAATGAAATCTATAATATGTTAATTTCTGGGAAGTTATTCTAATTTTACCTTGTGTTGAAACTGCTGATAAAAGGAAGAAATTATCAACAAGGCGCTTAATTTTATATAAACTTTCTAGATATTTTTCTAAAACTTTTCTTCGTATGCACATAGAACTACTGTTAAAGTATACTCTATTTCTAAATAAGTACCTTACATTTTTGCTGTCTATAGTTTTATCAGCAAGGATTTCTTCGTTCACTTTATCTCCTTTCTCGTTTATGATATACCTTGAGTTGTATGAGAAGATAATATCGTTGCTGGAAAATATTTGAGAAACTGTTGTTAGCTTATTTTCTGTGAACATGTCGTCGTCATCTAGGAAGCAAATAACGTCACCAGAAGAGTTAGAGATACCCTCTGCCATAAAATAGCCTGCATTATTATTTGTACAGAAGATTTCCTTAGTTTTATGCTCATTTACTAATTGGTTATCTATTGTATCGTCTTTAAAATTCTTAACTACAATTATTTCATCAGCATTTTTAATCGATTTTATCGCATTCATTACATATTCTTTCCGGTTATATGCAGTAATGATTACTGAGATCAATTTTGTTACTTTTATCTTCACTAACTATAAAATCTTCTTAGATACATTCTAGCATAAATTTCTTTTGCCAAGTTGTTAGATATCAAATTTAATATGGATGCTAAAAATAATTTTGCTCTAAATGATGGAAAGTAAATTGGATTATCTAGTACTTTAATAGAATATTTAATAGGTAAAAATTTCGATTTGCCACATAATATGGAGGATATCGCATTAAAAGTGTAAAAGTCTGCCTTAGTAATTTTTTCAAGCAAACTGTTATCTTTAAAATATTCGTGAATAATCTCCTTAGCTTTACTCTGTTCATAATAATACCTACAGGCTGACTCTATAATTTCCTTGAAGGAATTTGATATAAAATGCATTGCACTCTTATGTACTCTATAATAAGTTAGTGGAGTAAAATCTAACATTAGTTTTCCACTACTTTTTAAGGCTGAAAGAAGGTAAAAATAATCCACAGCTCTATCTAGTTTTCTGAGCATTTTTGTATCAAGTACTTCTCTATTTAGACATATAGAACTGGAATTGAATTCACCAAAATTTCTAAATACGAACGCGATCGATTTTTCGGATATTTGTGAGATTATTTCATTTTTACTAGATTGGGGATTATCTAATATTTTGCCATCTTCATCTATTTTTATTTGGTTATTATGATAATATACTAATCCACTGATCCTTGAAAACGCGTTGATCACAGTGCTTAGCTTATTTTCTCTGAACATGTCGTCGTCATCTAGGAAGCAAATAACGTCACCAGAAGAGTTATCTACACCAATAGCGGCTTTTTTGCCTACTCCTTTCTCTTCTGTTATGAAATTCTTAGATATTCCATTATCTTCTAGAAATTTATCGATTTTATCATCTTTGAAATTCTTAACAACTATTATTTCGTAAAGGTCTTTATCCAGGTTCTGCTTTAATACAGAATTAATAGCATCAATTATATATTTTTTCCTGTCATGAGCAATAGTAATTACAGAAATGTAATTATTCATCATAACAAGTAAGATAATGTTATTAAAAAAGTAAGTATTCTTCATATAATGAAAGTAACTATAGTGGCTCACAACTTAAGTAATAAGAGTGGTGAAGGTTCTGTAGTATTTTCATCAATAGAAATGTTAAAGGAGAAGAGAGTAGACTTTGTAGTCTCGACTTTCTCTAAACCTAAAGAAAATCAGGATATTCCAGTAAAATATTATATACCTTTTAACTTCTCTAGATTAGACAGATATCAAAGGTTATTAGTCTGGCTTTCTGCGAGAAAAATAGAAACTGATATTTATCTAAATTTTACGGGAATTCCGATTCCTTTATCTAGTAGGGGAATTCATATAATTTATGGTGGAGCATCACCATTTGAAGTAAGCAAATATTCTAAGTCTTTATTCTGGAGATTATACCGATTTCCCTTTAAGGTTTCTCTAAAGTTTTTAAAAAATGAATCGAAAAAAGCTAAATTTGTTGCAAACTCCTTTTATTCTGCTAATACTTGGAAAAAATTATATGGAATAGAAGCTAAAGTTATTTATCCTCCAGTTGATGTTGAAGAGTATTTTAAAGCATTTCATGAAGGAGGTAAGTACATTCTAACTATTGCAAGGATAGAGAGAGGAAAGTTCCTTGAGAGGACTATCCAATTATCTTATAGAGTAGGCCTACCTGCTGTTATAGTAGGATATCTAAGTGACGAAAAATATTATAAAGAGTTATTATCGCTGAAATCAAAGCTTAATGCTGATGTTACCTTTATTTTAAACGCTAGTAGAGAACAGTTAATACAGACTATGAAAGAGGCATGCTGCTATTTTCATCCAACACAAGGAGAGCACTTTGGAATACCAGTAGTAGAATCTATGGCCGCTGGCTTAATTCCTGTAGTTCCTATTGAAAGCGGAGCAGCAGAAATAGTCCCAGAGTTTGCCTACTCCACTTTAGAGGAAGCTGAAAGTAAAATTAAGGAAGCTTACGTTAAACATTCTTACAAAAGCTATGAAATGAAGGAGATTGCTTCTAAATTTTCTAAAAACAGGTTCAAAGAAGAATTCTGGGAATACGTTGTAAGTGTGTATAACGAGGAGAAGAATAGTTAAATAGAATATTTTACAATAATGTTTTTAATAGCGTTGGCTACATTATCCCAGCTGGAATGAAGCTTAAGGAAATCCAAAAGCTTTGGTTCGTTTGTAATTTCCTCAATATCTTCTTCAGTTGAAGAAAGGATCTCACAAGCTTTTCTACTCATGTCTTCTTGGTCAAACTCTTTAACTATCTTAACTGCGCTAAGGCCGCTATATACGCTCCTTATAGCTGGAATTCCGTAAGCAACTACAGGAGTTCCTACTGCTAGCGCTTCTAGAACTACCAAAGAGAACCCATCCACGTGAGTCGGATAAATAAGGAGCTTTGCTTTGGATACAGTGTCATATAGTCTTTCCTTAGATACGAAGCCCAAATATTCAACATTTAAACCATATTTCTTCACTTTATTCCAGAATAACCTCTCATTGTATTTATCAAAAAATCTTCCCATGAGTATTAACTTAACTTTCTTAGATAATTTGCTCTGTATTCTCTTTATAATGTCTGGAATCTCGTGTATACCCTTATCTTGGTTTAATCTGCTCCAGAAAACTATGTAATCTTCCTTTCCTCCGTTCCTAAGCTTTAAGAGCTCGCTATCAAATGCATTTCCAGGAAAAAGTACTTCCCCTTCAAGTCCGCTCTCTTCTAGCGATCCTTTACTCACAGCGGCTATGAAGGTTGGCTTATATTTTTTGAGTATCCTTTTATATTTTGGCTTGGAATACAATTCATTATATAAAAATCTTGTATAAAATCCTTTTCCAGTATAAGGATTAAATTTATAGAACTTAATTAGTCTCCTTAAGTATCTTAAAGAATTATTATAAAATAAAGGTTCGTGCAATGTCAACCCGAACTTAGTTGATTTTCCTAAATAAAATATATCAAAAGAAGTATGATCGGGCTCATATAAGAAGTCTACATCAACAGTATACCTTTTAGAAACCTCTCTTGCAATCTTATCTGAGAGGAGGAATTTTTTGATACCTCTTACTTTAAACTTCTCTTGATCATCTAAAATTGAATAAAATTCGGGTGAGACTTTTATTCCTTCTCTTTCAATTTCCTTGGCTCTTTGCAGCACTATTTCTCTATTCCAAGAAAATACAGGACTAGAAGGATAATATACTACATTGAAAAATTTGGAAAGTCTCTTGACTACTTCATAAGAATGTATAGCTCCTCCTCCTGCAAATTTAGGTGCAAGGAAGTTATTGTAAACTATTCCTAACTTCATTCGTAGACTACTTGTTTATTTAGGATTTAAAATGTGCTTTTATCTTCTTAAGTAATAAAAATACAAATTATGTCTAAACTGACTAAATACATTAATTTTTTTACTACTAAATCTACTTTATATACTATGCAAGAAGATATTCATGATGTAGTAATTGTAGGTGCAGGAATTGCCGGATTAAGTGCAGCGTTATATACTGCAAGGCAAAGGATGTCGACTTTGGTAGTTTCAAAGGATTTAGGAGGGCAGCTTAACTTAACTCAGTTAGTAGAAAATTATCCTGTAGTAAGTGCTGATACTGGTCTAGGTTTAGCCTCAAAAGTTGAGGCGCAAGCTAAGAAATTTGGTGCAAAGTTCATTTACGGTGAGGAAATAAACGGATTAAGGAAAGAAGGAGATATATTTATTCTGAAAGGCTTAAAGGGAGAATATAAAGCAAGGACTGTAATTTTAGCCTTCGGGAAATCTCCTAGAGAGTTAAAGGTCAATGGAGAAAATGAACTAAAAGGTAAAGGAGTATCTTACTGTGCTATTTGTGATGCCGCATTTTTCAAGGACGTTCCAGCTGCAGTAGTTGGAGAAGGAGATCCAGGCTTAGATGCAGTAGAACTCTTAGGTAAATATGCTAGACCAACATATTATATTTCAAGAAGTTCTCAGCTTGCAGGAGAACCAGATTTAGTCAACTCTGTCTTATCCAATAAGAGTATTCAGCTTTTCTTAGGGTATAGAGTACTCGAGATTAAAGGTAATTCTAAAGTTCAAGGAATAGTTATAGAAAATCTAAAGACTAAGGAAGCTAAGGAATTGCAAGTAGAAGGAGTAATAATAGAGATGGGGTATGTGTTAAACACTGAATTCTTAAAGGGACTGATTAATTTGAATGATAAAGGAGAAATTGTGGTCGATGATTTAGCAAGAACTTCGATGGAAGGAGTCTTTGCGGCAGGGGATATAACTCAAGTGCCTTATAAACAGGCAGTCGTTGCTGCTGCAGACGGAGTTAAAGCTGCATTGTCAGCGTATAATTACTTGAGAAACAAGCAAGGTTTACCGCCAGTAAATGTAGATTGGAAGGCAGAGAAGAAGAAGGCTGTAGTATCGTTTAGATTATGAATTTTAAATAAAAATAAATCAATTTTCTTATCTAAGATATAGGTGACTTTATAAAAAATGTAGCAAATATTCACGTAGTGAGTACAATGCTAACTGGAATACCGCTTTTTTTATCAGTACTTTTATCTTCACTTATAGCAGGATACTTAGGCTCATTAACAGGGTTAGGTGGAGGTACAATTTTAGTTCCTATATTAACTTTATACGATGGAATCCCAATAGAATATGCTACTGGGGCTAGTTTAATTTCTACAATTGCTACATCTAGCGGTGCAGCTAGCGCTTACTTAAAAGATAAGATAATTAATTTAAAAATAGGTACATCTTTGCAAGTAGCAACAACTTCAGGTGCTATAGCAGGATCTTTAACTGTAACATATATTTATTCTCACCATCTAGAACCAATAATTTACGTAGTATTTGGAATAGTTCTCTTAGGTTCTGTATATCCTACGATTAAGAGAGGGAAATTTGAGGTACCCAAGAATTCTGATCCAGATTGGACTACTAAGTTCTTCCAAATGCAAGGCGAATATTACGATATGGCTTTACAAAAGAAAGTTGATTATTTGGGTGTTAGGTGGATTCAAGGGGCATTAGTAATGTTTGTAGCAGGTTATGTTTCAGGATTACTCGGAATAGGAAGCGGAGCGCTGAAAGTAATAGGAATGGACTATGTTATGAATTTACCAATAAAGGTTACCACAACTACAAGTAATTTCATGATAGGAGTAACTGCTGCGACAAGTAGTGGAATATATTGGGCTTTCGGATACATACAACCTTTAATAGCAGCTGCTACTAGCATAGGTGTATTAATAGGAGCTTTCATAGGTACTAAAACTTTAGTTAAACTAAAGAATAAGAGAATAAGGACAATATTTACAATCTTATTAGCATTCCTAGGTATACAAATGATATTAAGGGGATTGGGGATCTACTAATGGATCTAGATTACGTAACTGGAATGATAATGAGGATAGGAGTAATATTAAGTATAGCTCTAGTAGCTCTTGGAGTAATTATAATAGTAGTTGAAGGTCATGCTTCTAATTACTCCGAGTCTGTACTGTTTTCAAGAACTTCATATGTAAATTCTTCAATTGCTAGCATTAATTACATTGTGAAAGGATTTAGTAATATAAGCGGACTTTCATTTATATACTTAGGCTTAATTGTGCTTGTTTCAATACCAGTACTTAGAACTGCATTAGCTCTAGCGTATTTCGCTCATGAGAAAAATAGATTATATATAGTACTAACGATAATCGTAGTATTCAATTTACTCTTTGCAATATTGCTACTTCCTTCTCTCATAAGATGACTACCCCGATAAAATGGCAGTTCCTTTTATTTTATATTTGATGAGTAAGCCTTCAAGTTTTCTTTCTATAACTATTACTGAGTATTTTAAAGTTCCTTCATGTGCTAAACTTCCTGGATTAACTATAATAGTATTTTTTATCTTATCTGTCGCAGGAGATTCAACTATATGGCCATGTAATCCAAGTAACGGTTTGTATCTTTCAATCAAATCTCTGACTCCTCTAGAACCCACATGCTCTCTCTTCTTACCATTAACTATTGCGATATCTAGCTTAGTATTATATGGCGGCGCATGAAAGTTTAATATTACTCTAGTCGGGTCATCTATTTTCTTTAGATAGTCTTCCCCTTTTATGTATATGGTAGAATCTAGTTCTTCTCTATAACTTTTAAACGGCGTAGGGTTTACATATCCATAAGATATTAAATACAAGAAGTTTGCTCTACCTTCTTCTAGTTCGAATATTCCCTCATCTCTTATATTATATTTGGAAAATATTTCATCGAGGTATAGTGGATCATCATTACCGTAACTCCAGAAAATTTTTATATGACTACCTGTTAATTTTTCTTCAGCTATTTTAATCCAATTATCTATTTGTTTCTCTACTAAAGTCTTCTTTACAGATTCATAGTATTCTTTACTTTCTTCAATTTTCCTTATCTCTTCTTTACAAGCAACGTGAACATAATATCCATATTTTTTAGCTTCTTCATAAACGGTTTTTATGTCTACTTCATTACCATTAATATAGTATTTATCATCAATCCTTTCTATAAAAGCTATATTCTTAGATGTAACATCTCCTCCTATTATTAAGTAATCTACGTTATACATTTTTGCTGCATTTAATGCTTTCCTATAAGCAATTTCTGATCCATGCAAGTCAGTGACAAACATTAACTTAATTTCCCCAGCCATTAAAAGTCGGTTGATAATTTACTATTTAAGAATTTTGTCATTATAATTAAAAAATATTTACTTTATATAGAATAGAATAAAACAGTTTAAATCATCCTTCTTCTAGAATTTTAAATATAGTAACTGATATAAACAATAATATACAGACAATCTCAAAGTCTGTAATGAATCCAAATCTTGTGGAAATGAAACCAGAAGTAAACGATCGTAAGAAGAGTGCTATTCCAACTAGTGCGCTGTATACTCCAAGACTTCTTTCGCCTAAAGCCTTAAAAATAAGCGTATTTGATGAATAATATGCAGAAAACGCTACACCTACAGCCAATGGATAAAATAGCATTCCTAAGCAATTCTGTGAATGATGATAGTAAGATTATAGATATTCTTATTGCTATATAACTGCTTCCCCTTAACAGTAGAGCTCTGAAACTAGTTTCCCTTTCATCATTTCTTTCTAAATATTTTCCAATCAGATGGAACGTAAGTATTTCAGCAATCATTCCTTCAGTAATATGCCCATAAATACTGACTTGTCTAAGCTTTTAGTGTAAAGACTGGGTATAGCGTGTTAAATAATCAGTTATACATCTGACTTCTCATCACCCTAAACGGTAGACCCAAAATCATTTTGCAATTATAAATCCAGCACTAAGTGTCTTTTTTTCTTCATAAATATAAAAAATATACTTCATGATATTCATAGTAAAGAGTATTAGGAATATTGTATCAAATAGTTGACATAAATAAAACATGTTTCTATTATTTGTATCGTATTATTTTCTAATATCGTGATGATATTCCTGAGGTAATATTGTGGAAATATAAAAGATCTCATACGTGCTTAGAAATTTCTAATAATTTTCATAAAATATATTATCCAATCGTATTAAATTTTATGCGCTGTTATTAGACGATGGGAATTATTTTTACTAATCAGATTTTAGGTCACTGCCAAAGGAGAGGCTTTCGGCTATTATAAATTACTTGATAAGCTCTGCCTGAACTTTAATATTTAACAATGGAGTTCCTCCAAATTTGCCCTTATTTCCCTTTATTATGGAATTTATTGGTTTCCCTTCTAAATCAAAAAGAGATGACTTAAATAAGAAAAATGTATTTGAGTTTATATCGTCCGATTTTTTAAAGATAACTTTTACGCGTCCTCTTTCGGTATGTAAGAACCCTTCACCTTCAAATTTTGAATTAAAGACGATAGGTTTTCTCTTGCCATAGATTTCCTTAAACTGACTATTAGTATAATTTGGATGAGCAGAATAAACTAAAAACTCCCCTTGAGGAAATTCTAAATCTTCAAGTTTAGGAAAAGGATCTATGGAGAACTTCCTTGCGGGTTTAGGCGAAACTTTAACAATTTTATTCTTTTTTAGCTCATCTATCTTGATTCCAGTATTCCTCAATGAGAATTCTATTGCGTTCCAAGGATCTTCAAAAATTAAGTCGTTAGAAATCTGCAATTCTTTAGCAATCTTATGCATTAAGTTTACTTCACTAATTCCTTTAGGGTTGGCTATTATCGGCTCATTATAAATCAGGTAATTATGCCAATAACTATACACCACATCCTCTTTCTCAAGGAAAGTTAAACCTGGGAAAACTAAGTTCGCTAATTTTGCAGTCTCAGACCAGAAAGGATCGTGCACTACTAAGAAAACTTTTCCTTCTTCCACAGCTTCCATAATTTTATCTGATCCCGGTAAAGAATGCAAAGGATTGGAGTTCCAGACAAAGATTAATTTAAATTCGTCTATCCTTTCTCCTACTTCTCCCATGTTTACAATCTTTTTAGATTTATACAGATGACTTCCTCTAAGATAATCGAAATCTATTCCCCAGCCTTGGCTATTAGAGTAGAAAAATCCGTTTTCTATATTCAAGAGTCCAGGTAGAAGAGAAATTAGACCTATAGCGTATCCTCCGTTTAAACTCCTCCCTAGCGCAAAGCCTATTACTGTTAAAGGTCTTTCTTCAAAATAAAAATCTGCAAGCTCTTCTATTTCCTTCTCTTTTAAGGACGTTACATTCTCTATTAATGAGTAACTGAAAGGAGATACCTTATCTTGCAATTCCTTATTTTGTATCCTCCCTTTTTCTAAAAGTTTCTTCATTATTCCTATAGCTAAGTAGACATCAGATCCAGGCTTTATTATGTAGCACTTTTCGCTTCTTTTAGCAGTTTCACTCTTCCTAACGTCGATTGTTACCTTATACTTATCTTTGAGAATTCTCCAACCATGAATAAAACTAATTGAAGCCTCGCTTCCCCAGAAAACTACTGCTGAGAATTTAACAAAGTCTTCTGGTAAAGCTCCAAAACTACTTCCATAATGGGCTTTAATTGCTTCATGTCCTTCCGCACTGCATATTGAATAATCTGTGGAACTAGAACCTAAATAATTCCATAGTCTTGCTGGGTAATACCAAGTTAATAATCCTTGATTTCCATCGTAGTCAATGTGAAGTGTTTCTTCTGGTTTTACTTCTATTATTTTCTTTGCTAAGATCTTTATTCCTTCTTCTATTGTTATTTCCTTTCCTTCATAATATGTAGAGTAAACTCTGTTGATAAAGTTTCTTTTTAAATCTGCTATGCCCCTGGAGCAAGTAAAACCATTAATCGGAAATATTCTCAAAGGCTTATACTTATTATCGAATATACAAGTATCATAACAGTCTCTTGTACATGCAATCATGAAGATAATGTTATAAGTAACTTTTTATTTTTTCCCTTATGGAAAAAGCTGAACAACTTTTTCAAGCATATAAGGAGAGAAAGGAAATAGATCCTTTTCCTCTTACTGAAGAAGAAGGCAAAAAAGTCGGTGAAGAATTCTCTAAAATGCTTATAGATTATGAAGGCTTGGGAGGATATAAGATAGCAAAAGGAGGAATTATTGGAGTTTTAACTAAGACAATGATAACTACAAATGAAGATGTTGAGCTTTGGTTTAAAACTCATAAATTGGAAGTAGAGTTAATAGCCCTTGTTAAAGGGAGCAAAATATCAAAAATATATTTAGGCCTAGAGATCCCAGCAACAAGATTTAAAACATGGGATTTGCCCACACAGTACGTTATAGCAGACGACGCCTTTGCCGGGAGATTATTTGTAGGCAAGGAAATTGAGCCACCTTATGGTTCTTTCAAATTATTCATAAATGATAAATACACAGCTACTGGGTCACCCTCATATTCTCCGCAAAGTCTTGTTAAGGACTTTATGGAAGGCTATATAGCGTTAGGAGCTTTTCTTGGACCTTATAAAATATCTAAGGGAGATAAAATAAGAGTAGAAGGCAAGAAAACAATAAGCGTAAAAATGGTTTAAATATACCTAATATTTCCTCCCTTACCTTGTGGGGCACCGAATGTGTCAGAGAATTTGAATATAATGTAAAGACCGGCGTTCCTTACTGTGTATACTGCATTAACGAACTCATTAGCAGTAAGATTATCTGGCAATAGAACTCTCGAAACTTGTATTGCATTAGGTATTTCTTGTCCTACTGGCATGAATATTATGTCCACACCCATTTTCAATAGATCGTATTTTAATTCGTTTAGGAATTTCCTTCTTTCATCCTCTTTCATCTCTTTTAATGCGTTCTGATGGATTTCGTGAATTCCTACCCCCATGATTACTATATAGAGGTTTTGATTCACTGGTCTCACTACTTCCAGCGTGGGTCCTCCGCCTTGCGGTGGATACATTACCACATGAAAAGGTTCTTTAGCTTGTGGTGGTATATTTACCATTAGACCTAATTCTTGAATCCATTTTTTGATTTCATTATCCATAGGTGAATAAGGAAATATCCGAATATTATTTTTAATGAAAAGCAGTTAAGCTAAGATCAAATCAATCGCTTTTATATCCAATATAGAAGGCATTATTAGGAACTACTGACCTTGCTCTGTAAATCTTATAATTTGACGTAATGAATCCACTTCTCTCGCATATCTTTTTTAGCTCCCAAGGCCAGTATAGCCTATAATATCTCATTATTTCTCTTCCGTTTATATTTGATTTTAAAATAACTTCTCTTCTAAATAAAAACTTGATCTGCCTTAGCCAAACGGTAATAATAATCTTTCCTCTTTTTTTAAGTACTCTATTTGCTTCTGCTAAAGCTCTAGCTGGAGAAGGCAATTGATGTATTGAAGCAATATACATTAAAAGTGCAAAGGAAGAACTTCTAAATGGAAGAAATTCCATATCCGCTTGAATTAGATTTTCACAACCTCTCTTCTTAGCTTCCTTAAGTTGCTTTTCTGCCAAATCGAGACATATTCCAAATTCTTTTAATAATTTAC
This sequence comes from Acidianus sp. HS-5, assembly GCF_021655615.1. Taxonomy (GTDB): domain Archaea; phylum Thermoproteota; class Thermoprotei_A; order Sulfolobales; family Sulfolobaceae; genus Acidianus. The sequence continues at coordinate 1,210,973 of NZ_AP025245.1, forward strand.
AATTTTGACCTGATCCACATCCTATATCAGCTGCAGGGCTATCATCTACTCTAATTTCTATAGGTTTCCTCCTATGTACTATGTGCTCGTAAGCATTCATGTTCATTAGTTTTATTTCGTCCTCCTTCATTTTCACAAATTTCTTTTGAATTGAAATATATCTGTCTTGTGCTATGAATTGTTAAATACTCAGATTTATAAACAGTGAGTATATACTTATTTTATGAAACTGGAGTGGAGAAATGTCTTAGTTTCTGGCATGGGAGTATTCACTGATGGCTATAATTTATATTCAATTTCTCTCGCATATTACTTTATTTCGTCCTCCTTTCATTTTGTTAATCTTACTTTAGGTCTCATAATAGCTTCCTCGTATTATGGTGCGGCATTGTCTGCACTACTCTTCGGAATAATAGCTGACAGACAGGGGAGAAAAATAATGTACGGAGTAGATACTGCCTTAATGAGCATAGGTGCACTTATGCAGGCATTTTCGCTAAATATTCTAGAGTTGTTTATATCAAGATTAATACTAGGTATGGGAATAGGAGCCGATTACGTTCTTTCTCCAATAATAGTAGCCGAAAACGCTAAGGCTGAAAGTAGGGGCAAGCTCATGGTTATAACCTTTGCCTTCATGTGGGGATTAGGTGCAGTAGCTGCTGCGCTTGTAGAACAGACGTTAATCCTTTTGAACTTACCTTCATATCTCATTTGGAGGATTTTATTAGGCTTTGGAGCAATTCCTGCCTTCTCCGTTATTTTGTTGAGGAGGAGGATATATGAAACCGTATTATTTGTAAGTAGAGTAAAACCTTTAGAAAGAGATATTAAAGGAATAGAAAAAGAGTTAGGAAAGAAACTTACAATAGCTAAAGATAATACTCCATTCATTAAAAGGCTGAAATCGTCTACTTTAGTCATAATTGCGGCATCAATTTTATGGATGCTTTACGATATGTATTCCTCAACTTTCTCTGTTTATGGGCCTATAGTTATAGCAGGAAATCTTGGAATTTCTGCAATAGAATTCACTTATATTGCACAATTAGCCGCAGGAATTCCAGGACAGCTTATATGTATGAGTACAGTAGATAAGGTAGGTAGAAAGCCTTTAATAATAATAGGCTATGCGGGAGTATCCTTCTGGCTAATGATGTATTTCCTACTGCTTTATAATCCTTCAGTTTTCGGTTTACATATAAGTGTTCCTCCAAATCCGTTATGCGCTGCCAAATCGTTAGTTGGAGAAGCAGCATTGCTAGGTTTCACTTTCTACCTTCTAAACTATCTATTTTCGGCAATGGGTCCTGCGTCAATAATAGGTTCAGCTATGGTTACTCCAGAGATAGTTCCTACAAAAATAAGGGGCACTAGTCAAGCAATAAGTGTTAGCGTCGATAGATTCTCAGCAGCACTAGTTTCTACTGCTTTTCCATTATTGCTTTCAAAATACGGATTAGCAACTATGATAGGAATATATTCCTTGATTGCACTAATTTCTAGTATAATTACTTTGCTTCTCATTCCTGAGACAAAAAAGAAAGAATTGGAAGTAGTAGAAAAAGTGACAACTAGCCCAAAGACTTAAAAAATTCGTAAGATAAAAGAAATAATACAATGGAGCCCTTCTATTTCAAATCGTATGATAAAGTAATAGGAGTTGCGTATAATGTAAAAGAACTAGAAAAAGAGGTAGAAAAGCTGTCTAAAGAGGATCCTGCCGCACTTCAATACCACTTGAAAGAGGGTCACATAGTATCCTGGCTGAATTACCTGGGTGAAAACGGTCTTGCAGAGATGCTGAAAGGAGTAACTGAACCTGAAGAGGCTTTAGCAAGGATAAAGGAGTATGAACTACTAAAGAATTCAACACAGATGTTAAACAAAACAACAAGTAGTAAGAAAGAGAAGAAAAGGAAAGCCTTCTATTACTATTGAATAAGATATTTTATGTAGAATACAAACTTTTTCTTTGTGCTTAAAAAACCAGTTAGAACAATTTCGGGAGTTGCTCCAGTTTCTATAATGTCTCATCCGCATAGATGTCCTCATGGTAAATGTATTTTCTGTCCTGGAGGTGTTGAATATAATACCCCTCAAAGTTACTACGGCAAAGAGCCTACTTTAATGAGAGCAATAGAGAACAATTTTGACCCTTACTATCAGGTTAGGTCAAGGTTAGAACAGTATTTTAATAATGGTCATTTTCCAAATAAAGTTGAATTAATAATAATGGGTGGAACGTTTCTTTCTTTGCCTTTAGATTATCAAGAATGGTTCGTTACTAACGCATTAGAGGCAATGAACAATTTCCCTAAAAAGAAGAAGAGTGGTTTTGTATATTTGGAAGATGCTCAATTGAGGAATGAGACAGCGCAGATTAGATGTGTTGGAATGACTATAGAGACTAAACCCGATTGGGGCAAAGAGTGGCATGCAGATCAAATGCTTAGACTTGGAGCTACTAAAGTTGAGCTGGGAGTTCAGACTGTTTACGATGATTTATTAAAAAAGGTTAATAGGGGACATACAGTTAAGGATAACGTAGAATCTACAAGAATACTGAAAGATTCTGGTTTTAAGATAGTTTACCACATGATGTTAGGTTTACCAGGCTCAGATCCTGATAAAGATTTAGAGGCATTAAAAGAAATTTTTACTAATCCGGATTTCAGACCGGATATGTTAAAAATCTATCCTACTTTAGTAGTTGAAACAGCGCCTTTAGCCGAATTGTGGAAAAGAGGGCTTTATACTCCTTATGATACTAACACTTTAGTTGAAATAATTTCCGAAGCTTACCGTTATATGCCGAAGTGGGTAAGAATAATGAGGATACAGCGCGATATACCTGCAAATATCATATTAGCCGGTAATAAAAAAGGCAATTTAAGAGAACTAGTAGAGAGGAGAGTTAAAGAGAAAGGAATAGAAATTAAAGAAATAAGATATAGGGAAGTCGGAATAGCATGGTTACATAGAAAAATCAGACCAGATAGTATATCATTACATAAGGAAGTTTACGAAGCAAGCGGAGGTACCGAAGTTTTCCTTTCATTTGAAAGTGATAACGGTCTCATAGTAGGTTATTTAAGGTTAAGAAAGCCTGCAAATTCTCATAGGAAAGAGATAAACGAGAGAACTACTATTGTAAGGGAACTACACGTATATGGAGAAGAAGTTCCAATAGGAGAGAAAAAGGATGAGGCCTATCAGCACAGAGGCTATGGATCGGCCTTACTTAAAGAGGCGGAAAGAATCTCGTCAGAGGAATTTGACGCTAAAAAGATTCTAGTGCTTTCCGGCATTGGAGCAAGGGAGTATTATAAGCAAAAAGGATACACTAGGTGCGGGCCTTATATGGCTAAGCAGTTAGCATAGTGTTCTTTAAGGCATATGCGGTATATCCCATTTTTTTAAGTCTATACGCAAGATCTCCGCTGACCACTCCTTTTTCGCAATAGAGTATGTATGTTTTGTCTTTACCGCTCTTTAGAACGAAATCCATAACATTCCAAGGATCTAGTCTTATAGCACTGGGTAAATGGTTCTTTTTATACTCCTCTTCTTTTCTAAGATCAATAATAATTGTGTTTTGTAATGATTCTGGTAATTTATTTAAGTAAACTATGTATTCTTCTTTTTTCTTCTTTTTTATTTCGCTTTCCTTCACAGTATCTTCAATTGCTTCCTTTAATATCTCATCGATTTTTTCTATTTCCTCTATACTGACTTTGGTTCTAGGTTTGTGAGAAAATATTGCACAGTATTCTGGAACTTTAGTTGAAAGCTCGAACGTTCCTATTTCCATTGCGAGCTTTACTATATCATCCTTATCAAAGCCTATTAGTGGTCTAAGAAAGAGTTTATCTATCTTATACTGAAGCCCACTAAGGACTGAGAGTGTTTGAGACGAAACTTGGCCTAAAGATTCACCAGTAACTATGGACTTAGCTCCTATCCTATTAGCGTAATTAGTTGCTATTAAATACAATGCTCTTTTGAATGCAACAGACCAAAGCCTAACATCGACTTTTTTCATTATTACTTCCATTATTTTTCCGCAATCCACTATGAACACTTGAGGAGTGTAACCTTGAGACCATTCTTTTATCTTATCTACTACTTTCAATATCATACTCAAATTGTTAGGGCCAGATATATTGCAGTGAAGTATATCTAATGCGACGCCTCTTTTCATTATCATCCATGAAGCCACTGGAGAATCTATACCGCCAGATACTAACGCTAGAGCTTTTCCTTCGGATCCTAAAGGCAATCCCCCAGGTCCTTTAATAATCTCGTCATAAAAGTAAGCTTCATTTTGTCTTATTTCTACAAATACTTCTACTTCCGGATTTTCTAAATCAACTTTGCCCTGAAATCTATCTGCTATTCTTGCTGCTGCTTCTATTGAAGTGAAATCATGTTTTCCTACTCTTCTGACTCTTACTGCAAACTTTTTCCCATCTACCTTCTTACTCCATAATTTTTCTGCAAAATTTGTTATTTCATTTAAACTTTGGAAAGTTATCTTCTCTGCAGGGCTTACAGATTTTACTCCGAATACTTTAGAAGAGGAAATTTTTAGACAATCTACGTTACCATCAAGGTATATCCTTCCTTGGCCTTTTTCTACTTTTACTTCGCCACAGTTAAAGTAGTTTGCAGAAGCCCTCAGATTGGAAATCAACAAATTCTCTAATTTTTTCCTCACTATATTGCTCTTTACTCCTATTTCGTCATACCTTACTATTAGAAGTTTCACTTGTTAAACTTCGTGTTGAACTTAAAACGATTTTCTCAAATAATTTTATCTTAACGGAGGCGTTCGGCAAAAAATCTTTAAACAAACGTCCAAGGGCAATTTATACTACTAAGTCGGCTATCTTAATCATGTTTAAGTGTTCATTCCATAATTTCTCATCTTTTCCATTCTTTAGTTTCCTTACTACAACTATATTACAACTGTTTGAGAGAAAGCATATGCCCGTAATCAACCCTTAAGATTTCTTGGTTCTTCCTCTTTATTTTTTCTCTGACGAGATCAAGGTCTCTACAATTTACTCTCCTTACATAATAGCGAATCCGTTCATTATTCTCCTCTATTACATCAATTAGAAATTATCTTTTAGAAAATTCCTCTCTATATTTTCTGATTTTTCAACATGAAAACCAAGATCTTCTACAACGTCGTCAATTTTCATCCAATGTATTGTATGAACAGTGAAATCTAAATGTTATTACTCAAAATCATCTTTTTATTGAATTCTCGTTTCTTTTTACATGAGCCATATAAAACAAATATAACTTCACGGCATGAGGACAAAGAGTACTTCCGCAATTGCATTCACTTTCAACCATTTTGCTGTTTATTACTCTTATTCTAACTTTATAGAATCCTACAATGCATTTTGCTGGTACCAAGCCTTCAATTATCTTACCGTTAGGAGTGTCTTTGATATTAAGGATTTTAGTCATAAGTATAATCTTGTGCTATACATTCATATGCTTTTTCTCTTCTTCCAATATTTTCTTTATATCTTCATCAATTGCAAAATTTCTCTCATAAAATTTAATTGCATTGTTCTCCACGAATCTTACTACTTTCTTAACTACGTTAAAACCTAATAATGAAGTCAAAATTCCGAATACAAAAAGTGCGTAGTAAGTTGGTTTTTCTAAAATAGATCTTTTATAATTTCTAAAGTAATTCCAATGGGACACTTCATTCTCAAACGCTTCTCTAAAATGAGAATTTTTGTATCTAACATAATATGCCTTAGCTAATCCAGAAGCTCCTGCTTCACCTAGTAATGCTAGAAGGTATTTATCCATAGATATTCTTTCTCATGAGATAAAAAATAATTTTAGTAAACAGTATTTACAGCTTGTATATATCTAGTAAGCTTAGGATGTCCTTTTTGCTAAGATATATTTGGAAAAGAATTATAACATACAAAGCTAAGATATATATGATATAAATGGAGATTACAATCTTTGATAAAGACTTACAAAGGAGAATTAATGATGCTATATACGGAGTAAGTATTTTGGCGTTGTCTCACAAGTATGCGAGAAAGGATCTATTAAAACTAAGGAATGAACTTAAAAATCTTAAAAAGATGATAAATAAGGATTATATCTCGTACGAGGATACTATTACTATTAAGGGAGAATTCGGAGTTATATTATTTTCTCTATCGATTTTGGCACAGAAATACAAGAAAATTAAAGCCGAACTTGACTATATTCAAGATTTACTCCTGTCTTAATTTTATATTTTTAATTTTTAGTTTCTACATTTAAAAAGTATTGGGAAAATACGTCGTTTCTTTTTTATGTTTTCAAACTTATATTTATGAAAAGCTTATAGGATAATGTTTATAAATATATTATTGTGCTGTATTACCTTATAGAAGTAATATTATCTGCTCTAGGCTTTTACATGGGGAGTGAGTTGATTGTAAGAGGAGGTAAAGAAATAATACACCAAGGTTTCATGCTTGGAGCTCTTTCGGCTCTGCCAGAGTTAATAGTTTTAAGTAACCTACTCTTTCACAGAAATTTTTATCTAGCTTTGTCTTCATTCTTCGTAACTACGCTTACAATTTATACACTGGGTATAGCAATAGTAAGCGTATCAGTTTTCCTAAAATGGAGGAAAAGGAGAATCAGTATTGCTAATTTTAAAGAAAGGAGAATTATTCTAGTAATAATAGGAATTTTAATATCAATTTTTATATTACAAAAAATAAATCTTGCAATAGGTATTGCTTCTCTATTCATTTTGAGTTATTATCTAATATTCAGACTTCATGACGTTAATCTTTCTACTAAGCCCTTACTTTTCATGATCTTCGGAATAATTATTCTTTGGATTTCTTCAAATAATTTAGTTTCAGTTGCTTCAAAGTTCTTGCCTCAGTGGGCTTTCACTGTTTTCCTATTGCCTATTGCGCTAAATATTCAGGATATAATAGTTGCAATAAAAGGGAGTTTATTAAGCCCAGAAATAGGTTCTCAAATGACCTTAAGCTTTATAGTTGAGACTATAATCTTGAGTTCTTTTACCTTAAGTTTAGTTGGATTTTTAGGAGGAATTGAAGGAGTGTTCATAGGTATTAATTATTCTCTCTTATCTTTAATACTAGTCAGTCTTATAATGTTCATGCTCTTTAATAATAATAATCTCTCCATAAAGGAGAGCGTAGTATTACTAGCAATGTACTCCTTAGTTCCAATATCAATCTTACTTCATGCCTAAAGCCTAGGCTTAAAGCTTTCGTACATCTTGAGTGTTTCCTCTGTAACACTTGGTTTTACTTTTTCCAGGACCTTTGTAAAATCATCCATAGTAACTTCAGTTCTAAGGGTGTTAGTCATGGAAGCTTCCTTAAGTAAATTCCTCCTTATTTCATCTACTATTAATTTCAAGTCTGCAGGAGTATAATTTTCTGTAATTTTAGCAACTTTCTCTATAACTTTTTCATCAACTTGTAATCCCTTAACTAGCACATTGAGAACTTTTATTCTTCCATCATAATCCGGCGGAGGTACGTAAATTATTTTATCAATTCTTCCGGGTCTTAGAATCGCTGGATCTAAATCCCAAGGCCTATTCGTGGCTCCAACAAGTATAATATCATCAGTTTCTCTTATTCCGTCTATTTGAGTCAGCAGTTCAGTTAAAGCATTTCTCCATTCATTAAACATTCTATTCTTTGCTATCATATCTATTTCATCAATGAAAATTACTGCAGGAGAATTATCCCTTGCTATGTTAAATTTCTCTGCTATAACTTCTGGAGCTTTAAATTGAGCTGATGCAATTTCTTCTCCAGACAAGATTATGAAAGAAGCTTTCAATTCATTTGCCATAGCCTTAGCGATACTCGTCTTACCTGTCCCCGGAGGCCCGTAAAGTAGCATTCCTTTTACTGGCTTTATACCTAGTTTCTCAGCGAATTCCTTGTTTTTTATTGGCAATTCTATGGATTCTCTTATGATCTCTTTAACTTTTTCTAGGTCTCCTAAATTATCCCATGTAACATCAGGAACTCCGAAAGGTTTCTCTAGTATCTTTTCCCTTGAATATTTTTTAGCTAAATTCTCAAATTTTATTAAGGTAGATATTTTTACTGACGGTTTGAAATTCTCTATGAATCTTAGGTAATCTTCTGTTATAGGATTCTGTATTTTAGATTTAACTTCATCCACAATTAGTTTAATATCCGCTGGAGAAAATCTTTCAGATCTTCTAGCCAGAAGCTTATAATCTATATTGGGATCTTTAATATACCCCATCCATATTTCTTTCCTACTTTCTTCATCGGGCAACGGAACATGAATTACCTCATCAAATCTTCCTGGCCTTAGGAATGCCTCATCAATTTCTTGAGGTAGATTAGTTGTGCCTATAATAAGGATTTTATCTCCTTTATCGTGAAATTCTTGAATTCTATTTAAGAGAATATTTATTAGTCTATGTGTAACCTCGTGTACGTCGCTTTCCCTATTCATTGTAAAGCTGTCAATTTCATCAATGAAAAGTACTGCAGGTTGGTTTGATTCAACTTTATCAAGAAACGAAGTTAGTAAAATCTCACTTTCACCATACCATTTACTCAGCACATCAGAAGCATTTAACTGGAAGAAGTTCCATCCCAATTTATTTGCAATAGCCTTTGCCAGGCTGGTTTTTCCAGTCCCAGGTGGACCGAAGAGTACTATACCGTAAGTCTTACCTTTTTTGACTTCTTCGGCAATTTCTCCTAATCTCTCCTTTACGTCTTTTAGGTCGTATAAATCTTCCAACCTTATGTTCGGCACGTATTTGATGACTTTCTTATGCCTATTAGCTATTCTGTTTGCTCTCATCATCATTAAGATAAACAGGAAAGGCACTATGAAGAATAAGATTTGTAGTATTTCTATTGCAAGCTGAAGTGCACTAGAGACGCTCACAAATTCTATATGTCTTCCAAAAGGATAAACCTTGCGTATTATTTTTAAAGAATGAGTCATCTAAATCCTTTAAGTATAAGAATTCTTTTTAATCTCTACTTTGTAATTAACATATGATAGTTGATGTTCTAATAGCTGGAGCAGGAGGAGCCGGTTACCCTGCGGCATTTAGGTTAAATAAGGCAGGTTTAAAAGTAGCAATGGCAGACCCTAAAGGAGAGTTAGGAGGTAATTGCTTATATCAGGGCTGTGTGCCGTCTAAAACTATGAGGGAGTTGGCTCACCTTTATTTGAGGGCAAGAAAACTGTTAGGCTTTAATGAAGTAGTTTCGTTTGAAAAAGTTCAAGATCACAAGGACTTTGTTCAAGAAACCAGATTTAAGCAACATAAACAAGAGTTGTCAGAGACTTCAGTGGATTTTTACAAAGGAGAAGTAGAAATTATAGATAATCATCATGCAATTATTAAAGGAGAAAAAGATGCACAGATAGAGTACAAGTACCTTATCTTAGCTAGTGGGAGTGGACCATTCGTGCCGAGGTTTCCAGGCTCAGAATATTGTATAACTAGTGATGATCTTTACAAGTACAAGACTTCTATAAGGAAATTACCCAAGGAAATGGTAATAATAGGTGGAGGTTACATTGCTCTAGAGACTGCATCAATTATGAACGTTCTAGGTACTAAAGTTCATGTATTGGTTAGGTCAGACAGAGTTCTTAGAGGACTGGATACAAGGTTAGTTTCATCTTTACTTTCAATGTTAGATAAGAATATAGACATTAAGTTTAACTCTCCAGTCATTGAAGTACAAAAGGTAGGAGAGAACGAATATAAAGTGATATATTCAGAGAAGTCCGAGAAGAAGGAAATTACAGCAGACTTAGTTATGTTAGCTACTGGCAGAAAGCCCGTATATCCTAAAGGAATAGAGAAACTCGGTTTAGCTATTGGAAGGAGTGGTGTAATGGTTGATGAGACTATAGTGAGTAGTGTAAAAAACGTTTATGCTCCAGGAGATGTTAACGGTAGATCGATGTTCTTCCATTCAGCAGTAAGGCAATCCTTAGTTGCAGCCCATAATATACTTGCAGGGACTCCTATAGATTACATGGATTTTGAGAGTGTACCTAAATCCATATTTACAATTCCTTCAATAGCTTATGTTGGGATCTTACCTGAGGAGGCTAAAAGGAGAGGAATAGAGATAGTAGAAGCGTCTTACCCATTAATTAAGGATTCGAGAGCGCAAATGTATGATGAAGCAGAAGGTGAAATTAGATTATTCGTTGAAAGAGGATCTTTAAGGGTAATTGGAGGCTGGATAATAGGAATAGATGCACCAACAATGATAAATGAAATAGGTACTGTAGTAGCAAACGGTTTAACAGCTAGGCAGATGGCTGATTATGCAGATCAACATCCGATGAGTAATGAAAGTATAAGTTATGCTGCAAGAAGTATATTTTAATAAAAAATTTTCATTTTGGCATATTCCTTGTTATTTTTTCTCTTATTTGAGGATCTACTTGCTCTAGTGCTTGAGTTAAGAATTTCATATCTCTATCATGAAGCTCTTTAGGTAATTGAGATGATGCCTGCATTCTTAATTGTACGAATGCTTTTAAAACGTCGTCTGGTAACGTTGAAGCAAGCTTGAGGTTAGTTTTGCACAGATTTATGTAATCCTCGTCAGTAGCTTTTTCAGCCATTTCTTGTATTAGCGCTTTTAAGTTAGCTATTTTATCTTCATCTTTCATTTGGAGAAGTTGTTGAAACATTTTACCCATTGTTTCTTCTCTTTCCTTATCTGGCATTTTGGCTATTTGGAGAATAGAAAGTTGAGACATAAAATAAAAACAGACTTTAAAAGTTTTAAATCTTAATCATAAAAAACTTGTTAAAATTAATAAACCCCGTTAAATTCTCTTTGCCCTTACCAGGTCATCTATTTTAGTAGTAGCCTCACCATTTTTCTCTATTTCCTGTTTTGCTGGGTAATAATCAAGATAATTTGGTACATTTTGCATTATTCTCTCTTCGAATGTTGAAACTAATTCATTCTCATAGAATATTCCAATAGGTATTTTATCTCCCCACTCGAAGGCTTTCAGTATTGCTCTTTCAAATTTAGTTTGTTGTTCAGCTTCGCTCTTTACCTTTGGATCCCACGTTGGATCACTGTCTAGCTTGTAAATTCTCTTATCATACCATTCCTTAGTGTTTATATCATTATAAGTAGGACAAGGCTGTAGGATATCTATGAAAGCTAAGCCTTTATGCTTTATTGCCTTAACCATTAAATCTTTAAGGTGCATTATGTCATATGCATATCCTCTAGCAACGAAAGTATAGCCTGAGGATAAAGCTACCGAGATCGGGTTTACTGCATCGTTTATATTAGGTCTTGGTAGAGACTTAGTTTTTTCACCTCTGTGGAGTGTAGGTGAAGCCTGACCTTTAGTTAATCCATAAACTCCGTTATCGTGTATTATTACCGTCATGTCAATATTCCTCCTGCCTGCATTAACAAAATGTCCCATTCCTATTCCTAAGCCGTCTCCGTCTCCAATGTTCACTATTACTTCCAACGATGGATTAGATAGCTTTATCCCAGTAGCGTAAGCTATAGATCTTCCGTGAAGTGTGTGCACTCCTCCTATAGGTAATTGTATGAAGTGCGGTATCTTTCCAGAGCATCCTATTCCTGAAACTACTACAACTTTTTTAGGATCTATTCCTAGTTCCCTTATTGCCATTTCTTCTGCTCTTAATATTCCAAAGTTTCCACAGCCGGGGCACCAATCCACAAATACGGGTTTACGCTCCTGCACTTAACACCACCCTCTTTTCTCCTTTCTCAACAATTTTCTTTACACTTTCAATTATTTCCTCCTTGGTTATAGCTCTTCCTGTCCATTTTAATATATAATGAGTAGGGAATATTCCAGTATTTTCAGTCAATATTTGTGCTCCTTGAGCCAAATAATTATTCTCAACTGCAATTATCATACTCTTACCTTGAAGGAGCTTTTTCATCAAATTCTTAGGATACGGGTTGAACATTTTCACTTGGATCATCATAACGTCCTTTAACTCATCCATTGCATCAATTATTGCACCTTTAGGAGAACCCCAAGTTAATAGCACTATATTCCCGTTGCCTACTACATTAACTCTCTGCTCTTCTGGAATTTCTTTATCAGCAGTTTCTAATTTTCTCATTCTCTTCTCGTACATTTTTATTCTATTTTCTGTTCCTTCCGTTATATGTCCTTCCTCATTATGTTCATCGCCTGCATGAAATATACTTGCCTCTCCTAAGAACGCTCTAGGAGAAATTCCGTCTTCAGTTATTTCAAAGCGGTTGAAAAAGTCTCCAGTAGGCTTTACTATTTTTCCTCTTTCTATTGGAATTTTCTTACCCAGTATGTGATCTTCATCAAATACAGAGTAAGCATTAGCTAACGTTTTTTCTATTACGTGGATTACCGGAGTCTGGTATTTTTCTGCTAAATTGAAAGCCCATATTGCATCCCAGAATATTTCCTCATGATCTCCGGAGGCAACAATTATTCTCGGAAATTCGCCGTGGCCTACGTTGAGTGCAAATTTTAAATCTCCTTGACCTGATCTAGTTGGTAAACCGGTTGATGGAGCTCCTCTCATGTAATAAGTTATAACTAACGGTGCTTCGTTCATTCCTGCCCAGCTTATTCCCTCAGACATCAAAGCAAATCCTGGGCCAGAAGTTGCAGTTGCTGCTCTGGTTCCAGTCAATGTTGCACCAATGGCCATATTTACTGCTGCTAATTCATCTTCTGCTTGAACAACTACTGCTCCGCCTTTTCTTAATTCGCCTGCCTCTACTATCATATCGAGGTTCTGATTAGCCTCAATGTAAGTGCTTTCATCACTTGCAGGAGTTATTGGATAATACGATTGAAACCTAAGTCCTGCTGCCATTTTTCCTATTGCAGATATTGTATTTCCGTCAACCTGTATTCTTGGTTTTGATACGGGAATTTCTGGTAACTTATAGTGATTCTCTGCTGCACTATACCCTAATTCTGCAGCCATCGTATTGAATTTGACGAAAAGTTCGTTTTTAAACAAGGAAGATATTGCCTGTTTTAAATACTCCAATTTAAAGCCAAAGAGTGACATTGAAGTAGCAACTGCTATAATGTTCTTAGCTCTCTCAACTACGGAGAGTGGTAATTTATAAGTATCTGCAACTTTTTTCAATAATTCTAAGTAATTAATCGATATTGTTTTTACTCCCTTTTTCTCAAGAAATGATATTACATCTTTTACAGTATCGCCTAACCCGTTTTTTGTTAATAGATCTCTTACTTGATCAGCTATTTCTGGTTCCATTGATCTTACCATATCTAGATTGGTTCCTTCTACTCCTTTATCGTAAATAATGAAGTCGGTAACTTCTGTAAAGTGTTGAAATATTGTTTCTGCATCAAAAGTTGCTAATACATTTATAGTGGAGGATATACTATGTAAAGGTTTTTCACTGAATACTACTTGAAAATACGAATGTCTTCCTTTGATATTTGAGTAGTATTCTCTATTTCCATAAAGATAATAACCGGCTCTTGCTACTGCGTTACCGAAGATTGTTGCTGAAGTGTCTACTCCTAATCCTTGTGCTCCTCCTATCATCCAAGAATATCGTGACATATTATAAATTCTCCGTCATAGGTTATAAAATGCTCTCACGTAATTTTATAAATGATTATTTTAACAAAGTTAATTGGCGTACTATAATAGAAAGTTAAATAATATCATATACGTAATATCTAATTAGTAATGTAAACATTATAAAAACTTAAGATGGTATTATCTTGGAGTTCTTAAAAATTTTCTAATATTAATCTTACGTTATCTAATCACTTTCAACCTTGACTCTGGGAAAAATAAATATACTACTAAGGGTAGTTAGCACCTATGAAGCAACAAGAAATAATTTCAATAAAAAATGATATGTTTATTTCAAAAGATGCTACAGATATGATAATGTATATGAAGCCTGGAGAGAAAATAATCTTTAAGAAAAACAACTCAGTATCCTTAATAGTACATAAAGGAGAAGGAGAACTGAGCGTAGGGAAGAGACGTGTAAAACTAAGGGAGAAAAGTACGATAATAAGTAAAGAATCTGCAGAGAAAATTGTAATAGCTATAACTTCAATGTTGTTATTTATTCATATAGAGTCGATAGCTTAGATTTTATTCTCAATTCTTTTTAACCTAACTTTTTCCTCGAAATTATTCTTAAATTCGTTTATCCACCTAGAAAGGAATAGCTTAGAAATCTTTTCAGACCATCCGTCGTAGTCAAATGTTAATATAACTTTATGCTCTTCAATTAAGAAGTCTAAGTTACCAGTACCTCCTCTATTTATTGTGAAGGCATATTTTACTCTACCTTCATCAGAGGAGTAATAATTACCGACGAGGTCGAAAGGCATGCCTAAGAATTTTCCCTTGCAAGTATATTTTCCGTCATTTGCCTTAACTTCTTTAATTGGAGGAAATAGATTGGGTAAAACGAAAGAAGGATCGGATAAAACTACTAATAACGCATTACTCTCATGTTTAGTTTCTATTTCAACACTAATTCTCATTATTCATCATTATAGAATTTGAACCCAAAGGTTATAAGAGTATGCCGTTTTAACATTAAATAGAAATTAACAGATATTATCTATATTCAACATTAAACTCATGATTACATTTTATAAAGAAAACTTTATTAACTAGAAAGACAATATATGTAAATCTGTGACCAGTATGAGTAGTGAAATAATATGCCCAAAGGATAAAATAGTCTTTGACGCTAATAGGGGGGAGTACATCTGTACAGAGACTGGAGAAGTCCTAGAAGATAAAGTTGTCGATCAAGGACCAGAGTGGAGAGCTTATACTGAGGAAGAAAACAGGGAGAGAAGCAGAGCAGGTACGATTAACTTAGCAGTTCACGATATGGGGCTTTCAACTTACATGGATGTAAAGGCTAAAGATAGAATAAAGGCAATGAGGTTAAGGAAATTACAAATAAGGTCAAGAGTGGGAACCTCAGAGCAGAGAAACCTAGTCAAGGCAATGACTATCCTTGAGAGGATTATAGATAACTTAGGCTTACCAAAAGCTGTAAAAGAAGAGGCCGCAATTATTTACAGGAAAGCTTTAGATAAAAAATTAATAAAAGGTAGGAGCATCGAGGAAGTAGTTGCTGCCTCAGTTTATGCTGCTTGTAGGAAGTTGAATATTCCAACTACATTAGATGAAATAACTAAAATAACATCTGCGAATAAAAAAGAGATAGGAAAAGCTTATAGGCTCTTGTTAAGGGAAGATGTTACTGAAGTTCCTGCCAGTGACCCTAAGTACTACGTCATGAAGATAGCCTCATTACTAGGACTCAGCGGTAAAGTGATGACTGCTGCCATGGAAATAGTGGAAAGAGCTAAGAAAGCTGGAATAACTTCTGGAAAAGATCCTGCAAGTATTGCAGCTGCTGCAGTATATATCGCGGCAAATATCAACGGAGAGAGAAGATCCCAGAGGGAAATTTCTGAAGTCTCTGGAGTAACTCAAGTGACTATAAGGAATAGGTATAGGGAAATAGCCAGAGAATTAGGAATAGACATAGAAGGAATAAACTAAAGTTTTCTTAATTATGAATATTTCCTTAAGATTTATATTGAGATAGTATAATTTCTCATATGCAAAGATCTTATATTCTCCTCATTGTTAGCATTGCTTTCTATTTAATAGTATTTAAGTCAGTTTTTAATGCTTTTTCTCTAGCTGACACCGAGTCCAGTATCATCGGTGCATTAACAAAATTATCTTGGAACAAATTGAGGTCAACAACATGCCTAAAAAGAATGTAAATAAACGTGCGTATGCATTTATTTTATCGTTTTTGCTTCTTTTTTCCGTTTACCTTAGTTCATTTGATGAGCTTATATTATTTCTTATTATACTAATTTTATTTATGATTTTAAGGTTAGATTCTCGTTTTTTTATTATTATGGGTATAATTGCCTTAGTAATTTCGTCCTTATCTTTTTCAGTTACTCTGGGTAACGTTGCCTATTTTTATCTTCTTTTTGGCGTTACTGGAATACTAATACAAGATTTTCTAATTAATAATAAAATGAGCAATAAAGTAAATGAAAAAGCCCGTAAAAGAAGAGTAAAGAAAAGGAGGTAAGAAAAATATTGTGTGAACCCAGTAATTAATAAGACATTAATCATACTACTGATCGTACATTTTCACTCTTGTCAGTTATTCGAAGTTTAAAGGGTAATAATACTTCTCAAGTTATACGCACACTTTCCGTACGTCAGGATGAAGTCTTGCCATTCAAAGTCTCAGGAAGTATACATTTCCACTTTAACTAAAGGCGTATTTTCAATGGATTACGTAGCTTTTGCACTATGTTTATTTACTTCATTATTTATTTTAAGAATAATTGTCATGAAAAGTTATATACAATAATTTAATCATATCTTTAGATAAATTTTACGACTAAAATTTAAATTCCTTTTTAAAGTATGTTAATATGTGATAGTAACTTTTGCACCATTGCCTAGCTATGGCAAGTCTCACGTTATTTCTTTCTTATCTATGGGATTGTCTAAAAAAGGAAAGAAAGTGCTAATAATAGACCTAGATCCTAAGCTTTTCATAACAAGTTTCTTTGTTAAAGAAAACAAAATTTATCCTGGTATTAATTCTTTCCAAAATATAGATATAGTATCTTTACCATTCTTTGAATACTCATTTTCCAGTCTAAATTATAATATCCTAAGTAAAATGATGAAGGATACTAAAATAGATACTTCAAGTTACGATTTTGTATTTATTGATTTTAAACCTGGTGTTTCAATAGTATCTATGAATTCTGCAGAGTTTTCTAATTTTATTCTTTCAACTATATCTAATGCTAAAATAAAAGAATTTAGAGAAGGAATGCAAGCCGTAGTTCAATGGATTTCTGATTTTAATCTGGACTTAAAATACGTAGGAAATATTATAATTGCTGAGACCAAACCAGAAGAGCTCGCTCAGCAGGCATACTTAGGCTTAATTGATGCCCTAAAGCCCCTATCTGATAGAAAAATTGAGAATGTAAAAAAGAGAATATATCCATTTAATGGGAGTCTAAATTTTGTAAATTTTAATACTATTATTCCAGTTAGAAAAGATCTGAATGATCTGAAATTTACAGATAAAAGGAAGTATCCTCCAGTCTACAGACTATTAAACTATGAGAGAACAAGAAATATAGTTAATGATATAGTGAATGAATTTCTAAATAGAGTTGAGATGGCCTGAATTAGTATTCTCCAAGCGTCCCTTTTTCCCTAGCTTTTCTGAACGCTAAAGAATACAACAGAAGCCCTAGCGGGATTAGAATGATATTAAACATTAATAGAATTTCCACACATCTCATCACTTGAAATATACTGTATCCATAAAGCATAGAATTTCTTAATCCATTCAAAGCCCAAGTTAAAGGCAATGCATAACTTATGTAACTTATTTGCGTAGGCATTATAGTTACTGGAAATACTACTCCACCTAAAAGAGTAGTAAATGTAGAGAAGAAGAACGAGATCGGATTCCCTTGTTTTATTATCATTGTGAATGCTGCAGACATGAATGCTATACCTAGGGTGGAAGAGATTAAGAGAATAGCCAAGAGCAACGTGCTTAATAAATTAATTTCATATATAACTCCTAGTAAATGACCCACGGTAAGTATGATTGCAGCATTTATTGTATTAACAGTAAATCCCCATAACGCAGAATATACCAAGAAAGACAGAACTCCAGACTTAGAAAGTACGTAATATTCTATCGTTCCGTAAAGCTGCTCGTTCCTAATTCTTTGACTTATTGTTGTGATTACAGAAGAAACGTAGCCTTGGAAAGCTAAGCCTATTACGAAGAAGCTAGTATAATCCGGTACATGAATGCCCTCAACAACCTTATTCCCTAGAGAAGTGCCTACAAAGTAATAAGTAAATACTGGTAAAGTCCACGAAAGTACGGTAAGTATAACTTGAGTTCTATAAGACGACCATACTTTGAATCCCCTAATGTATAGGAAAGAATAAATTTTACCTGTTATTCCCTTAATCTCCATGGTCTGCTCCTCCCCCTACCTATATCTTCCTCAACGTCTCCTACGAAATGTATATAAATATCGTCTAATGTAGGTTCACTCTCGTCTATTTCCTTATAATGTAGCTGGAATTTATCTATTTCGGTTTCAGGTATTCTTAAAATGTACTCCTCACCACTAGAATAAATTACAAATTTTTTTATCTCATTATTTATTTCATTAGTTGCTACTTCTAAAACTTTTCCTGTTATTCTTTTTAATTCGCCTAAAGTACCACCTGCAACAATTTTTCCCTTCTTTATTAGGAATATTACATCTGCAAGTTCCTCTATTTCCCTTAGATAATGGGAAGATAATAGGATAGTTTTATTCTTATCTTTCAAGTTCCTTATAGTAGCTCTAAATTCTCTGGCAGAAACTAAATCCAATCCTAGAGTAGGTTCATCCATTAAAAGAACTGGCGGATCAGTTATTAACGCTCTTGCTAAAGCTAGTTTTTTCTGCATTCCAGTACTGAACTTCATATAAGGAATATTTTTCCACTCTCTTAGTCCAACGAACTCAAGCAATTCGTTTGCTCTCCTTTTAGCTTCTCCCAAAGAAAGGCCTTGCAGACTAGAGAAGAAGATTAGGTTATCTAACGCTGTCAATCTATAGTAGAAGGCTCTTTCGCTTACTGTAACTAATCCTATACTTTCTCTAACTTTCTTTTCTTCCCTAGTTACGCTGTAGCCATTTACAAAAGCGTCACCGGAAGTAGGTATTATTAAAGTTGATAAAATCTTTAATAATGTAGTCTTACCTGCACCGTTATGTCCCACAAGAGCTCCTATCTTGCCCTTTTCTATCTTAATATTTACTGAATCTAGGGCTTTTATCTCTTTTCTCTTTATTTTAAAAATCTTTGTTAAATCTACAGTCTCAATCAAAAAAATCTACCGATATCGATTTAGTTTTTTACTTTTTAAGCTTTAATTAGAATATGCCAGATGGAAAAATACCTTTGCAGGCAGAAGTCTATTTAGACGGAGAAAAAGTGGACGCAAAAGTTTTCCTCCATGTTAAGGGGTATAAAAGAGCTAGAGTTACTCACATAGATGTTGAAGGAGATAAAATCAAGGGTTTATTAAGGCCCAGACATTCAGTATATCCCCTAGTTGAATGGAAAGGAAACGAAGTAACTTTTCCAATAAATGAGCATAAAATAAGATTAATTTTACCGGAAATTTCGCTGGACTTTAACGCTAATCTTTATGTTGGAGGTAAGGGTAAAGGTATCTTTCTCGGTTTTCATAAGAACGAAATTAGACAACTAGAGGAAATAGCTAGACAGAAAGGTGTAGAACCCATCAGTAGAAGGTCTTAAAAATATTTTAGTATTACGTAATCAAAATTTTCGTAGTTTAAAGAGACAACTTTGATAGTTTTCAAGCATATATTACCAGACTTCTACAATTGAAATATTTTTGAAGGAAACGATTTATTCATTTTCTCAAATTAGCCTTATTTATTAACATCCAGAGTAGGTTAAATTTAAATTGCAGGGGCTAAGTTTTATCCGAAATGGCCCAAAGAAAAGATCTCTTCATTAGGGAATCCTCCGGTTTAGTAAGAGAAGTGAGCCCTTGGGCTTCCTTATCAGCAACCTTCGGATTAGTGACTGGAGGAGTTCCAATTTTAATACTAAGTTGGCTTTTTACTGCACCAGGAGCGAATTGGATTTTATCTTTCCTATTGATGTTACCGCCTACATTAGGAACAGCTTTCTTATTTTACATAGCTGGAATTTCAATGCCTAGAGCTGGGGGAGATTATGTATTCAATAGTAGGGCAGTTCATCCTGCTATAGGCTTCATCAATTATTTTGGATTGTTTGTAGCTTTTGCTCTATCCTTAGGATATTACAGTTATTTAGCTGCACAATGGTTCGGATATTTGTTTTCCTCAATAGGATTAGCTTATTCAAACCAGTTTTTCCTCAGTTTAGGCTGTTGGTTTTCTGGGACAATAGGTAGTATAGTTGTCGGAATAATAGTAGTTTTCCTTTCTATTGTATTATCAATAATTCCCAGAGTACAATGGCGTTTCGTCTTTTGGGGAGGAATAATAACTCTTATCACATCAATTGTGATGTTTTACTATTTACTTCAAATATCTCCATCATCTTTTTCCACAGCATTATCTTCCTCAACAGGAATAAGCAATGCTTATAGCGAAGTAATTAGCGATGCTACGTCCAATGGATTAAAATTCTATACTCCATTATACGCAACTTTCCTAGCGGGACCAGTAATCTGGTATTACTACACGTGGTATAATTTACCTGCATCTTGGGCTGGAGAAATGAAACAGGTAAGGAAGAACGTTCTATATTCTATACTGGTAGCTATTTTAATAATTGCAGTATATTACATTGCTTTTACTTACATAAATTTGAGAGCATTTGGATGTAAGTTCCTAACATCTTGGAGCTACATAAGTAACTGTGGAATTAACGATCCTGTCTATAAGTCCCTATCTTCAATAGGTGACTTTACTCCATATTTTGCTCTCATTGTGGATCATAATTTGATAGTGTTTATGATAATGTTCATAGCCTTATGGTTACCTAACTTTTACAGTAATCCTCCGTTAGTAACTTCGTTAGTAAGATATTTATTTTCCTGGTCTTTCGACAGGATAATGCCTTCTTGGATGGCAGATGTTAATGAGAAGATGAGAGCTCCAGTAAAAGCTACTCTACTTGTAGGTATAATGGGAATTGCGGGAGTTTTACTTTATGCTTTCAATACTGTCATAGCATTAGTAGACGTTACAGTAATTTTTGAGATAGGCTACGCAATCTTTGCGTTATCAGTAGCGCTAATGCCTTATGTAAGAAAACAGGTTTATGAAAGATCAGTCCCAATAAAGAGGAAAATACTTGGAATCCCAATAGTTAGCTTAATAGGTTTTCCAATCTTCGCGTTCTTAGCATTTATCTTAGCCATAACTTGGGGAAATCCGATTCTTTTGCCAATTAATATTCAGACGTTAGCTAGCTTGGGAATAATATATGCTGGAGGTGGAATAATCTATTTCATTGCAGCACAGTTAAATAAAAAGAAGGGAATAGAAGTATCGTTGTTATTTCAAGAAATACCTCCGGAATAATTTTCTTTAACGTTTTTCTCTTCTTTCCTTATGTAAAACTTTCTAGCTATGGTAAATAACACTATTACGACGTATGAGTCAACGAACGGAGCAAAATCTGTAACATAAAAGCTAAACTGCGTATGGTTACCTAGTATATAAACTAGAACAAAGCCTAACCATTCTGACCATGCAAACATTGTAGTAATTATCATCTTCAAGTTCTTCATGATAAAAGCTATAGGGGTAGTTACAGCCCATAAGATCATTATAATCGGATTAACGTTAGCGTAAAATCCGTGACCCATACCGAATGGATGAATGTTTAAAAACCAATCCCAAGGAGCTGAAATTTGAGTCACTGCATTCAAGGATATATGTCCATTACTTACATCCCAAATTACCGTATTGTCAATTTTAGCATGAAGCCAGGCTAAAGGTCCTCCTACATAGATTATTATAGGTAACGAGACTATGATGTAAACCAATGCTGGAATTGCCAAACCTAGATAAGCTCTTTTGATGGGCCTTTTTTCAATTTCACCAATATAATATAATGCTGGAAAGATTAACATGACGGCAGGCTCCTTTGAAGCTATTGCTAAGCCTAAAAATATCATAGACAGTAACAGTTTATTCTTTAAGAGGAAATATAAGCTAAGAAAACTGAAAAAAGCTACGTATATATCAAGCATTGCTGTTCCGTGAAGTACCCATAAATTAGGGCAAGAAGCTAATATTACTGCAGTGAAAATCCCTCCCAAATTGCCTATTAAATCCTTACCTAGTACTTCCCTAGTGAAGAAGAAGCCTGTTATTAAAATTAAGTCGCCTATTATCCAGCTAGGTATTCTCCAAGCTAAAGGCGAATAGCCCATGATTAAGATAAATATATCCATGATATACTTTGCTAAGGGCGGATGACAAATATTAATAAATGTACAAATTCCGGGATGACCGGTAGGATAAGGAAAATACATTGGAGGACTTACGTGAAATATGAGCTTAAGCATATTATAAGCGGCAGTTGGATACCAGACTTCGTCGCCTATATAAGCATTAACTGGAAGGAATGTCTTTACGGTGAAATAAGTATATACTGCAACTACTATACCAAGAGTAGAATAGAAAATTAAGTCGAGATATTTCCTTATCATAAAATGATTTTTACCCGGTTATAATTAAGTCTATTCAAAACTATTATTAGATGACTTTAATGAAGAATAACTGTAACAAATCTCAAAATTATATCCAATTTTTTTACATGAAATCTCACTTTTTGTCTCTAACGTGCTAAGCATAATATATAGGTTATATATTACCTTTATAATCTTTATTGCATATAAAGTCGTTAAACACAATAATACTATTCATGAATGATTTAAACTTTACTATTTAGTTTTAAAATCTCCTTTCCTAGGTATTTTACTTGTTCTGGCAGTTCAACGTTAATATCGTTAAGCATAAAAAGGCTTTCAATGAATGGAATGACTACTTTTATTCCCTCAAACCTATTGGCAACTCTCATTGCCCTTTCCAAATCCTCCGGAAAAGGGGGCACTAAGTTAATTACAATCCCTATGTATTGCCCTATCCTTTGAGAACTCCTCTCTATTTCCCTGATATATCTAAGGGTAGACTCAACTGAGATTTCGCTTGAATCTGATATGTAAAGTCTGTATATTTTCTCTTCAGGAAAAGTTTCCTTAAATAAACTTAACTCACATTGGACTTCATCGTCGTTCCATTGAATCATGGACGGGTTATCAACTATAAATGCTTGAAACCCATTTTTAACGATTCCCTGATATTTTTCCCTAATTTTTTTATATAGGTTCTCATTTTTCCTTATAATACCTAGGTCAACATAAAATCTTACGCCGTCTCCATATAGCTTAAGAATGTAAAAATCTCCTCCATCTTTTGTTTTCACCTCTTTAAAATAGTCTTCTTTATCCTCTTTATCAACTACAGAAGCTAGTAATCCTTTTCCTTTTATTTTAGCTAAGTTCGATGTCCACCCTACTGGGTCTCTGTCAATTAAAAGGGTTTTTACCCCATTTTGTGATAAATATTTAGATAAAAGTAATGCTATGGTTGACTTTCCTACTCCTCCTTTAGTACTTAGCACTGAAAGTCTCATTGCTTAATCAAATTATTTAAAAGATTTAAAGTTTTGTATGATTCATTTTAACATCTTCTAAAAAAACTAGGTTAAACTAGCATTTTAGGCCTTATCTTGAATTTCCTATACAGCAATACTAGTAAGGACGGAGCTAGATAGTACCACAATAATGAAGTTTCAAGAATTGCCGCAATTGATAAAGCAAATCCCATCTCCTGCAGTATTGCAGCCTTAACCAGCATTAATGAACCCATGGTTCCTGCGAATATTAAGCCCAAGAAGATGATAGTTTTCCCTATTGCTTTAACGCTCTTTCCTACAGCAGTTTCCATATCTTCCCCTTTCTCTATTTCCTCGTGAACTCTTGCTATTAGGAATATATTATAATCCATTCCTATTCCAATAATTATTGCAACCAAGAATAGAGGAACTACCGCAAAAATTCCGTACCCTAGAATATTTACGAAGATCAACCTCTCTAAGCCCAAAGTTATTCCTACGGCAGACATTATTGTAAATATTACTACACCAGAAACTGAGAAAGACCTAGTCATAATTACTAGAAGTATATACATAGTGACTGTAATTAACAGGAATATCTCTATGAAGTCTGTTTGTATGAAGTGCAGTATATTATAAAGATCTACAGGTCCACCGCCTACATAACCCACGTGAAGGTTTTCTATAGCTTGTACAACTTGAAATGCTTGGTTAGAGAAAGGCTGATATTTCTGGTTTACTACAAATAGCATATATCCGTGGGACACGTACTCAGTATAATTATATTCTGAAAGCTTACAATATGGAACTAATCCTCCGTAAGGCGATACTGGAGACTCTACTGCTGTAACCCCAGATATAGATGAAATCTCTCTGTAAATGTGCACTGCATAGTTATAAGTAGTCTCGTTGAAGGTTGAGATAGGAACTACTACATAGATCGGAAATACATTTGATGTAGTAAACTCTTGGCTCAATATATTAACTCCGTCACTAGCTTGAGAAGGTGGCATTAAACCTAAGATATTAGTGCTCAAGGGCATCGTAACTGCTATCAATGAAAATATAACTACAACAGCTACAAAGATTCCTACTTTAGTCACCGGTCTAGAAATTGAATTCTTCTTGTTCTCAATTCTAGTGAATTTTGCTGGGAAGAATAGTTTATCTCCTGTTGCTTTAAGTATCGAGGTGAAAAGCGTAGTTGCCGAAAGCCATACTACAAACACTGCTAACATCTCCGAGATTGAAGTATCTGAGACTAGTGGCACATTATATATGTAAAGGAATAAGAAAGATAACATAACTACAAGCGCTGTCAAGGTAACTGCTCTACCACCCCACCTTATTGCCTCTTTTACTGCATCGTCTTTAGATAATCCCTTTCTCCTTTCCTCTATATATCTGCTTGAGATGAAAACAACATAGTCAGTCCCTAGTCCTAAAGCTAACAGCAATACTTGGCTCGGAGTTAGGAAATCTACAGTTATTCCTAGTAGTTTTATTACTACCAACCATATTAGCACTGAAGAAACTAAGAACGCTGATATGTATATTCCTAAAGGTACGAATGCGGCTACAAACGATCTGAAGTAAATTCCGGTAATTATTATTGCTAGCGCAATCCCTACAGGAATTGCTACTGCAAATGCGCTATTAGCTAATCCTCTGAGCTGTTGATTTACAGGTTTAGATCCCGACAAGTAGGAAGTAAAAGGAATTTCGCTCTTTATATAATTTTGAAAGTCCTTTGCTTCATTTATCGTGAAGTTTCCTCTCATAATGAGCAAGTAGTAGTTCTTGTAATATAGGGCGTCAGTGATATTATGGATAAGCGTTACTGGAAATTCATTACTCTTTATTAAATTGAAAACTAGCGAAGATATACTTTCATTCTTTGATAGTACTTCCTGAAGTAAGCTTTTATTTACGCATATTATTGGAGTGAAATTAGCGTAATTGGTTATGAGTTTTGCAGATAAATTGTATATACTATTGTTATTTGCAGTCTGTAGGTAAAGAAGGAATTCTTTAGGAGTTATGTTAGAAGCGTTAAGTATTGGTTGTAACTTCGTTATCTTAGGAGACACAATATAGGCAGTTAGGTTGCTCACGTTATGATAATAAATTAAGTCTTGGAAGAACCATTCTGGTAGTTTGCTTTCATTTGAAGCTTGTGAAGAAACAAAATTAACGTACTGTGAGTATTCGGTAAAGCCACTTACTTCACTAACTAAGCTTGGAGACACGTTATATTGGGAACTAATGTAATTAACTGCAAATTCGTAAGGAGTTTTGCTTAAGTTATAGTATACTTCTGATACGAAAGGCCTTTCTGTTACGTTAGCCTTAGAAAGTATAACGTTATACGCAAGTTCTTTAAAGTCTGTTTGAGTTAAAACATCCTGCAGGAATGTTTCATTAAGTCCAGTCTTTTCGGAATATATGCTAAGTAATACAGTTTTAGGCTCAATAGAATATAATTCTTCGGCAAGACTGAGAGGTACATGCTCTGTTTCGTTAATATAATGTGTGGTAAATTCGCAGTAAGGGGTCTCATTTTCGAAGTTAATTATATTTACATAATTTTCTAGATATAACACGAAAGAATTGTTGAGAAGTGTAGAAGCGTTTTCAACGCTTATCTGAGCTCTTTCTACGAAATTGCTGTAGTTATTTTTCAGCCAGAACTCGTAAAACGCATAAAAGAACTTACTCTCGTTTTCGTTAGTTATGAGTTTGCTTACGCTTTGGAATGCTTCCTCACTTGAATATGTAAAGTTATGAGTTTCTGCATATAATTCCGAGAATTCTTTTAAGAAATAGGAAGTATAGCCGTAAAGGAAAAGGGATACATTACGTGCAGTAGAGTTTATCTCTATCTCTCCTCCTTTAATTTTGCAGAATACAGACAAGTTATTTAACATTCCTTGGTGGAGTTGGCTAAGCTTAATCGCAGTTCCGTTTATTTCATTACTTACATTTATGAATGCAATCTCAACTTTCTTCACTCCAGAATTTAATTCCTCCAGTTTTACTACACTGCCGTTTAACTTTATGTATTGGCAACTTAGATTATTCTCTGCCTTAATCTCTCCGTTTTTAATCTCTATTATTTCTGGATATAGAGAATTAGTTGCATTTTGTAATTTCGATAATGTAGTATTTAGTAAATCTTTCTCTAGAGAATAGTAGCTTATTATAGTTATATTTCCGTAAGAAGTTAGATTAGCTAAAAATAGTGAATAAGAGCTCACATTTCCTTGTATTATTAGTATTGCGTTAGCACCAGAAGCTCCTTGTAAGTGGAAATAATTTGAAACAATATTCTCAGCTTGAGCCGAAGTGCTTCCCGGCGTTGAAATATTTATTTGATAACTGACGTTATTGAAGAAGAGAGTTGAGAAAGGTGCTGAAATTGCTAAGATGGCTATCCAAATTATAAGTACGATATACCATTTTTTTGAAATAAACTCTGAAAACTTCGAATTCATACGTGGAATAGATATATCTAAAATATAAGCTTTTCTTAACTGACCTTCTTTGGTATATCTCTATGCAAGAAACTAATGAATGCAATTATTATTGCGAAACTGGAATAACCTAATATATATGCAATAGCTGCAATAGTAGTTCCTGGAACTACTGGAAAGATTTCTAAAGCCTCTACTATTAATGATGCGTGAGGAATACCCTGAGCTATTATATAAGGTAATTCTGTTGATCCCCATGCGGGTAAGGATATTGCTATGCCTATCAAAAAATATAAACTTGTCAGCTTTGCGACGAAGAGCAATACAGCACCAATTATTATAGAGCCTATCAAGATTGTACTTGAAACTAAGAAAGCAAGACTACTTCTCCTAAAAACTTCACCGAACATGAAGCCTATTGAAAAGAAAGTTAAAGTTGAAAATAAAATTGATAGTAAAACTTCAGGCAAGAAAGTTAATTCTGCTTGTTTTCCAAAAAAGGAAAATGAGAAAATTAAAGCTAATGCAACCATTAGTAGGTAAATTAATATAACTAGAACGTAACCTCCCAAAAACTTTCCTACCAGAAATGATAGCCTTGTAATAGGTTTAGTCATGAAGAAATCTACAGTTCCTTGCTCGTATTCTTCAGACATAGCTCCCGAGGAAATGGATATGGAAATAAAGTGAATAAGTAAACTTTGAGGTAAAAGAACTCCAGCTAACCAAAGTAAATCTTCTATTGGCGATAATAATTTTTCTATCCTCGGAGTTCTGAACTCTGCAAGGGAAAGGTAAACTCCTATTTCAAATAGTAAAGTGATTGCAACTAAAGTTATGACCTTCTTTCTTGCAATTGCTCTCTTAATTTCATAAACCATAATTTTCTCAATCATTAGACATAGCCTCTTTAACTATATTCAAATAAGCTTCCTCTAATTCATTATCTAAGTAGAAAGACCTAATCCTTACTCCTGCTAGAACCAATCTTTTAATAAGCTCTTCTCTCCTGTCTTCGTCAAGCGTTAAAATCACTTTATTCTTCTCCCCTTCTTCCACATTTCTCACGAAATCCATTTTACTAACTTCTGTCTTCAGATTTTCCATATCTTCAGTCTCAATTATTACTCTTATTCCTAGAAATCTCTTTATTAAATCCTCAACGGTTCCTTCAAAATATACTGATCCCTTATAAATGAAGTAAACTTTATCTGCAATCTTTTTTACGTCCTCCATTTCATGAGATGTCATTAATACAGTCTTTCCTTCCTTAGCAATGTTCTTCACTATGTTCCTAAAGTTAGAGATCAACACAGGATCTGTGCCCATATTTGGCTCATCCATTATGAGAACTTCTGGATTACCTAACATAGCTTCTGCAATTGCTATCCTTTGAATCATTCCTTTACTGTACTTTGCAATCTTCTTATTGGCATTCTCTGTCATTCCTACCATTTCTAGGAGTTTAGGAATTTCTGACTTGCCAATTCCTTTTATTTTTGCTGAAAATTCAAGTACTTCCTTTCCCGTAAGAAAGGGAGGGAGATTAGGCAACTCTTGAATATAACCTATTTTTTTAAATATTGACTTATCCTTAAAGGGATCCTTATTCAAAATTCTAACTTCTCCATCATCGGGGAAGATCAGACCTAAAATAACTCTAATTAATGTAGTTTTACCTGCGCCATTAGGGCCTAATATTGCTGTTATTTTCCCTTTTTCTGCTTTTAAAGTAACTCCTTTCAGTGCAGGCTTACTTCCGTACTTCTTCTTAATTCCTTCGGCAATTATCATGTAAAATAACATTTGTTGCAGGAATTTTTATTCTTGTGCTATTCTCTCCATCTCATTGCGTATCTTGGTAAGGAAATAAGCACTATACTTTCTAAAATAAACGCTACAATGGATATTTGATCTGTATTTTGTAAATTCAAAATTCCTTGGACAATCATTGACGCTGGAGTTGATGGTGATAATAAAAGCAGGTAAAGTACATCTTTCGGAAGTATTGAGTAAGGATAATAAAGTGGAGGAAGTATTGTGAAAATGAGCGAGAGGAAAGTAGATAATCCCCACGAATGTCTTGTATGTCTTATTAAACTTGCTAAAGTTATTGAGAGTGAAGTAGTAGATATAAGTAGTACTGCTGAAATTCCTAGAATAATAAGCAACTGAATAGTAGAGAAAACGTGAAATATGATCCCTAATAAAATATAAATCACTATTCCTGGCAGAGTGTAGATGAAATTACCTAAAGTTAAGCCTAGTATGTAATCCATGGGACCTATTTCAGTAGATACAAGCAGATCTTGTAGTCTTAACTGCAACCTTAAGAAGGCAAAATCTCCTATTAAGGAAATAGAGTTAGATACTATTACCGAGAGTAGCCCTCCTACTATTCCGTAAGCTAAAAGCTCTCCCTTTGAGATTACGTAAATGAAGAAGAGCAAAGATAAGGGCAGAGAAAGGTAAGCTAAAATGTAGATAGGAGCTCTTCTTATGTTCGAATACCCATAGAACCAAGCAAAAGTAAGAATGAAATTACTCCTCATAGTACAATCCCTTCGTTATCATTACGTCCTCTAGACTTATTGGTTTTATTACTACCCCTTTTCCTACGAGTTTCCTTGCTTCATCTTCATCTACATAAGATAGAGTAAGACTGCCTATTTTTATGTTACCTTCTCCCTCTACTCTCACTTTTCCTCTTAACGTAGATAACAATTCATCAACCGTGCCATAATCAACAAGCTTTCCCCTGTTTATTATTGCTATCTTACTGCAAAGCTCCTCAGCTTCTTCCATGTAATGCGTCGTTAAAACGATCTTGGATCTCATTTGCTTAATTGCAGACCAAACTTCAAGCCTAGAAATTGGATCTAGTCCAGTAGTTGGTTCATCTAAAAACACTATATCAGCATTAGATGCAATAGCCATTGCAACGAAAACCTTCCTTTTCATTCCTCCCGATAGTTCATCCGTAGGTTTATCCATTACCTCTCCTAACCCAACCTCTTTTAATACAGATTTAGCTGTCTTTAATGCCTCTGAGATTGAAAAACCCCTAGCCGTTAAATACATCGCAACGTGTTCTAAAGGTGAGGAAATTCCCATAGGCGAAGCCTCTTGAGGAATGCTAGCTATTATTTTCCTTACTTTTTTGACTTCCTTAACTACGTCAAATCCTTCTATTACTGCTCTTCCTGATGTTGGTAGGAGTTGAGTTGAAAGAATTCTAATTAGTGTAGTTTTACCTGCGCCATTTCTACCTAATACACAGGAAATCTTACCATCTAAATTAACCGAAAGTTCATCTAATGCTCTCGTTCCGTCTCTGTAAACCTTAGTTAGTTTCTCAGTAAAAATCATAAGGGAATAATTTCGTTAGAGGTAAAAAGATTAATATGCCAGCTAATAGGTCTTCATTATAATTATTCTAATATATTTTTAAATGCTGTTAAAGGAACTATAATACATGCAGACTCAAATACCGCCAGGGCAAAGATACCTTAAAAAGTTTATATATTACGCAGCGCTTGGAGTTCCAGAAGTTAATATTAAAGATTACAGGCTAAAGATAAGTGGTCTAGTTGAAAATCCCTTAGAATTTACTTATGACCAACTTCTGAATATGATAGATACTAAGTATACAAAGGACTTTCACTGCGTTACAGGCTGGAGTATAAAAGATGTTTACTGGGAAGGCATAAAGATAAAAACATTAATAGACAAGGCTAAGGTCAAGGACGAAGCAAAATGGGTTATATTCTACTCTTTAGACGGTTATACTTCAGTAGTTCCTAGGGATGACGTTTTAGCAGAAGATTCAATAATCGCCTTAAGGATTAACGGTAAGCCTTTAAGTGCAGAGCAAGGATTTCCTGCAAGACCATTTATGCCTCACCTTTACGGTTGGAAGAGCGCAAAATGGCTAACAGAAATAGAGTTCGTTTCCGAATATGTTGATGGCTATTGGGAAGAGAGAGGGTACCACGAGAGAGGCAATGTTTGGGAAGAGGAGAGGTTTAAAGACCCCGGAGGAAAGCATCATATAGCTAGAAGGCCAATATTAACCTAAGCATTCCTTTAGTTTTTGAACTACTGCCTCAATTTCTTCTATTGAAGGAGAAGGTAGGAACACTCTCCAGCTTTCGTCGTTTACTGACGGAGTAGCTAAAATTGCTGAAATAAGATCTCTGCACACCTTATCCATTTTATTAATGTCTAATCCTTCATCCATTTTATCTTGGACATAAGATTTTATTACTAACATTGCCATTAAAGGTTTGCCCATTTTTGCTAGATTTATAGCTTCTTCCATAGCATAGAGATTGTTAAAAAAGTAAATATTCGTTAATGCTTTTGAAGAGCTTTATAATTTTATGAAACAATTGAGTATTATGAAATCCAGAACCATGAAGTTTAGGATGATAGTAAGTCTCATAATAGTTTTAGTAATTTTTGCAGTAATCTTTATATCATTACCTTACTTGAACATGAACAATAGGCCTTCTACAACAAGCGCAAAAATTGTTAATGCACAAACTGTAGATAAATATTTTGGAGGAAAATGGGAAGAAAACGATAGTCTTTCTGGATATGTGGAGGTTGAGAAGTCTGAGTACGTAGTTCATTTTTATAACGGGACTACTCGAAACGTTAGTTCTGGAAATCTCTCTATAATAAATCCTCAAATAAGTAAATATCTTGGCATAATAGAAGTAGATCTTAATAGAATTAATTTTACAACATTTTATAATGAAAATGGTACTCTTTCAGCTGTTATACTAAATTACTCTTCACTTACTGAACCTAAGGAGATTTATGATACAATTTACAGTACATTTAAGGGCGAGAGCAAGGTAATAGACTTAAGCTTTCATAATATAAGCGAAAATGCCTTCATAGCTTCAATATGCTGTTATCAGTTTTCAATAGGATATGCTGGAAACGAAATTGCAATAATGTTTTACAAAGGGAATATAAATGAGACTCAAGCAATCACAGATATTATGAACTATGTACTATAAAGACTTAAAATGAAAAATAAATTACAAAAATTTTCATTGAGTAGTTGGCACTAAGTTATTAAACTTTTCATAAAGTCCTTTATGCTTCTCCTTTATCTCCTCTAGTACTGCCTTTATCCCTTTAAAAATATTCTCGGGAGAGGAAATTTCATTTAAGCCAAAAGGTGACTGTAAGTAAGCTTTACCATCTTTTATTACAACCTGGAGTTTAGATAAAACTTCTCCAGTTGTGACTTCATAAGTTACCTCTTCTGCTATGTGAACTTCGTTACCAACTATAAATAACTTTATCGTAGCTCCTTCGAAGCACATTTCTACAGAATCTTTTTCTGGATAAATTGAAACTTTCATAAGAAAAAATCCGTTTCATATATTTTAACATTTTCTACAATTTAAAAATATTCTATAAATAAAATGAGGAAGGAAAAAGTAATTTAACTTATAGTTATTGTTGCAGTCTGCTTTGCGAGAACTTTAGCTGATACTGCAGGAGTATATAGCTTTATAGTATAAGTTCCTGGAGATAGATGGAATGGTAATTGTAACTGGAACTGTGCCTCACTGCCTAATATTACTACAAACCCGCTGTACCAATTAACGGAGTCTTTCTTATTTTCATTCCATGGTGCTTGTATTATCTTTACTGTATCGTTAGAGATGTTGTAAGAGTATAGGAATACGTGCCATGTTGAGTTGTAAATCTCCATCATAGGTGCGGATGCAGGATAGGCATCTGGTCCGTCGCAGTCAGTTATATTTAATGTTAAGTAAGTTCCTTTAGCATTCTCGTAAGCCGAGGCATAAGTGATTTTTAGCTGAGGAATCTTTGAATCGTTAAATAGCGGTCCTACTACGTTACCGTAAGCCCACTGACCTGTAGCTAATATAAAACCTACTACAAGTATAGCAAATATTAAACCAATTATTGTGACTTTCTCCATTTTTATCACCATAATTTAATCCACTTAAGAATAGGTACGTTTGCTATTGGCCTATCTCCAAGCTTCTTGAACAAGTAGTAGTCTAATCCCCAAACTCTTCCTGCACCAGTTAGTATCAGCATTACTGATCCAGCAGTTAATAACGCGCCTATCTGCCATTCGTCTTCGCAGGTAGAACCTAACCAGTATGCGGGAGCAAAACCTACTGACATCGCTAAGGCTCCAAGTGCTGCCAATCTAGTTAGCAAACCTATAATT
This sequence comes from Acidianus sp. HS-5, assembly GCF_021655615.1. Classification (GTDB taxonomy): domain Archaea; phylum Thermoproteota; class Thermoprotei_A; order Sulfolobales; family Sulfolobaceae; genus Acidianus. The sequence goes on from NZ_AP025245.1 coordinate 1,244,061, forward strand.
ATAAATAGACCTGCAATTATCTCAATATAACTGAAGATCGTGAGGAAAGTAACATCGAAGGCTCTATTCTCCAATGTCATTAATAATAGTCCTTTAAAAGGTCCTGCATGAGGTAAGAAGTTTACTAACTTTCCTCCTACGAATGATGCTGAATTAGGATCTAATTTTGCGGGCTTTAATACTGCCTTTCTTAGTCCTCCATCTAAGAACATCCAACCAACTGCAAACCTTACTGGGAATAGGTACTCCATCCTTGTCATCTTTTCAGTTCTCTTGAACTCTTCTGATTGTTTTCCTGACATCTTACCACCAAAATGTATATTTGTTTACTAAAATTAAAAAGGTTATCCTTTTATAACTTTAAAATGTATAAAGCCGTATATCTTTTTTTATATAATATTAAAAAAACAAGAAAATCTAGTGTAAAAATATATACATTTTTACATTAATGTTGATACATTGTTAACTCGTTATTCTTTAACGTTTCTGGACCTAAAGCTAAGCCTATTATTGCAATAATTGACCCTAAAGTTAAAATACTGAAAGCAGAGGCGTTTAAAGGAAGTTTAGTAGAAACTAAAGATATTATTAGCGGACTGAAGCCTGCGGCAATGAAAGCACCGTTATAAGAAAATCCGACTCCGGTAGCTCTACTGAATGTTTTGAACCTCTCAGCCAAATAAGCAGGAGTTAACGCTGAAGGGAAGTTTATCAAAAATCCAAATAGCATTACTGAGAAAAGCGAGAAACCACTAAGGTAGAATATTCCCGCACCAATTGTGGAAAGTATTACATAACCTATTCCCGTAAATTTTCTGCCTGAAATGTCTGAAATTCCTCCGGCTATTATCATTGCAGGTATTCCTGCTAAGTTCATGTAAAATGCGTATTGCCCTATTTCAGATTGAGTTAAATGGAGATATTCTCCAAAAAATACTGGGGCAAATTGAGGTCCTGCATAAATCATCATCCAAAAGCCTATCATTACTAGAGTAGTCTGCCATATTGGTTTTAATCCCTTGACAGGATTCTCTTTCTTGCTTTCCACGTATATTTTAGGTTCAGTCATTCTTGACCTTATGAATACTGCAAGTACTGCAGGAATTACACCTATAGCAAAAATGTACCTCCAGCTGTTTTCTACAAAGCTAGGTATGCTTGTAAAATAAGCAAAAAGGTAATCAACTATAACAAAGCCAACTAATGTTCCGGACTGTGTTATTCCTCCGAATAGTCCTCTCATCTTCCTAACGCTCTCCATAGCTACGGTAAAGCTTGAGGAAACATCTCCGCCTATAAATATTCCTTGTAAACTCCTTAGTAGTGAGAGAAGTATTGGAGCTAATATACCTACTTGATAATATGTGGGCAAAATTGAAGTTATACCTATTGATAACGAGTATCCTAGCACTGTAAACATTAAAGTCCTTTTCCTTCCGTGCTTATCTGCTATGTAACCGAAAATAAAACCTCCTAAAGGTCTGAATAATACGGTAAAAACTATAGGCAATACTGCACCAAGTACACCTAAAGTAGGGTAAAATAATTTTTCTAGTAATGTGGCTGTTATAACTACTGCACCTAAATCGTAAGAATCCATTATCCACGATATATATGAACCTACATAATTTGAGACTGGTCTTTCATTCATATTAAGAAGTTAAGGTGTTTATTTAAAAAATTATCTTTCAATCTATTGAAAATTCATTATCAGATTTTAACCATAAAATAAGATAAGAAGATAATAATGATAATTATTAATTTAACTTATTTGTATTTGCTTATATTCTATGGAGGTAATGTTTAAATCTACTTCCTAGCATATTATATACCGATCCGTATGAGTATAAACAAGACGTTTAGTGGTGTTACTTCATTTATAGCTTATACTTTAGCAACTTACGTTTTAGTAGCTCCAGCGTTTACTGTAAAACAGTTTGAACTACCGTCATGGTTAGCTTTTTTAATAGTCTCAATACCTTTCGGAGGAAGAGTAATAGGATCTTTGCTTTATCAAAAAGTCGTAACATTCCTAGGCTCCAGACTAACTTTTCTAACGTCTCTCTTTGCCTTAGGTTTACTATCTGTAGGAAGCAGTACTTTTAATGTTCCTGCTTTGATTGTTTTAAGACTTTCAGTAGGAGTAGCATTTGGAATAGCAACTTCTTTAGCAGTTGAACAAGCGGTAAGATCAGGGAATAGGTTAATAATTGCATTAACAATGAGCGGTTGGGCATTCGGATGGATTGGAGGTGCATTCTCCTACTTAACTCTAGGTGAATGGCAGTTAATTGCCTTGAGCGGTATAATAACTTTACCGTTCTCTATGTTATATAAGAAAGTTAATGTATTCTCAGTAGAAGTAGGCAAACTTGGAATACCTTCACTATCCTCAATTCTGATATTCTTCTTCTCCTTTGAGCCAGCATTCGCTTTACAACTAGCTCCTGAGCTTGTAGAAAACCAAGGAGGAATGACCTGGTTAATATTAGGTTACATAGTGGCAGTGCCTATGTATATCTTTGTTCCTGCAATCTCATCATTACTAGGAGAAAGTAGGACTGCGTTACTTTACACAATGACTTCAGCAATAAGCGGAGTTGCGTTCTTCCTCACAGCATCTCCTTACGTTCTTGTTGTCTTTACAGCTTTTGGCTTAGGAATCAACTCAATAGCACCAAGGTTAGCCTCAGCTTATGGAGCTTCAGCAAGAAACATGGGGATTGCTTTGAACACTGCCGCATTAGGAGGAGTTGTAGTTCCAGTAATAAGCTCCTTTGATATAAAGTTCATAGCTTCACTCTTCACAGCGCTGTCAATGGTAATTCTGTTAGTAATGAGCGTTAAGAAGCCTAATGCATTGTTAGTAAGGACTGCATAAAGTTATTTTTCCTTTTCCTCTTTCTCTTTTTATGTTATTTGAAGTAAAACCTAAAAACCGCTATTTTGAAGTTTCAGCAAGAGGCAGAGAAGGCGTAGTTGTTTTTCCAACTTACGTCCCTGGGTCTTATGTAATTAGAGAGTTGGAAAGAAATGTTGTGGAGATTGATGGTATTAGAATTTCTAAAAATAGATTTTACGTAAAAGATAACTTTAGGTATTTATTATACGCTGTAAGCAAAGATCAAAGAGAGGCAATTTCTACTACAGATTACATCTTCATAAATCCTCCTGCAGTTTTTCCTTTCCGAGAAATTAACGAGGAATACTGTGTTAAATTGATTTTACCTTCAGATTGGATAATATCTACTTCTCTCGAGAAGAAAGGGGAGATATATTGTGCTAACAATTACGATGAATTTGCTGATTCTCCTATAGAGGCTTCACCCTATCTGAAGATCTTGAAAATTGATGAAACACACATTATCTCAACAATAGACGACGTTGATGTTGAAATGCTAAAGAAGATAGTCGATGAGGCCGATAAGATTATAGGAGTCAAAGAGAGCTACGTTTTTCACTTTAGAAGGTCAGATAAGGGCTTTGGAGGAATAGAACACATAAATTCTTCTGCAGTAGTAGCTAGCTGGGACAATGAAAAGCTTGCAGGAGTTTTTGCCCATGAGTATTTCCACAGATTGAACGTTAAGAGGATTGTCCCTGCAGATCTTAAACATAATTATGAAAAGGAAGTTTATACGTCGTTATTATGGTTTGCTGAAGGATTTACAGATTACATGGCTGTAATAATTTCCTTAAGGGCAGGAGTAATAGATAAGAAAGATGCGTTAAAGTATGTTGCTAATTCTCTATCTAAGCTTACATTTCCTGGAGCTAAAAGAGTAAGTTTAGCTGAGTCCTCTTTTACAACCTGGATAAAATACTATAAGCAGGATGAGAATTTTCTCAACTCCTCAATTTCGTATTATGATGGAGGTTTAGCTTTAGCTTTATATGTAGATTTGGAGATGACGAAGAAGGGAAAGAGGATAGACGACGTATTTAAGGAAATCTATCAGAATAGAAGGATTTACTCGTTTTACGATATTAACGAAATTCTTAAGAAATCTGGCGTTGATATTGAGGATTTAGTATATACTCCCGCAGTTTCTATTCTAGATAGATTGAAAGATGAAATTCACGTAGAGTTTGTAGATAAAGGAAAGCCTTATTATGGCATAATGCTAAAGGACAGGACTATAGCGTATGTTGAGGATAATTCTCCTGCAGATTTAGCAGGATTAATTCCTGGAGATCAAATAATAGGATTTAATGGTAAGCAAAAACTCGAAGTTAAGGACCTAACTAAGCTTACGGTATTAAGAGAAGGTAGAGTAAAGGAGCTTTTTATTAGGACTTTACCCAGCCCCGGACATAAAATAAAAGTAAAGATAGGAAAATTGGAGTTTGAAAATGAAGATGGAATTTCAGACGTTGAAGTAGTTTAGTACTGAATTTTAGGAGTTTTTTCTGTTATATCCATTATATATTCGTAAACTTCGTAAAGCACGTAAAAGAGCAATGCAGCGGGTATCCAGAATAAGTAAGAGTATGCAACGTTTATATTTTCCAGCACTATTTCCCCAGCCTCTACTGATGCCGCAAATAGCAATTCTAATCCTACGAATCCTATCATGAATAGAAATCTCTTCCAATTCCTATCTATTAATAAGAATAATCCTGCAGTTGCAGCAAATGCGTAAGAAGGTAATTCTAACCAAGAGTGAGGTAAAGTAAGTAAAAATACTGCAGGAATCCATCCAGGTACTCCTTGTGCAGTTGAAACTGCTGATAACACGTACCCAGTAGAACCTATTGAGAATCCCATTATTGCTACTCCCAATGCAGGAATGAACTCTGCAAGTGCTATTTCATAATTATGTGAAAATATTGATAATGCCTCAAGAGGATATGGTAAAGAGACTATCGAAGACCTTTGTGACTGGAAGGATCTGGCTAATACTGGCTGATTTACTGGCAGGGCTGACGTTCCTATAAATATAAGTAGCTCTATTATAAAAAGTATAAAGAATACTAATGTCTGCTTCCTCATATTATTAAAGACTTAATTTTATGAGTTAAAAATCTTCTCCAATTATGTAGGAATGAGTGTTCTCTCCTTTTCTAATCTACTTAGGAACTTTGCATCATTTATGATCTCATTCTCATCGAAAGAAAGTTTACTTACCAGGTTTTTTGAATCACTACAATCGTAAGTCGATTTAGTATATTTTAGCAAGGCTTTAATATAACTAGGTAACACTAGCTTTGCAAGGAACTCTGGAACGTAAAGATGAAGTTGCCTGTTTATTCCCAGCCCTTTTGCCATTAACTCAAAGAATTTAGTTACACTTACTGGATTACACTCAGTCGCGTAAAAGTATTTTCTTCCTCTGAAGTCAGACAAATTCTTTATCATTTCTGCAATGTAATACGCATTTACTGTGTTAAATTGAAAATTAAGCTTAGGAATTAATCCTTTTTTTGAAAAATTATACATTGTTATGAATTGTATATGTGCTGAATATCTACCGTAAACTAAAGTAGGCCTAAGAATAACAAGAGGGAAATCGTACTTTTGTGAGGTTTCGTAGACCTCCTTTTCTCCTTCGTATTTAGTCTTCTCGAAGGGTGTCACAGGGTTAATTCCTTGTAAGTGAGGTTCTTCTGGCTTTACGTTATTTCCAGTTTTGCCCAAAAGCCCGCTGAAGTGTACCAAAACTTTCTTCTTACCGCTTTCTCCTATTATCTGCGCTATTAACTTAGGTATTTCGACATTTGCAATCCTAAGGGTTTTATCATCTCCTTGAATTTCTCCAATGAAGTTTACAATAACATCTGCAGATGAGATTTCTTTTTTTAATTTCTCCTTATCTTGAAGGGGGTCCAGATTTATTGCGTTTGCCTTATCCTTCAGTACTTCTTCCACGTAAATCTTCTTTACTGGATTTAGACTCTTATAAGTTATCACAACTTCCCCAAATTTTGATAAGTATTCAGCTACATGAGTAGAAACAAAACCTAAGCCTAAAAGTAAGTACTTCATGACTTATTACTCTCCCAGAACTTCTTTAACTTTCTTAAATAGATTTGGATCACCGAGGACAACTAATTTTTCTCCCTTCTTTAGTTGAGTATCCTTCTCAAAATATGGATTAAGCTTTCCATTCTCTTCTATTATTGCTAAAGGAAGAACTCCTTCGGGGATGTCTTTTATTTTAACCTCTTTTTTAATTTCAAATAAGCCTATAATTAAATTTTCACTCCTATCTTGAAATATAACTCCTGCAACATTGTTTGATACTGCTGCTGCAGCAGTTATTCTGCCTACTATATCGTCATTAGGGATCACTAAGTCTGCTCCTGCAGTCTTAAAAACATCTACAACCGTAGAATCCTTTACTACACTTATGACCTGTAACGGAGGATTAATTTTCTGAATTTTTAGAGTTATAAGTAAAGTGTCCATATCGTTCTGCATTGATATTATAGCATTTTTAGCCTCAAGTATTCCTGCAGATAAAAGGTTCTTATCATCTTTAGGATCTCCTACTATTACTCTATCGCTTTTTATTATTTTACTAGCTATATCCTTGGAAGGAGTTAAAACAATGTAATCAACTCCAAGTCTTTCAAGTCTCTTAACTGCACTTACAACTATTTCGCCTTCTCCAATTATTACAGTATGGTCTTTCATATGATTTCCTCTCCACCTAGCCTTAGCGTCCTGCCAAGTACTCCTATTTATTACAGTAGTCACTATTGATTGGATAATGCTAGTATAAAGCCCTACTGCAAAAATTATTGTAACTATGAGGACTATCTTTTCAGTGTCTGGCATTTGAGAAATGTCAGGGGCATATAAGCCTACTGTAGTTACTACGTTAACTCCTGCATAAATTGCAGAGACTAAATCTAAGTGCTGATAAATCATGAAAACCCAAGCGTTTATATAAACTGCAACGCCTAGCAACAATATTTGAGGCAAAATCTTCCTTAAAACTGAGTAAGGTGCTACGAAATTCTCTACTATAGGCATTAGGTATTTATTCCAAATCCTTGAGCCTTTCAAGCTAAGCCCTTACTGATTTTAATGGTTAATAAGTTTACCGTATCCCCCTCCACCTGGAGTTTCTACAGTTATTACGTCACCTTCTTTAACCTCTTCAGTAAATTTGCTTGGGTACTCCTCACCGTTAATTGTGACTCTGCCGGGCTTTCCATTATCTCCGCCTTCAAGCCCCCAAGGTCCTATTTTAAACCTATCAGCCAAGATAGAAATCCTAGCTTTAGAAAGCATTTTAAATCCCCTGATTATTCCGTCTCCTCCTTTATGAAGTCCATTTCCTCCACTTCCTTCCCTTATCCTGTATTCTGTAAAGAGAATTGGATATTGTCTCTCTGCAATCTCTATAGGAGTATTAAGAGTATTAGTCATGTTATTTTGAACTGCAGAAACTCCGTCCTTACAAGGTCTTCCACCACTACCTCCTCCTACAGTCTCATAGTACGACCAATACTTTCCTTTATAAACTCCACCCATCATTATATTCATCATTGTTCCAGAAGGTGCTGCGGGAACTTTAAGGAATTTGCTCATTGCCAGAAAAGTTACGTCTGCTACCCTCTGTGAGGTTTCCACGTTTCCTCCTCCTACTGCTGCAGGCTTTATTGGATTAACCAGAGTTCCTTCTTCTGCCTTAACTTCGATTAAGGAATAAAAGCCCTCATTTGTTGGAACTTCTCCTATCATTGACCTTACTGCAAAGGATACTGAGGAATAAGTAACTCCTAAAACTGCATTAAGAGGTCCTTCAATTTGCTTATGAGTCCCTTCAAAGTCTGCAACTATTCCTTTTTCCTCAACATTAAGCTTAATCCTTATGGGAAGCAGAGAGGATTCCCACTCAAGATAGTCCTCAGCTTCATATACTCCTTTTTTCCATTTACTTATCTCTGCTAGAGCTAGCCGTCTAGAGTATTCTATAGACTCCTCCCAAGCTTGTGTTATATCTCCATATTTCTCAAATAGTTGTTTTACTCTCTCTCCTCCTAATTTATTTGCAGAAAGCTGAGCCTTTATGTCACCTAATGAGAAGCCTGGTACTTTGAAGTTTTCCTTAGCTATGCTTATGACCTCCTCGTTAATCTTTCCCCTTTTAGTTAGCTTTACTGGAGGAATTACTACTCCTTCTTCATAAATAGTCTTAGCTAAAGGATTAATTGACCCCGGTAAGGGTCCTCCAACGTCAACGTGATGTGCCTTATTTACAGCGTAGCCTATTAACTTTCCTTTATAAAATATGGGAGAAAGAACTCCAACATCGTTTAAATGAGTGCCTGAAATGTAAGGATCGTTAAATATAATTGAATCTCCTTCCTCTAACTCTATTTCTTTCTTCTCTAGATAATTTAGAACGTTAATTACTCCTATTTTAAAAGAACCTAGGTGAACTGGAATATGCTCAGCTTGAGCAACTATTCTACCTTTTTCATCAACTATTGCGCAGCTATGATCCATCCTCTCTCTAATGTTAGGAGATAGAGCTGACTTCTTTAGCGAAACTCCCATTTCTTCCGCTATAAAAGAAGTTGCCTTATGAATAATTTCCCACTTCATTTCTCACACCTTATGAATCCTTCGTTATCAACAACTGCTTTCCAGCCTGATTTTATTACTGTCGTAGAGCTATATTCTTCAATAATTGCAGGTCCTTCTATTTCATAATTAACTTGAAGCTCTTCTCTTCTATAAATAGGAGTTTCTATCCAATCGTCAAAGTACACTTTTCTGTACTTCACGCTAGGCTTTCCCTCAGTTTTGGGCTTTGGTAGGGATACTTTATTAGAAGGAATTATTCCAAAAACTCTAATTGTTACAATTTCTATATCCTTATCTAAAGTAAAACCATAAATTTTCTCATGAACTGCCTCAAAATCCTCCTTTATTTTCTTAACGTCTTTCACTGGAATTGTAATTTCCCACCCTTGTCCTTCATACCTTACGTCAGCATACCTCAAGTAGTATTTTCCCTTAACCCTAGATTCTAGCTCCTCAAAGTCCTTCTCAAGATCTTTAGGATAAGACTTTCTAGCTTCATACTTTTTATCAGCAAATAGCATTCCTAGAGCTGAAAAAAGGCCAGGGTAAGGAGGGATAATAACTGTGGAAATTCCCATTTCCTCAGCTAAATCGATAGCGTATTGAGGTCCTGCACCACCGTATGCAAATAATGTAAAATCTCCGGGGTCAAGACCTCTTTCAACAGTTACGAGCCTTATAGCCCTTCCCATCTCCAAGTTTGCTAGCTTTATAGCTTCATTAGCGACTTCAACGTAATCTCCAAGTTTGCTTAAACCCTTTATTGCTCCTTCCTTATCAAGTTTCATTTCTCCAGAAAGTAATGATTCAACTCTACCTAAAGCAACGTTTGCGTCAGTCAGTGTAGGGTCCTTTCCTCCTCTAGCATAGCTTATTGGTCCTGGGTCTGCTCCAGCACTTATAGGCCCTACTCTTAATCCTCCTGCATTGTCTTTCCAAATTATTGTTCCTCCACCAGCAGAAACTTCACTTAAATCTACAAAGGGAAACCTTACCGGATATCCCGAACCTTTAATTATCCTACCGTGATGGGCTTTTCCTCCAACTTCATATTCAGTAGTTATTTCCACTTTGTGGTCTACAACAGTTCCTGCTTTTGCTGTAGTCCCTCCCATGTCGAAGCTTATTGCGTTCTTTATTCCCAGTATCTCTGAAAAATATACAACTCCAACAACTCCTGCGGCAGGACCGGATTCTATAATTTGTACCGGCCTTCTGGAAGCTTCTTCCTTATCTATTAACCCACCAGAGCTAGCCATGATGTAAATTGATGGGCTACCAAATTCCTTTAGCATAGACTCCAGTGCCTCTAAATACCTACTTACTATAGGCATTAGTGTTGCGTTAAGCACAGTAGTTGAAGTTCTCTCGTATTCCCTAGGTTCTGGGGCAATTTCGTGTGATACAGAAACGTATTGAAAGTATTTCCTTGCAATGTTAGCGGTAACCTTCTCGTTTTCTGGGTTAATATAGGAGTGAAGGAAGGAAATAGCTATCGCATTAGCCTTTATCGATTTTATTAGTCTTTCGACTTCCTCCTCATTAACCATTTTTATTATCCCCCCTTCAGCGTCAGTCCTCTCATCTACTTCAAACCTTTTATCTCTAGGAACCAGAGGTAGAGGTTTGTCGAAGAATGGGTTATAAAGTTCTGGTCTGTTTTGCCTACCTATTTCTATTACGTCTTTGAACTCCTTAGTTGTTAATAGGGCAACTTCTGGAAGTTCCAAGTTAACTTGACCTAATATTGCATTTGTTGCAATAGTTGTTGCATGTATTATTTCCTCTGGGTGAAAGTTCCCCTTCTTTAGCCCTTCATATACTCCTATCTCTGGAGATTTTGGTGTAGTTAATCCCTTGTAAACTGTAATTTTATCTCCTTCTATTCCTACAATATCTGTAAAAGTTCCTCCTACATCAACAGCAACTATCACAAGAAGGAAAGAGCATGAAGGAATAAAAGGATTTTATTTTAGCTTTTAACCAGTTTTTATGGACAAGGAAGAAATAAGGCAGAAGATTTGGAAGCTAATGGAGGAGACAAATGTTGCGTCATTCCCAAGACCCGTTTTCGGTAGGATCCCTAATTTTAAAGGTGCCGACAAGGCTGCAGAATTGCTTTCAACTCTTCCTGAATTTAAGAGGGCAGAAGTTGTTAAAGTGAATCCAGACTCCCCTCAAAGGAAGGTAAGAGAGCTTGTACTGTCGGAGGGTAAAAAGTTGTTAGTTCCGACGCCAAGGCTTAAGGGGGAATTCTTTCTACTTTATAATGTTAATCCTAAGCAAGCCTCTACAATATCAGGTTTTACTAAGCTTGGTAAAAGGATAAGTTATAAGGAAATACCTCCTGTGGATTTAATAGTTGTAGGTTCTGTAGCAGTAACCAGGAAAGGGGATAGAGTAGGTAAAGGAGAAGGTTACAGCGAGCTTGAATATGCAATTTTGAGGGAGTTAGGTAAAGTGAACGAGAAGACTCCCGTAACTACTACTGTGCATTCTATACAGATAGTTGATGAAATTCCTTCTCAACCTTTTGACGTCCCAGTGGATATCATAGTTACTGAAAAGGAGATCATAAGGACTAATCCTACTAGGGAGAAGCCTAAAGGAATTTACATGGAATATTTAACCAAGGAGAAAATTGAGGATACCCCTTATCTAAAATACTATTTAATTGAAACGGGAAGGATAAAGCAGTGAAGTTAGTGTAAATTGATAAGTTACATTATACAGCTAGTGATATCATATTTTCACCAAATTGTGTACAAATATTAAAACTCCATGAAGCAATATAGAGGATGAATATTAGTTAGTTACGTTTTCCACATATTCTTCTCTTTCTGATATTGTTTTACCTAGTATTATTCCTCCAATTAAAAATGGCATTTGATATATAGCCCAAAATACATTTATTATTATGGAGTAAAATAGGCGTAGGTTAAATTTTGCTTCATCAAGCCAGATAAATCCTTCAATTGTTGCTAATATCAACAGAATTAAAATTATTATATGAGGAATTATGTTTTTCACGTCGAACTTTCCTTCTCCTTTAGGAGTTACTTTAAACGGTCTTTTCTTGGCTAGTAGCCAGGAAAAGAAGGTTAACGTTATCGATAGGAACTCTAAATATTCTATGGATTGGTGGTAATAAAACCCCTTTATTCCATATTCTCCCTTTCCTTTTATTGCAAACACAAAAAGCGCTATTGAAATGAGTAGGTAAGGAATATAAGCTAGGATATAAATTAACGGGTTTAGCACTATTATGGGTATCTTAAATAAGAGGAAAAAGATAGGAGCTAAAAACTCAGCTACAGTAAGAGGTCCTTCTTTAACCCAATATAAACTCCCGGAGAAATAATCAGCAAATTGAGAAAAGCTTAAGTTACTCTTCAGTATTTTCCAAGTTAGTTGGAAATATCCGAATGCCCATCTTGATTGTTGAGTTAAATAAGCACTTATGTCTTCTGGAGGTTCTCCATACCAAATTAATTGTGAATCTACGTACACAGACTTATATCCCTTTTCGTGAAGCTTTATTGAAGTCGCTGCGTCTTCTGTTATGCTTGACTCGTCCATATATCCCACATCCTTTAACGCACTAACTCTAAATATAGAACCCGAACCTAAAGAAAAAGCGGAAGATAATGATCTACCCCTCATTATTACTCTCAAAAAGGGCTCCTGCTGGTATTTCGAAGCCTTAGCTATTCCGGAGTAAGTCTCAGAATAGTTTTGAGGAACTTGTACTAGGGCTACTTTAGGGTCAGAAAAATAAGGTAGAACTTGTTCGAAAAAGTCTTCTACTGGTCTCTGGTCTGCGTCAAATATTGCAACTAGGTCGTAATTATCTCCTACTTTCTTCAATGCCTCATTTATTGCCCCTGCTTTGAAGCCTTTCCTCTCAGTTCTATGAATGTATACAACCCCATTTTTTTCGCAGAAATTTCTTAATTCGTTGGAAATCTTTTGGTCCGTTGAATCGTCCAAGAGATATACATCACCGTAGTCTTTTGTAGCAAGCTTTACCGATATTAAAGTCCCTTCTACTATTTCCGGGTTTTCATTAAAAGATGTTACAAAGGACGCAATTCTATACCTCTTTATATCTGAAACGTAATTTACTTCATATTTAGTAGATTTCCTTGAAAGTTTATAAAAATCGATAAAAATGAAAAACCCTACAACCATAGAAAGCCAAATACCAAAAGCTAACCATACTGAAATTATTGATGCGTAAGTTAAGTACGTGAATATAGCAGATAATACAATCGGAGTTATGGCGTAAATCAAGTTAATTGCTCTCATGCTATATTCCTTTCGATCTTATATTTTCCATCATTATTGGTCTCAACTATAACGTCTACTAACGACGATAGGACGTTGCATTCTTCTCCTATCTTATCGCAAATTAAGACTAGATTCGTATTTTTCTTGAACTTTATAGTGCTTATAAGCGAAGACCAGAATTCTTGTTTTTCGGCAATTGTATCGCAACAGTTAGAAGCTGGAGACAGATCGTTAGCCCTATAAATTATAATGAGACTTTTATCGAAATCTTTTATCTCCTTAAGTATTTCCGTACTTAGTTTTTTACTAATTTTAAGTATTTCTCCTATATTCTTAGCGTTAAATCTGTCTTCATTATATTTTTGTGCTATGTGTATAAATGTAAAATTCATAAATTTGTTTTCCCTTAAAAAATTCTCCAACTTATTATTAGTAGAGACAATTACAACTTTCTTATCTTTCTCTGCAATTTTTATTAATTTCAATGTTAAAGCTAATTTTCCTGACCCAGCAGGACCAAATATAAGTACTGAATTCTCGTCATTTAATATCCATTCAATATTATTATCATAGCTAATAGGCCCGCTAACAGTGAGATCTCCTGAAAGCAGTTTATTTCCAAACTCATTAATTTCTTTAATTTCGGGTATCTCATTTATTGGTCTAGCAAAGTTTAATAAATCAGGGTAAATGGGAATAACTACGGAAAATTTAGCACCTATTTCTTCTTGTCCTTTTATTGCATAAGTTTTTGCGTTCTCTAAGTCATCTAAATTACTTGGAACTAGATTAACTATAAATGCCAAAGGAAATCCTCTGTATTTTATATCTTTTTCCACGCTCTTAGCGTATTTTATCGTTGTTGCTATCGTATTAATAGAATAGTTAGTTACGTAAACTCTTAAATTCTCTATGTCATTAATTACAGAGTAGAAGACTTCTAACTCATGCATAACTAAAGGATTATTTGTTAAAACCCCTTGAGGATTGTCTACTATGAAGTAATCATAATCATCTGCAGTCAAAAAGCTCTTATATAGTTTAGAAAATTTTTCTCTCAATAGATTATTAGAATGTACCTTTTCTAAATCTTCGTCTAACCTGTATCCATCTCCAAATAATTTAATGATAGTCAGCTTTCCGTCTCCAAAGCTTAAGCTCGCAAGACAATTCCAATAATCTTCTTCGTCATCAATGACCTTTGACAACAATCCTTTTCCTCTAATGCCCGAAAGATATGATGCAAAGCCTAGAATATCTCTGTCTATAAGGAGAACCTTCTTAGAGTTTCTAGCTAGAAACATTCCTAAACTTAAGGATATAGTAGATTTTCCTACTCCACCTTTAATACCTAGTACACTAATTCTACATCTTTTTCTTTCCACGATCTTCAATATATATGCAGAACTATAAAAATTTTTATAAATCCAGGATTTATTTTTATGAACTAGCTTAATTGTATTTAGAGAGAGGTAAAACGCAAAGGAGAAATACTAATTAAAGCTTTAATACAGTAAATACAAGGTAATGAGTAACTTTGTTAGGCTTGATATCCAAGCTTTGGACCGTTATCAACCATTAATGGTTATCTCCCCTACGGGCTCTGGAAAGACTTTCTCGGTAATAAAATATGCACTAAAACAGAGCGTATACAATAAAGTAATATTTGCGATGCCGACAAAGGCCGCAATTAGGGAAGTTTTTACTAAGTTATCTCTCTTTACAGAAGACGTTGGAAGAGACGATAGCGATGCAAGGCTTGAAGAGAACTTTAATGTGGAAGAAGTATGGAGGAAGAAAATCGTTGTTACGAGTTATGAGAGGTTACTTCAACAAATGATTTCCTCTCCTTCCATTTTATACAACTCTCTTTTAGTAATTGATGAGGCCCATTTACTCCTCTCTGAAGGAAGGAACTGTACTATTCAAGAAATCTTAGCTTATTATAAATACCTTAGGGAGAAGAACGGGGGTAAGATAAACGTAATCCTGCTTAGCGCTACAATGCCCGACGTTGACTCTCTTTCAGAGTATTTAGAAGCAAAATCAATTTTAAACGATAAAAGGCCAGTAAATATTAACGTAAAAGTAGTTAGAGTAAAGAAATCCAAGGGAGACTATTACCTAAGTAAAGCTAAAGAGTTCATAAATTACGTAAAAAAGGGAGAACTTAAGCTCGAAGATTATAAACAGATACTTGTTTACACAAACACTAGAAGATCTGCAGAGGAAATATCTAAACTGATAGAGAAAGAACTTCACGTTACAACTACCTTTCACCACGCAGGTTTGCCTATAGAAGTAAGAAAAAGTATAGAGGAAGACATGAGGAGTGATGAGAATAAATATAAGGTAATAGTTTCCACTGATACTTTAGCACTCAGTATAAATACTAACGTAGATGCGGTAGTAGTTTTAGCCTTAAAGAGATTCGCAGGTTTAAGGTCTTATGTAGAGCCTTCAACAATTGCTCAAGTTATAGGTAGAGCAGGTAGACCGGGTTACTCGGAGAAGGGATTAGCGGTAATTTTCGCAGAACCAGACGAAATTAAGGTTATTAATAGGGCATTAAAAAAGGAATTCGGAAGGGTTCCTGAACCTTTAGATTATCCACAGACTGTCTTAAGGTGGATTTACAGCGGTTTGGATCCTTTACTCCTAGCAAAGTACGGTTATAAATACTCTCCATCAAAAATAAAGGACGCATTATCTTTTCTTAAAAATTTAGGTTCAATACAGAAAGGTAAGATAACTCCTTTAGGTGAAGTCTTCGCTTATGAAATGGTTCCTAAGAGAGGTATGAATTTACTTAAGCTTATAATAAAATTTGATAGAAAAGGAAATTCCTTGGCAAGGGCTTTATATTACTCCTTTATTTATTCATACTTTATAGACGAATACTCCAGTAGGAAAGTAAATGAAGGAGAGATACTAAAGGAAGGTGATTCAGTATTTCTAGACGTAATTAAACCTTTAAGAGGAAGTTTTGGTAAATTCACATATTTTACAGTTGGAGAGAAATTCGAGCCTTCAGCATGGTTTTACTATTCTTTAACAGTTCCTCAAATTATCTCCACTGATGATATTGCGGAGAGTATTAGGAAATCTTCTGAAATAATTTACAATCTGTCAAATTCTTCTCTTATAAACAAAGATTTAGCAGTGCCTTCTTATTTTATAATGAGGCTCATGAGATCTTACAGGAGAGTTTTGAGAGAAAATAAAGGAATTATAGATTTTATAAAATTCTGCTTTTCAAATTACCAAGAGCTCTCTAAATCCGGGCTTGAATTCTTTGATTCTCAATTTTCAAAATAACTGTATACTCTGGAGATAGCAGTAGTAGAAATGCTTAATGCCTACTTTTTACTTATTTTTCTAATGACGCCAGAAGAAGCGTATTCAATAAATCTCATTTCTGATGTAAGATTAAATAATGAAGGAAATTTACTTCATGTAGAAACTTGGATAGACGACAGCAATTATAAATCAGCAATATTCCTTGACGGTAGGAAAATAATAACGGGGAAAGTAAGCTTACCTAAGTTTAACGGCGAATATTTATATTACGTTAAAGGAGGGAAAGAGTCCTGCTTATTTAGAAAATCTCCATACAGTGATGAAGAAAAGCTAGTTTGTCTAGGTAAAATCTCAGATTATACATTTCATCCGAAAGGAATACTGGTTCTGGGAGAAGATAAAGTAAATAAAAATATACCTTTCGAAGCTACAAAGCTTAAGTACAGATTTGACAGTAGAGGTCTTTTAAGAACTAGGCAAGCTCTTTATCTATTTTCAACAAAGCTAGAGAAGATAGTTAGTGGAGATTTCGACGTGACTGGAGTTGCAACTAACGGTAATAGAGTAGTAATTTCTGCAACCAAGGAAAACGACGACATAGGTCTTTCAGACGTTTATGAAGTTGATCTTTCTAATGGCGAATTGAGGAGGATAACCCAAGGAGAAGGGATAGTGAATGCCTTAGCTATGAATGAAAAAGGAGAAATAGCTTATCTAGGCCATAGAAAAGGCAGAACTCCTTGGGCTGTAGAGGAAATTATTCTTCCAGAAGAGGATAAGAGCTTTCTCTGTGGGAATACTTGTGGCGGTGATGTATTAACTGATCTTTTTGATGGAGTAAAGACAAGGATTTCATTCATAAGTGATACTCTTTACTCTTTAGGCCAGATTAAAGGTGAAGTTCAGATTTACAAAATAAGTGATAAAGTCGAACAAATAACTGAAGGTAAAATAGTTGTTAGAGGCTTCGATGTTAACTCTAAGGGAGATTTAGCATATTTCTACACTACTCCTGCTAAGCCTTCGATTCTTCATTACAGAGAGGATTACGATCCCAATCCAGGAGTAGAAGGAGTCGAACCTCAGGAAATTAATGACGAGGTTCAAGGATGGACTATAATTACTGACTCCAATAATCCAACAATACTCTTTATTCACGGAGGGCCTCATGCAGCTTACGGTTACGGTTATTTTATAGAATTCCAGTTCTTCGTCTCTAACGGATTTAACGTAATTTACTGCAATCCCAGAGGAAGCCAAGGTTACGGAGAGGATTTTGCAAAGGCTTGCGTAGGCGATTGGGGAGGAAAGGATATGCAGGATATAATCAATTTTACTAGAAGAGTTATTGAAAAATATGGTTTAAAAGGCAAAATCGGTGTAACCGGAGGCTCTTACGGAGGTTATATGACCAATTGGATGGTTACGCAAACTGACATGTTTTCTGCGGCAATCGCTGAGAGGAGTATATCAAATCTTGTAAGCATGTGCGGTACAAGCGATATAGGCTTTTGGTTTAATCCAATTGAAGCAGGAATTGATGACCCTTGGAAGCAGGAGAATATTGAAAAACTGATGAGGATTTCTCCAATTTATTACGTGAAAAACGTTAAGACACCAACAATGCTAATCCAAGGGGAAGAAGATTATAGATGTCCTATTGAACAAGCTGAGCAATTCTTTATGGCCTTGAAGATGAACGGAATTCCTACAGCGCTGGAGAGATATCCTGGAGATTCTCATGAGCACGCTAGAAAGGGAAAACCTAAGAATATGATAGATAGACTTTATAAAAAAATATGGTGGTTTACGAAGTATTTGAGATGATTAAGTTCTCTTTCTCCTTCCTATGACTACACCTATTATAGCAACAATAATTCCTACAATGAATGCTAATATGCCTATCATTATGAAAATTATTGAGTAAAAGTCTATAGTTGAAATTTTTATATGACTAAGCAAGTAATATACTTCTACAGAGGAATTTGATGGATTATGAAGTTCGATAATCCCTGATATATCTCCTGAAGTTGCTAAATATACATTTTCTGTTGTTGAAGGTGAGCTTGACTTGACAAAAGCAGGAGGCACAGTCGTATTTATCGGTGAAGTGGAATTATAAGCAAAAGCCAGAATTTCACTCGGATATGGTGAGACAGTGATTGTATAATTTTGATAAGGTTCAAGAATAACCCTCTGTGCTCCATGAAGTTCTATTATTGGTTCTATTTGAGTAACAAGAGAATAGAACTCATAAATTCCTATGCCTGCTAATGCGATTCCAATTATAAGCATTATTAATCCTATCTTAGTCAGAATGTACATGACAAAATATTCTTAATAATGGTTAATAAATATGTTCAGAACACCAATGTTAGAAGATGAGATCATCTCCTGTTATAGATGTCCTAGGCTTAGACAATATTCCGAAATTATCGCAAAAGTAAAAGTTAGGAGATTTAAAGACTGGGAATATTGGGGAAAGCCTTTACCCGGTTACGGCGACGTAAATGCTAAATTACTTATTGTAGGATTAGCTCCAGCTGCTCATGGAGGAAATAGGACGGGCAGAGTATTTACAGGAGATGAGTCAGGAAAATGGGTGATAAGAGCTCTTTACGAACTAGGTTTGTCAAACCTAGAAGTATCTTCAAGTAGAGAAGATAATCTGATCTTAAAAGATGTGTATTTAACTAATGCAGTAAAGTGTGCTCCGCCAAAAAATAAACCTTCAAGAGAAGAAATCCTGAATTGTAGTTATTTCCTAAAGAAAGAGATTGAGTCACTGATAAACCTTAAGGTCATATTAGCTTTAGGCAAAGTAGCCTTTGATTCAGTATGCATGACCTTTAATAAGGGATGCAATTTTTCTCACGGTGTAGTTTATGATACTGTAGGCAAGAAGATCATAGGAAGTTATCATCCAAGTGCACAAAATACTAAAACTGGAAGACTTACTTGGGAGTCCTTTATGGCAGTTATGAGGAAAGCTTATGAGCTAACAAGGGAGTGAACTACCCCCTCCCTCACGGAAGGGGACTTTCGCTCCTTAACCCAATTAAGTTAAATTCCATCTATTTTTAAACCAAAGCTCCTTAGTAGCCAATTATCTAAGGAAAAATCAAAGTACTTACCTTCAATTGGAATACTCATACCGCCATAATCATCTGAAAATTTTCTACAAATTTCATATTCTGAAAACCTTTTTCCTGCTAAGTTTATTACTCCTCTGGCATCTTTTCTCAATAAGTACCTAACCGCATAAGCTACATCCTTAACAGAAATTGGCGACAAGTAAAGGTTAGTATTGCACTTAGCTACTCCCTTCTTAATTAATGCTTTAATTGCGTGAAAAAGAAAACCCTTGTAAGAAGGGGAATAAACTGCTCCCAACCTTAAAATGAGGTAATTCCCTAAGGAGGCAATTGCAGTTTCTCCTACTAATTTGCTCATTCCGTAATAATTTAATGGACTAGGAGTAGATGTTTCAGAATAATATCCTTTTTTGCCATCATATATCATGAAAGTTGAGAAGTAAACGTTCAAAGATCCTATCTTATTAGCTGCCCTAGCAATATTGACTGCGAACCAAGTATTCAAATTCCACATTGAAGGCTTATTTGAATTGTCCTCTAAAGCATGTATAACAACGTCTGGCTTAGTCTCGTAAACCTTCTTAGGAGAATCTATGAATATGAATTCGTCGTCAATACTGTTAGTCAAAGCCTTAGCTAATTCTCCTTCGTCTGTTATTCCAATCATGAAATAAATGAAAGTTCTTAAGAATTAAAAATATGAATTCCCAAGCTTTCTAGTTCTCTAGGATCTTTCTCATAGATTTTTACGAATTGTTTAAAGTCCTTATCTTTTATTATCTCTTCTATCTTTTTATCATAAGGCTTAAGCTCTTCCTGTGATATAACACCTTTTTTCAGTAATTCAGAAACTAAAAATAATAAGTTAAACCTTATATCGTAAGCTGGAAAATTAAAAAGCTCTAGCAAGTATTTCTTATTATCCTCAATTTCTTCCTTAGTTATTATACCAGCATTAAACATGTCTAGTATTAAAGACCAACTAGCTATCCTATCAAGTTCATTACCTTTAAGGAAGGAAATGTATTTTTCCTTCTCTTTCTTAACTTTTTCAACATCGACCACTCCTGAATTCACTAAATCTCTAACAAGTAGCCATGCCTCAGAATCGTAAAGAAGAGAGAGAAAATCATATTTTTTTACGTCTTCTACAGTTATAATTCCCTTACTTATCAGCTTAGGTACCATTTCCCATGCATGCAATTTTACTGTATCATCGTTGTAACTCAAGAGTTCGAGGAATTTATCTTTCATTTCGATTAGTTTCTCCTTACTTACAATATCGTTTTGGATTAGCCAGTCTATTTTAAACCAACCGTCTAATCTATCATAAGGATTTTGAGAAGATAGTAATGCAAGATAGTTTACCATAATCTAATCTACTTTGTATAAGAAATAAATCTATTCTTCTTTATTGCTGAAATAAAATATCAAAATATTTATAACCTTTTTTACATATAGATTATTCTAATGTTTAAGCTAAGTTATACTTTATCTAGTTTTTATGAAAGAAAGAATATAAAAGTAGACACAAATATACATTTGACCAAAAATGCCCAAACCATATGTTGCTATAAACATGGCGGATTTAAAGAATGAACCTAAAACATTGGAAATGTTTTCATCAGTAGGACCAAAAGTATGCATGGTAACAGCAAGGCATCCAGGATTTGTAGGCTTCCAAAATCACGTACAGATAGGAGTTCTACCTTTCGGAACTAGATACGGCGGAACTAGTATGGACATGACCAAGGAGAGCAGCACAATCAGAGTTTTACAATACACATTCTGGAAAGACTGGAAAGACCACGAGGAAATGCACAGACAAAACTGGAGTTACTTATTCAGATTATGCTTCTCATGCGCCTCACAGATGGTCTGGGGACCGTGGGAGCCCATCTACGAAATAGTATACGCAAACATGCCAATAAACACTGAAATGACAGACTTCACTGCAGTTGTAGGAAAGAAGTTTGCAGAAGGAAAGCCTTTAGATATACCAGTTATCTCACAGCCATACGGAAAGAGAGTTGTAGCATTCGGAGAACACACAGTTATACCAGGCAAAGAAAAGCAATTTGAAGACGCAATAGTTAGGACTTTAGAAATATTAAAGAAGGCACCAGGCTTCCTGGGAGCAATGGTATTGAAGGAAGTAGGAGTTTCCGGAATAGGAAGCTTCCAGTTTGGAGCTAAAGGATTCCATCAGTTGTTAGAGAGCCCAGGATCATTAGAGCCAGATCCAAATAACGTAATGTACTCAGTACCAGAGGCAAAGAACACACCACAACAATACATAGTCCACGTGGAGTGGGCAAATACTGATGCACTACAATTCGGAATGGGTAGAGTACTTCTATATCCAGAACTAAGACAAGTACACGACGAAGTTCTAGATACACTCGTATACGGCCCATACATTAGGATAATAAACCCAATGATGGAAGGAACGTTCTGGAGAGAATACTTAAACGAACAATAAATTTTTTCTTCTTTTTAAGCCAAGAGACTTTTCTTACATGAGATAACTATATATTCTCATAATATTGCTTTAGCTTGTGATAAAGTTATATTATATTATACCTTATGTGGTAATAAATTCTCTTATTTACACATTTGTAAAAGAAGGGCTTTGTTATGCTTCGCCAATGTTCTTCATGGCTTTAAGGTTTTTAATAGGGGGTGCAATACTTTTACCTTTCGCTAGAAAGCTTACTGTAAATAAAGACGTTATTCTACTTTCAGTTTTCACAACTTTAAGTACGTTGTTTTGGGCTTATGGGTTACTTTACGTTGAACCTTCTGAGTCTGCAGTGCTAAGTTACACTATGCCTTTAATTGCAATTCCTTTATCTGTAGCTATTCTTAAGGAAAAGACCAGGAAGAGCGAAATAATAGGCATTTCAATAGGCTTCCTAGGGGTTATACTTTATTCCTTGAGTCTGGGAATTTACTTTTCTCTTCTAGGTGTAACATTGACTTTAATAAATGCAATATTTTGGGCATTATTTACAGTATATTTCAGAAAATTAAAGGGACTAGATGCTACTTCGGTTAACGCAGTTCAGTTGTTAATCGGCTCTCTAATTTTCTTTGCGTTATCTCCTATTCAATTCCACTTCAGATACTCGATAAATTTCTTGGTAGATCTATTCTACGTTTCAGTCCTAGGAGGAGGAATTTCCTTCTATCTGTGGAATTCAATGTTGAAAACTGAAAGAGTTTCTAAGGTCACTGTGCTCAGTTTTTCAGTCCCAGCTGTAAGTACTGTAGTTGACGAGTTGAGGGGGATAGACGTAACTTCTGGAATGATTGAAGGAATAGGAGTCATGTTCCTTGGAATTCTTATATCTAGGATGGAAAAGAAGATCAGTAAACCTAAGGTCGGAATTTTAAGATGACACTAAAAATGGATTTTTATTCAAATATTTTTAAATACTAGTTTAAGGAAGATTAACATATGAGTTATCCTTATGGCAATCCATACTATCAAGGAGGATATCCACCTCAAGGTTATCCGCAAGGAGGACCTCAAGGCTATCCTCAAGGTAATCCATACCAACAAAATCCTACTTTTTCCATAATGATGTGCTCCCAATCAGTAGGCTTAGGAGGAAAGCAAATGACTATTCCAATAAACCATCCCATAGATTTACAGTACGTTGCACAGCAGTCAGTAATGTACTTAATGGCTCAAGGCATGCAAGCGTACCCCATGGTAGGACAGAACATGGCAGTAATACAAGCTCAGCATTCAAGCTTACTTGGAGACTTAACTGCAGGTAATAAAGCTTACACTATAAGGATATGCGAAGGGCAAGGCTTTGTTATGGTAGAAACTGGAATAGCAGATTTAATGCAGGATTTATTGACAGTAGGAGCTACTGCTGGAGGCACGTACTTATTAGGTGATGATTTGCTTCATAGTAAACTTGCTGAACTTGCTGGTGGGGGAGCAACAGCTATCGATCTGTATCACTTATATCAACAATACGCAGATGAGCAACAGATAATGAACACTATTATGATGTTAGTAACTTCTGCACCTCCGCCTCAAGGTTATCAACAGCCTTACGGTTACCAGCAACCCGGTCAACCAATGCAACCGGGTTATCAACAGCCTTATGGACAACAGCCTTACGGTCAGCAACCTTATTATGGACAACAATATTATCCTCCTCAACAAACCGTTCAACAGCCTACGCAGCAAACTCAGCAGCCTAAAATTACCCCTGCTCAACAAGTAAAGAATTCTAAATGTTGGAAATGCGGAGAGGAACTTCCCGAAGGGGCTAAATTCTGTCCCTATTGCGGAGCATCACAGACTCCTGCAAAATGCCCTAAGTGCGGTACAGTAAATTCTCCTGGAGCTAAGTTCTGTTCAAGTTGCGGCTCTCCTTTACAAGCAGAAAAGCAGACGTCATGAAGAAGAGTGCGAAGTTTTATCTCCTTTTTGAAATTATTATATAGATTACTATGGCAAAGACGGCAATTCCTGCAATTACGTAACCTGATTTCTCTACTTGGCTAATAATTATTTCCCATTGTGTAGAAAATTCATAACCTATTAAAGCTAGGACACTGTTCCATATCATATGTCCAGAGAAAGTTGCAAGAAGGAATCTGATAATCTTCATTTTAGCAAGACCTGCAGGGAATGAAATTAAAGCCCTAAATAATGGAATAAACCTAAATCCAAATACTGCAAAAATTCCGTATTTAGCAAACCAGTTACTTAACGTGAAAAGCTTACTCTCATTTATTCCGAATATTTTTCCATATTTAGACAAAAAGGGAATACCAAGTTTTTCTGCTATAAAGTAATCAATTATTGACCCTATTAGACTGCCTAAAGTTCCAGAAATTATACCCATTTCAATGTTTAAATCTCCTTTAAAGGAATAATAACCAACTAATGGCATAATAATCTCGCTAGGTATGGGTAAGCTCATCCCTTCCAATACCATCAATACAAATATTAGGACGTAACTAAACTGCGAAGTAAATTCGTACATCAAAGTTTGTTTCTCATTATGTTTATAAAATTTTTCAGAACTACAGCGATAATATATAACCTATATAGATTACATAAAAAATAAAAGAGAAGATAGGGTAAATATGTTAACTATGGAAGTTAACATAAAGTACATCCTTTTATCAAGAATATTCAGAAGCCTCCCTTTGGGTTACATGTCCTTTCTAGTCCCGTTGTATTTACATAAAATAGGTATTCCTACATTTCTCATAGGAATTTACTTCCTCATAGCTACAATATCAATGGCAGTCCTTTTAATAATCGCAGGATTTTTAGGAGACGCTTACGGAAAGAGGAATATCTTACTCCTTTTAAGTGCCCTATTCTCGCTTAACTTGTTCATTTTCGCCTTCGTCAAAATCCCTTTAATAGTGTTCCTAACTTCGGTTTTAGGAGTTGGAACAGCCTCAGGAGGAGGAATAGGTGGAGGAGCAGGAGGAGGCCCTTTTAATCCTTTGCAGACAGCTTTAATAGCAGATCATTCAATGCAAGAGGAGAGAACTAAGCTTTACTCGCTGAATTTCGCCGTTGCGACAATTTCAGCTTTTGTTGGCGGATTAATTTCAGATTTAGTAACTACTATATATCCTTCAATCTCTTACTCCTTTCTCTTTACCTTAGGTTTCATAATTTCCATATTTTCAATCCTTTTTGTTTATTTAATACAGAAAGATAAGGGAACTGGTAAGTTAAGCGCACCGAAAGCTTCTTTCTCCTCAATTTCAAAAATCTCCATTGCAGGGAGTTTAGGGAGCATAGGCCTAGGGATGGTAATGCCATTAATACCTCTCTGGTTTAAGCTAGACTTCAACGCAAGTGAAAGCGAGATAAGTTACCTTTATTCTGTTTCCTACGGTTTAGTAGGAATTTCCTTCCTTTTTGCCGATAAGATAGAGAAGCTATTAGGTAGAGTAAAAAGCATTTCAATGCTCAGAGGCCTCTCTTCTATTCTCCTAATCTTAATACCTTTCTCTCCTACCTTCATTATAGCTTCCGCAATTTTCCTAATCAGGGGAATAACTTATACAGTGACAATTCCCATGAGGCAGTCCTTAGCAATGGATGTATTTTCTGATAGAGAAAGGGCAAGCGGAACTTCAATAACAGGCTTAGCAAGAAGAGTACCGTATGGCCTTGGTAGTTTAATTTCTGGCGCATTGTTCTCTGCAGGACTCTTTGCAGTTTCAATTTTTCTGGGAGGTTTTATCTCTTTATTTGATCCATTACTTTATTACATGTTTTTTAGGAATTATGAAAAAAGGAGTAAAGAATAAAACTCTCTTTTATCAATTTATATTTTTTGAACTTAAAAAGAAATAGATAAGGATAAAAAGTTTTATGAGAAAATTAGGATATGAGTGTAAACCCCGTTCAAGTAGCAAAACTTCCCTATACAGATAGATTAGATAATATACAAAAAATAATTCAAGCGTTACTTTCAATGGACGAAAAAACTGCTGAAGGTGCAGTAAAAGAGTTGCTAACTGCACTCTCAAAAGCGAGTGACGAAGACTACAAGAATTGGTGTGAAGGTACAATGAGAGTTATTTCAATGTTTGACGATAGTATAGTAAAATCAGTGTTATCTTTAAGAATGAAAGTAGTTTCAGAAATGCCTAAAGAAGTACAACAAAGAGATTCCAAAATGGTGATGGAAGTCCTCAACTCACTCGACGAAACAGTAAAAGAAAAGATAATGAAGGATATGCCAAAGACTTAAGTGCCGTGAGTTAAGTAATCTATTCTTCCTCCATCGGCAACAATTACTTGACCCGTGATATACCTAGCTTCATCACCTGCAAGGAAGTACACAATATTTGCTATATCCTCTGGCTTTCCGGTAGTGTGTAGCATTGTTCTCTCTCTAAACCATTGTCTAAGTTTTTCTATTTCTTCCTCTGTTTTTCCTCCTATAGTCATGTCAGTCTCTACCCATCCTGGAGCTAGTGCATTAACTCTTATATTATATTTACCAAGCTCGTAGGCCAACCTCCTAGTTAAGATTATTATTCCAGATTTAGTTATTGAATAGAACGTATTACCCCAAGCAGAAGTCCCCAAACCTGCGTTAGACGCCATGTTTATTATTACTCCTCCTTTTTCCTTCATTAAAGGTAGGAAAGCATGAGTAACGTAAATAGTGCCGTTCAAATTAATTTCTAACATTCTCCTATACTTTTCATCGTCAAACTCCTCAAAGGACATTAAGTACCAAATCCCTGCATTGTTCACAAGGATATCCACGTTCTTTGCAATTTCAGAGACGTTCTTAGCTGCATCTATAACTTGATCCCTCTTAGAGACGTCACATTTAAGTACGTAAAATCCCCTTTCCTTCATTTTCTCAGCTTCTTTATCAGAAGAGTTGTAAAGTACTATTACCTTATTTCCTGTTGAGAAGAACTTCTCTGCTATTGCTCTTCCTATCCCTTTAGTTCCTCCAGTTATTACAACAGTTTTTCCAGAGACCATAAAGAGAGGTATGTTTGATAGCTAAAAAATTTAAAATAGAACTTTCACCACCATTAAGGAATTGGACATTACAGATATTATAAATCCTATAGCCATTATAAATGAATAATTATTACTAAATCTGCTCATCATGAATAACGGGCGATTCAAGTTTTCTTTGCGAACTTGCTTTGTTTCTATAACAAGAGGAAAATATTACAGCTATACTTGTCAAACACGTTTAGTTAGTGTGATAATTCATGAATATATCTCTTATGGTTCTCTATTATTCCAATTCGCAATGGATCCGTGAATCACCCAGTTAAGCAGCATACTGTCTATAAATTATATTGCAAGTAAAAATAATGAAATATAAAAATAACATAAAGTATTTCATAAATTTTCAACTCCTCTCTATCTACTTCTTACACTTAAAACGGCTCCATTAATCTGAACTGCACATAAGACGGCTTAGGTATTTGAAACTCATTTAACCCATGTTCTGGATGCTTTACGCTTATCTTTTGAGGGCTTAAAATTAATGCGTTAACTCTTCTTCCTTCAACAACATCAGTTATTACTCCTGTTAAAGATATTTCGTGAGGAGTAGTGTAATGACCAATCCTTATCTTCACTGGGTTTTCTTGATTTAAAACGAAGTTCTCAAAGTTCTTACTCAATTCTTCAGTCTTCTTTTCTCTAATTTTCCTTGCGAACTCTTGAATGTCAAGGAACCTTATGCATTTATACCTTTCAGGCTCAGAGGACCTGGGTTTCTCATATAAATTATGAAGTTCTATTTCGTACTTCTTTGCTAGAGAAAGTATATCATTTTCCAGAACTCTCATAACTTTAACTACTTTAATTACGTCCTTCCTGTCCTCTTGTTTGTAAACCCTAGTATTCAATGCAAAGTCCATTAATTCTTGGTAAGTTCCTATTAATAGCTCAGCTTTTCTCATTTCTTCATCTTTTCCTAATTCAGACCTCACGAAGCTCTCCCATAACTGTCTAAAGTTTTCCTTATTCTCATTAACGTAACTAAGAAGCTCTTCCTTACTATTGTAAGCCCTTATTACGTCCATTACTAGGTCTCCCTGAATCCTTATTTTAATATTAGTGGAGTACTCAAACTTCTCGTAATAATGGTAATCGAAGCCCATACACCTCCTTATCTCTTCTTCAGTCTCGTAATATATACCGCACATTCTAACTGGCATCGTGAATATCTTCCCTGTTGTATCATCAATGCCTGCAATGAAGCTTGAAGGCCTGTCGTAATCTAAGTCAAAATAAACGTAATTACCTATTTTAGTTGCTTTCCTCTTAAGTTTTAAAGCTACGTTGAATCTTAAAAAATGCTGTAAACTTAAAAAACAGTCATAATATGCTCCTATTTCTTTATCTAACTTTTCTCCTTGTGTTGCTAACTTCAGTACTTCATTACACTCCATTTAATCTAAACCTCTCACCCTATTAACTGTGGTAATATCTACTGTTTTCACTTCTTTTTCCTTTTCTTCTAATTTCTTTTCAACAACTGTCTCTTGCATACTATTATTTCCTCAACAATCTTATTTAAAGATAACTTTAAATATTGTTTAGATTAACGGACCGTAATCTTTTAAATTTAAAATTAACTTGCGTGATAATGAAAGATTAAAAATAAAAATATTGACATTATGGTGAACGTAATATATGGGAAAACTTGTCATTTAAATGACAAAATTTACGTGAAACTTATCAACTAGTTGACAAGATTTATTTTATTCTTGTCTAAATATTGACAAGATGTCCTTAATTTCACAAATGAACTTCCAGAACCCTTGGTGGGTGAGTAAGGATAAAATATTTGAAGATGAACACGTAAAGAGGGCTTTATCTTCAAACCCTAGGTTCATAATGCAACCATTAAATGAAAGTCTCCTTATAATTGGACCTAGGCAAGTAGGAAAGACGACCTTCATGAAGACTACTATAATGAGCCTACTAGAGAAGGAAGAGCCTACTAAAATTTTCTTCTTTTCCTGCGATTCCCTCAAGGATAAAGAGGAATTAATATCTCTAGTTTCGCAGTACAGATCCTTTATTAATCCTGAAAGAGGTTTTATTTTCCTTGACGAAATAACTTTCGTAAAAGACTGGAACGTTGGTCTCCTTCACCTTTTTAACGCAGGATATTTTAAAAACTCCATAGTTTACGTAAGTGGTTCCAGTTCAGCGTCTTTATTGAGGGAAACTTTACCTGGAAGACCAATAAAAAAGGTAGTATATTATCCTTTAAACTTCAGAGTATTCTTTAGCACGTTCTTTACGAGAATTAAGGCATCTACAGTAAAATTGTTCAACGTGAAAGGAGTATACGAAGCTTCTTTAAAGCTGCTTCCATATCTGTCAGAACTAAATAGAGCTTTATTAGCCTACGTCAGGAAAGGAGGTTTTTTGGCAACTAATTATGCAAGCGGAGACCCAATTTTCCTTTATGAAGTTTACAAGGACGCTGTGCTCAGCGATTTAGCAAAACTAGGTAAGGATGAAGTATTATTTAAAGAGGTACTGGGAAAAATAGTAGAATCCTACGGTTCAAGAATCTCAGAGAATACTATATCCAAAGAAACTTCAATAGGTTCCCATAATACAGTAGCGTCTTACCTAGACCTTGCAGAGAAGCTCTTTCTCCTTAGAATATTCAGGAAAATTGAAGGAGGAAAAGTAAACATTAAGTCGTTCAAGAAGGTTTACTTCATAGATCCTTTCATTTTTAGAGTAATAAAGAGGTATACAAAGGGAGAAGATATTACAGACAACGACATCCCCCATGTAATAGAAGGAATAGTTGGAGAGCATTTAGCAAGAGAATATGAAGGTGTAGGCTATACATTCTTTAAAGGAGGAAAAGAAGTGGACTTTATAGTTGACGACGTAGGAGTTGAGGTCAAATTCGGCAAAGGAGACTTCCGAGATTTAAGAATGCAGAAGGGATATATCTTAACTCTAGACGACCTGGGAATTGAAGGGGAAAAGGCTAAAATCCCTATTTCAATTTTCCTCTATTTAATTTCCTCTGAAAAGGTTTTTTATTAGACAGGCAATGACGCGTGATAAGGAACGTCAAAGGCATTATTTACTAATAGCCTGCTGTATATCTTCTTAATTGTAACGTATTGTTTACCAAAGAGGACATAAGACTTCGTCTCTCTAGAATTCTTATCAAACCTAACGATGCCTCCGTCATCTCCACTTTCCATTATGCACAGAACTCCTTGAGAATAATAAGGCTTATCAACGCTTATTCCTATCTCCCTTAGAAAGGCGTAAGCAGAATTCTCAGCAGAGACCATTGCTGCCCTAGCCGTTTTAGGTCCTACCATTCCCTTTGCTGAGTCACCTAACGCAAATATCCTTTCGTTGTAGGAGAACGTAGGGAAAGAGACTGGAATAAATCCTGATTCGTCAGCGAACTCCTTAACTGTCTTAGGTGCAGAAAGAGTTGGCAAAACTGATTTTATATCAGCCTCTATTTCTTGTCCATCGTTTAATATTACTTTATCTTTCCTTATTTCCTCAACGTATTTACCCTTAATTAAATGGATTCCCCTCCTCTTTTCAAAATACTTATTTGCTATTTCAGAAATTCTAGGATCTGGAATAGGACCAAATACACCTCTAGGGCTTTGAGTCGCTAAATAAACTTCACCTTTTTTATTCCTTAGTAAGTATTCAGTAATTAAAGCAACTTGATAAGAAGGTCCCTCAATAGGGCTATTCCTAGCATTGCCTACGAATACTTTTACACCTTCCTCAGCTTCATTAACTGCCTTCTTAAGACCTAGAAAACCTTCAAGAGTATGGTGCATAAATGCATGTTCATGACCTTTTATCTTCTCAAAGTTCTCCTCATATGCTCCTCCCAAAGCAATAAATAGATAATCGTAATCGAAAGTACCTTTTGAAGTCTTTACTTCTCCGTCTTCAACTGTCTCAACTTCAGCCTCAACGAAGTTAACCCCCTTCTTTTCCATAGCCTCTTTTGCGTTAAATTCGGTATCCTCAACCTTCACTTCGTCTGTCAGGAGAAGAGGGAAGATTGTGTTTTCTCTAACTATTGCAGACCTCGAGATTATCGTAACGTTAACTGAGCGTGTGTAATCCCTTATCCTATGAGCAACAGTTAAACCAGCATATCCAGAACCTAGAATAAGCACGTTCATGGGTGTTAATGATATTTTGGACATAAAAGTTAATCTTGTTTAAATTAGATTTAACAGATAATTTTCAGAATAGTGTGTATTTACATAGACGATAAAGGATATAATGCAAGAAACTCGGCGTCACACTCGTTTACATTGACGTGAGCTTATCTATTTCCCTCAAAAGTCGCAAAATGTCCTGCTTTGCCATTTCGTCGCTTCTATAAAAGCTTGCAATTCCTTCCTTATCTGGGCCATTATACTGATATTGGTGGAGTAAAAGCGCCATGTTAGTAAAATTATTTATCTCGTCATTTATTACCATCGCTACTTCCTTCAATAGAGTGGTAGGCATGATAAGGATAATCCAATCGACTTTTTTAACAGTTTTATTTCCCTTTATTTTAACATAGCCTGGGTAAAGCTTCTCAAGATCACTCCTCCTATCTACAGCTAAAGCAGCAACTAAAGCTTTCCATGCTTGAAAAGCCTTACCTGCGGCGTTCCTTATGAGGTTTTGCTCAAGGAATTTCCTAGCAATTTCAGCTTCGTACTTAGCCTCTTGAAGCCTCGTCCTCTTATAAGCTATAGGGTCAAATTGTAATTCTTGAACCATATTTTTAAATTCTTAACATTTTATAAATAACTAGCTTTCGCCAATATAATCAACTCCTTCTTCCCTAAATATCCTCCTAAAGGCGTTGTAAGCATCGTCTGTATAAAGGCAAACAATTACCTTATCTAACTTCCAGCCTTGCTTCAGCACTTTAACCATTTTCCTAGCACAGACCTCATAAGGGTAGCCGTAAATTCCGGTAGAAATCGCTGGCATTGCAATACTCTTAATTCCTAACTCCTCAGCTTTCTTTAATGAATTCCTTATTGCCTCCTCAAGTTTATCCTCCCCTTCTATACCGTACCTAGGGCCAACTGCATGGATTACGTACTTTGCCTTAAGTTTACCAGCAGAGGTAGCAGCAACTTCTCCAGTCTTTAAAGGCCCGTGCTTCCTTACAAATTCCCTACTCTCCTCTTGTATTTTCCAACCTCCTTTCTTAATTATTGCGTAAGCGACTCCTCCTCCGTGCTCAAGGTAAGAATTTGCCGCATTAACTATTGCATCTGCTTCAATTTCAGTTATGTCACCTTTAGTAAGGTAAATCTGCATAAGTGAGAATATGAGGATGAAGTAAAAGCTTTTACTAAGATCTTAAGATGCGCATCAAAGTCATAAATGTAATGTGTGTAAGCAAAAATTATTAAACACTAAAAGTAATTCGCTAATGGGGCAACTTACAGGGTCAGGAGAGCAACATATAATTGATATATGATTTTTAAGTTTAGTCTTTTGTTCAAAATTACAATCTTTTATTCTAGTTATTGGATGGAATGTAACTACTGTATAATTACAACTGTTATCTAGAGCCACTGTAATTCTAAAATATACTTTACACGGAAGAAGGCAACAACAGTATCTTATGTAGAATGTTCTTCTAGCAACCTCATTAAAGTATTTATTAGCACTTTTATCGTCATTAATACAAACTCCACTCTTATCACAAATTCTAAATATAGGAATAATACAAAGATCTACAATTTTTTGTAATATATTAAAGTCTGTAAGGGCTTCTTTACATTTACCAACATATCTTTGCGTAACGTTCCTTATATCTTCCAAATGTTTGATTATATCTTTACCAAAGGTTACGTTAGGTTTACTCATTACAAGATTTTTTTACTTATTTTCCTTAATATTTCCATAAGGCAATCTAATTCTTCATAATCTTTATCTACAGTAAAGAATGCTTTGCTAATACCTTCCTTAGATAAATAAAGTTTAACCTTAGCACTGAAGTCATAATATTCAGGAGGTTCTTCATAGTCCTTAAAGTACATGTAAATATAAGGAAAGTCGAGTTCTATCCCTTGTTTTAGTATATAACCTATATATGAATAGAAAGCGTCAGCCTGGTCCGGCAAATCTAGTATTTCGAGAGAAAGGAAAACTAGGTCATTATTCTCAAAGCCCATGGTAGTGTATACTGGTATGTAAAAATCTTTTGGGTTTTCGATGTCTTTAAATACCAAGCTAAATGAGTTAGGACTGTCTACGTTTATTTTAGGTTTGCATTTAACCTTACTATGTCTTATCAATTCTTTACTGTCCTCTATGTACTTGTTAGCTAATGATAGTAAGAACTTGTCCCAGCTTTTGTCCCTTTTTATCTTTTCTAGTTTTGCTTTAACTTCTTCTGATACAGCAATGGTAGTTTTCTTACTCATAATTTACAATTTAATAAATTAGAATTTAAAGACTAGCTTATGTTTCTAACGACAGGAAATTCTAGACCATGAGCTAGCCTAATCTACATTCAATTAGTTAGATAGCCTAATTTATCATGAGCCCTTAAGATGCACTTCACATCCGCTAAACACTGTGGTTGTGAGTGACCCGCTAGGAAGAAGAACTGAGACTGAATATTGATACAAATTCAATGTTACAAACCACCTTAAGATACTTAGTTTCTTAGTTGAATTACATGAGCTTTACAAGGAGTATAAACTACTAAAGAATTCCGCAAACAAAAAGGGGCAGAAGGAAGAAATAATTGAACAACTATTATTCCTAATGAGATATTAAACGAAAAGATGTTTTTAAATTCTTTCTCTATTCCTTCTATCGTGGTTTGCTAGAAGTGGAAAATAAAGTTCATGATGAGGAAAGTTAAGGATTTTGCCAAATTCGTTGTGAGAGAACTTTCTAACTTTAATATTAATAGTTGATAAACTAGAATTACTAAAAGAAGATCCCGTTAAATACTCCAGAGAGAAGTTAGGTAAAGATAATGGCCTTTATACTATTGTATGCACGTCTATTATCTTCTTTAGTTTTTTATTACTCGTTTTCCTTAATATCTCCATAAGGTAGTTTAATTCCTCATAATCTTTATCTAAAGAATACTTTGCTAATACATTCCTTTACTGTATTCTTCTATTTTATTACCTTCAATTAAATCGAGCAATTCCATTAATCCATACCCTGCAGGATTCTTAAGTACTATATTCGCCATTTCCTTTATGCAAGGGAGCGCATTACTAACAGCTACCTTAATATTCACTTTCTTAAACAGAGGTATATCGTTTTGGGCATCTCCAATGCCAATGCTTATATCCTTACCTAAAACATTGAGCACTTCATCAATTCCTACTCCTTTATCAATTTTTGGCGAAAGGATCATAGCATCCTTAGTATTCCATTCTATTTTTCCTTCTTTACCAACGATCTTCTCAAGTAAGTCTTTCTTATCATAGCTATTATCAACAAAAATTATTGTCTCTCCTTTAGTATATTCTATCTTAACTTTATCTAGCTTGACTGAAATTTCCTCCATGCGGTTAATCCAATCTTTATCGGCTAAGACAATTTCTTTTTTGTTATTTATTAATACAATTCCACCATTTTCCAAAACCCACCCACTTGGAGACAGTCTTCCTGAAAGCTCGTAGATGGTCTTCCTCCTTATTCCTCCAGTGTACTTCTTTTCTCTCCCTGTAACTACAAAAAACTTACCTCCTTTTTTAACGAAATCGTTTACTCTATCAGCAACCTCGTCCCTTATTCTAAATCCATCCTCTTGCATTGCAAGTGTTCTATCATAGTCGGAAAACACGATCATACATGATTTTTTGCTAAGCCTTTTTTAAAATTTATTAGAAAAAATCGGATTTCAATAAAAATTAGTGAAATAGTTTATTGAAAGGTTAAAATACTGATAATATCTATAAATAAATTTCAAGTGTATTTTAACTCCTTGAAGTAGTTTATAAAATATTAACAATTGTATATAAATTATATATAAAAAGGTTTTATTCTTTTGAATAAGTTCAAGATTTTAAACATTAAGAGCATCTATCATTTAAAAACTGTTTCATGAACGAATATAAAGGATAAAATCTTACTTTATAACCCGTGACCTCAAATGAGCGATAAGGTAAATTATGAAGTTTTAGACAATACAAGAGTTAAGTCCTTCCATAAGAGGCTTACAGTATTAGCTGCTCTAGGTCCTTTTACAGATGCGTTTAACGAATTTGGCGCATCAGTTTCACTATTAGCGGTTTCAATTCTATTTCATTTGAGCGCTGTAATGACAGCAATAGTTGTAGCAGGCTATTGGGTAGGCGTTGCAGGAGGCGCTATAGTTGGAGGTCTACTTTCAGATAAATATGGTAGGAAACAATTATTCATCTATGATACACTCGGTATGGCAATATTTGCTTTACTTAGCGCAATGTCATTTAACGGGATATCGTTCTTTATATTCAGATTCTTTTTAGGAGCTTTTATAGGAATAGATTACGCTGCAGCAGTTCCTTTAGTTTCAGAATACGCACCTGCAGCAACAAGAGGAAGACTGTTATCAATGGAAAAAGTATTCTTCATGCTGGGGACAATAGCTACAGTTGGCATAGGGTTAGGATTAACTGCCGTCGTAGGAGTTTTAACAGCATGGAGAATTGATTTTCTAATTGCCTCAGTACCGCCAATAATCCTTTTAGCGCTGAGGAGGAAAATGCCGGAAAGCTTAAGATGGGCAGTTGAAGTAGGTAACAAAAAGAAGGCGGAGGAAGCGGTAAATAGGCTAGAGAAATGCGGATTAAAACCTGAGGTCAACTTTACTGCCATTCAGGAAGATAAGCCTTCATTCAAACAGAACTTGAAAGAATTCTTTAGCAGGCCATATGCCAGGCAAGTGGCATACATTTTCTGGATAGGAGCTGCATACGCACTAACTGTAAATTTAGTTTCAGTGTATTCAAGTAAGGTACTCTCTGACTTAGGAGCCTCATCCTTTGAATCGTTATTGGGCACATTGAGCATTGATATATTGGGGACTTTCGGTGTTTTGATAACAGTATTTGCGGCAGATAGGCTTGGGAGAAAGGTATTAGGTACATTAGGCTTCGGTCTTTCAGCAATTCCCTTAGCAGTACTTTATGTAGCTTATGTGATGGGAATGCTTACAATTCCTTTAGTTATAGCGATGTTCTCGTTGTTCTTCCTTATAAACGTAGGATTCGTAGGGACTTTACAGTACGTTCCGGCTGGAGAAGTGTTCCCAACTAAATTAAGAGGGTTATCAGTAGGTTGGGAGAAATTATTCGAATTCGGCTTAGCTCTACCTGCATTATCACTGTATGCATTCTTGGGAGTTGCTAATTCCTTAGTTTACGATATCATAGTAGCAGTAATTGCGGCAGTAATATATTACTTCCTATCACTAGAAACAAAACAAATGCCATTAGAAGAAATTCAAAAGAGATATACAGGAAACGGAGAAGGATTACCAAGTTATGCAGTGAAAGATATAACAAATAGCTCAGATAAAAATACAGAAGTATAACTTTTTTATACTATCCATTAAAAATAATTAATCCGAAAAGTACTCAACTTTTGTTTTAATTTGTCGAATATTTTATTTATAGTGTAGTTATTACGTTACAAATCCTAGGATTAATATTCTCTCTAGAAGGGGCTGTGGAGCAAATTCTCCTATACTTCGTTAGGCCTTAAAGATTAAGGTAATTCAGTATGTATATAACAAAACATTATATCTGACATATGGTTCCTACTATTCCACAGAGTTAGATGCGTTCTATACTGTGACATGTTTATCCTTGACCTTTATGGTCTGACTATAATTTAATTACATATTGAACTTCATCAACTATGGACTTGTTGAGATCTGTAAAATTACAGTTTGAATTACACGTTGTAATCGTAGCTTTCTCTTTGAATATTGTTTATTTTTAAAAAAAGAATCAGTTATGACAGTTTAAATATGCGAGTTGGGCATTAGTGGAAATCTTTCATTTTTAATAGAGGTTACTAGAGATCTTAATAATATAGACCCCAAAACTGTGTTTATCTGCTAGATCGGGTCTTACAAGAACGTTTACGGTCAGGGTTAAGCTCATAATAGGCATCAATAAGCATTTTCCTAAATTTTTCTAAATCCTCCTTACTCTCAATCACCAGGTAACCTTCTCCTTTTTCGTCCTTATCTTCAATTCTCATTAAGTATATTTTTGTTGAGCTCACTAAAAATTGCACCCAGTAACTATACCATTATGCGTAAAAAGGGCACATAAGCTATTTATGTTATATGTATAAATATAGAATAATGCCGTCATCTGATGAAGTAATACTAAAATCATTTTCAGAATATTCATCATCGTTTTCTGGAGAGAATATTAGGAATTTTCCTACAACCTTAGTGGATAAAATGAGCAGATATATTGCTAAAACATATGCAGACGAACTTCTTCAGATCCATGATTCTCTCTTATTAATTCCCTTAGATCCTAATAAGAATAATTTAGATATTGTAATGCAGTTAGAAAAGAAATACGAGAAATTGCGTGATGACTTATCTATGTATTCTTCAATATTGGAGAATAATACTAAAATAATAGATTATAAAGAAATGACACTAAGAGGTTTAGAAAAGCTAATTGAAGGTTTGAACGAGGTAAGAAAAGAACTGCATGAAAAATCGCTAAAGGGCGAATTTAATCTCCAAGTTTTACTTTATTACTCCCTTTACCTTGAATACCTCTCTAAGGTATATTTAAAAGTTAAGGAATTAAAGTTAGATAACCCTAATGTTAAGACTGTGAATTCTAAAGAGAAACACTATCTGCATACAGTAAATTTTATTGTCACGCTGTTGGGCGTACCAATAATTCAATACATAAATGAAGGAAAAATCTTTCCCTATTTATCCGATTTGAACGGCGTATTATTATACGCATTATCATCAGACTTCCTTATACCTTCTCCAAGGTCATTAGGATATTATATGTTTTCAAAGCTTCACGGTGATTAAATCGGATTACGACGAGCAATATTTCTTCGATACTAATATACTTCTCATTTGGTTATACGAGAAAAATACTGAGCGAGCAAAACGGTTAAAGGAAATTTTAGAGAATTTAAGGTACGCTAATAGGCATATATTAATCTATAACCTAGAAGAACTATACGGGATTATAGGAGATTCGTACATTATATTTTATAGGGAAAGTATGGGTCAAGAGTTTTAAATATGTTAAATAAATTAAAAATACGCCGGTTATTGTAAAAATTACTGCCTTTAGGTAATAATTACTAGCCCTTCTATCTCACTGTTTTATACTTACGTCCCCAGCAGTCTCCTCTATAGGTACTAGGTTAGTATCGTAACCCTTATAATACCAGGCTAAGCTACCTCCTAATCCGAGACCCCAGAGAGCCAAGTTATAGAGCGTAAACTGAGTTGATGAGAACCCTGCAGTCAAGTAAATCGACCCAGCATAAGCTAACATAGGCGCTACCCTCACCAGTCCTACGTAAAAAGCTCTGGACTTTATAGGCATAAGTAAAGGCTCAAAGATAGTTCTAGTAGCCCAACCTAACTCACTGAAAGCCATGTTAAACAGAAGTAAAGCGTAAAACAGACTGAGGGTAAAAGGAAGAATTCTTGCTATGAGCAACAATATAGGGATCATCGTAACTGTACCGCCAAGGAAGGAGAACACTGCAAACTTCCTAGTTCTAGCATATTTAATCAGGAAAGAGGCTATTATACCTGCTACAGAAGCACCCAAGTTCGCTACAAGTATAATCTCATCAACAGTAATCCCAGAGAAGTAATAATCAGCAATTACATAAGCCATTAAACCGTAAGTTAAGTACTGTGAGACCCCAATAATTGAAAGGAAAGCATATCTAAAAGAGAGGGGAACCTCCTTAACTTCCTTCCTTTCCTTAACCGGCTTTGATGGAGAAAAGTACTTTCTAACTTCCATCTCAGCAACACTCTTCTTCCCTGCCTTAACTAACCACCTAACGCTCTCAGGAGTTAAATACCTCATGAAGACTGCAAACCCAACCATTACCACTGCTAAAATCCCAAGAGTCCTCAACTCTACAATATAAGACGAAGAAAGGTAGTACGTCAGGAAGGATACAGCAGCAGCTACTGCAGCACCTATATTGTCGAAGTTAGGTAGAAAGACTAGCATTGTCTCCCTCAAGGAAAGTGGCATTGTTTCCCCAGCGTAAGAGAGGGCAGTAGGAACTTCTCCCTCAATTCCTAAGTAACTAAGTATGATTCCAAGGACTACTAGAGGTAAGAAGAAGGGAGAAGAAGTGGAAATT
This sequence comes from Acidianus sp. HS-5, assembly GCF_021655615.1. Lineage (GTDB taxonomy): Archaea > Thermoproteota > Thermoprotei_A > Sulfolobales > Sulfolobaceae > Acidianus. The sequence continues at coordinate 1,283,167 of NZ_AP025245.1, forward strand.
ACCTTAGAAAGAACTGCTTGTGATACTCCGAAAATGATTAACGCACCGCTACCGTAGAGCCCCATAGTCAAGAAGAAAGTCCCCTTCCTACCTAGCTTTATATCCGAAAGCCTTGAAATCAACAAATCTCCCGCTAGCTGAGCAATTATCGGTACTATTAAAAACCAGACTTGGTGAACGCAAGGGTAAAATAGAGGTGCTATAGACGCAATAACTCCCCACATGAAAAATCCTACAGCTAAGGAAGAGAAGAGCGACCAATGCGCCTTAGTCCATTTAGAAAAATCAATTTCCGAAAAGTCCATAAGATCATTTCATTAAAGTTGGTTATAAACTTAGTTATATAAAAGTGAGGATATTCAATTAGCTGCTTTCTCGTGTGCTTCAATTTCTTTAGGTGTTAAATCTAGTTTTTCTTAAATTCTATCGAGTTAATTTAAAGCTAGTTTAACTAGATTTGGTAAAAATTAAAGTGATCCACAAAGCATCGATTAGCATAAATAATTGTACGCCCTCAAGCGAATTTTAGTTACATATGTTTTGCCGTACTCAATTACCACAAGCAATTCCGACTAAGTTACCGTAATATACCTCTATCCTGAAAGGAGAATCAGGAACGTAGTAATCCTTATGAGGAGACCACAGTCTAATTACCTCCCAGTGATAAGCCTTCAGGAAAGTAGAATTTGAGTAGAATATATAGCCATAAGCTGAAATCGCGTTAGCATCAGGGAATATCCTTACAAGCGGTCTTATGCATGAAGGTAATGAAGGTGACTTAGGGCAGTAAGTTACATTTAGCAAAAGGCAGTAAACCCTTCCGTTCTCTTCATAAATGTGTAAGACCTCTACACCAATTGATGAGCAATAAGGAGTATAGGCAAAATGGAAAAACGTCGCTAACCCTACCAAAAGGAGTAGAGGCACTGCCAACACCTTTAGGGCCGACTTACTGACCTTTATTCCCCTGCTAGAAGAAGGAAGAGAGTAGCCTAGAATAGGCCATGAGAAGAAATAATTCCATAAAGCTCTGTAATTTACGAAGAATATGAAGTATGGAAAGAATGTCCAGGAGTCCTTAAAGTTGTCGTAGTGCTTCCAGAATAAGTAAACCTCGGCGACCATAACTACTGCAAGTGCCAGAGTGAAGAACTTTGGGTAAATGTAAAAGAACCCTGCTATGGAATACATTGAAACACTCATGCTTATCCCAACTAAAGGTGCAGTCACCGGATACAGTACTCCTTGTATATAATATGTAGGAGAAAGTAAGATGAAGTAACCATTAACTATCAGGAATGTAAGCGCAGAGTAAGCCAAGAATTTTATCATGGAATACCCTTCTTTATACAAATAAACCAAGTAGAAGGGGAATAGTGCGAAAGGTGTCTGTTTTACCGATAGAGCTAATCCGTAGAATATCCCTTTTTTCCTCACGTCTTTGAAGAGAAGGGAAAGGAGTGCAAAGATTAACCAATCCATCGTAGTTACACCGCCTGCTGAGTAATTGCGGTAATTAATATCTATCAAGTAGAAGAGAAGGAAAGTAATGAATGTCAGCTTATCCTCTCTCTTAAAGTACAGAATGAAGGGTATGATCACGTAAAACGCTACAGTAATATAGTTTGGATTAAAGTGCAAAAGAACAGAAGGTACTAATAAAAGCATCTGCAGTGCAGGGTAATCATAACTAGTCACTACCCCTCCTGTGGAGAGCGGAGTTCCGAAGATAAACATATTTAAATGAAGGACACTGTAGACGTTTTGCATGAGCGCAGGGTTATAAGGATTCTCTCCGTGGAGGAAAAGAGAAGCTGCATAATAACTGAGCATCATCTCGTCAGTGCCGAACTTAGCTACTCTCACAGTAAAAACTGTTAGGATTAAGAAGTTAACTAGCAATGCTTCAGTTAAGAAGTTAAACCTTATGCCTAGAAGCACAATGGCTAAGTACACAACCAGGACATAAATAGGCGTTCCCGCAAAATAGTATAACAAGCCAACAGCAAAAGCCTCTGCGTAGATAATTGTATTGAACAGTTCGTCCTCAACTTTTATCTTAGTAAAGAGGAGAATTCCTGATAGGAAAACTAGTGTTACGTCACCTGAAATGAATAGTAAGTTATCGTAGTTCGGGTTAGAGAAAAGTAGCATGGTTATCGCAAATATAATCTGAGAAAAGTTAACTGCTAACGCCTTATCCTTGTCCACAAAAATCCGATATATTTACTGGGTAAAAAGGTTAGTCCAGAGAAACGCTTATGACTTCAAGGGGAAGTTTAATTTCAAATTTAAGTAAAACACCTAAAGTAATAACCTGGCGCGGAGATTACGAACTGTATTATAGTTAATCTCTATTAGGAACGGCCTATCTTGTATGGGGATTCGTAGAATCTTAGTTTGAAATTAATTCTGTTTAGTAGTTGTTCTATTTTGACGTAGCTTAAATATTTTCAATTCATCTAGGTCTTAACATATACTTATTTCAACTGCGGAGCTTCTCAATTCAAGAGAGCTAGGCACGTTCACCTACTTTACACTTTTCAATTAGCCAAACGTAAACCTAAAAACTTTGCCGGTAATTCTGGGAATTCTGTATTACCAAGGAAAATTAGAATAACTACTATATTGTTTTTATCATAGTTTACTCAAAACTTTATCTTAATGAAGGTTCAATTTAATAAGAACGCCACGTTAACGTTTTTAGCGTTAGTGCCTTTCAGAAATTTATAGCTTTAGACAAAGGATATACCATCAAGTGATGGACTGAACTTTTCCAGAATAATAGTGTTAGCAAAAGTAGAGCTTTTTATGAAGTGGTTTTAAAGTCCAATTTAACTTTAATCCCTTTAATCTTCACTCCTTTGTTCTTCATCGTCTTTAAGTAAGCTACATACTCTTCGCCTAAATCTTACCTTATCTAAGGTAGTCTCACCGCCTGCTGACATTAAATAATCTATTAATTCCCCTTCAATTTTCTCCAGAGTCAGTTCCTTTTCTCTTCTATTTTCCTAATTTCCTCATCCTCCTTAACTACTTCCCTACTCCTCTTATATTGCTCATACGAAAGTTCGTCTAGCTTAACAAAGATTCTAACGTGTGCTCTACAGGACTCTAAAATCCTATACGCTATGCCTAAAGTCTCCTGGTCTGTCAACCTAATTATTTTATCGTTCTTATCGTTGCCTATCTTTATAAAAACCCGCCGTCAATTACGTTTCCGTCTTTTAACACCGGAGGCAACTCCCCTACTCTTATCCAAACAGTGCTACCGTCGTCCTTCTTGTGGACTTTTCTTACTATAATTGGCATATTATTATTTACTGGGTTACTCCCTAAGAATCCTTTACAGCAAAAAGTGTAATGAATCCTAATAATATATTATTAAGTAATATTGCTTATTATATGCGGGAACGCATTTCAACAATAACGCATTACTAATTCCGTATCTTAGGTAAAAATGGAAATTCTAATATAACTGGAAACATTAACGATATTAAGGAGATGAGGGGTCGTAAAGATAAACCACTGTTTAGGCGGGAGCGGGTCAGAATCTTCAGTCTTCAAAAAGGTTAAAAGTAATAGTTCAACTTTATCCCTTTGGGAGCTGGTTAGCTTCACAGCAGTAAGGGAATTCTCAGCTCTCTCATCATGTTCATTTAGTAATTTTAGTAAAACAGTTTCTATACTACCCTTGAAATCGTTATTTGGGTCACCAACTATTATTAGCTTCTTATTCCCAACAGGGAGTACTGGAGAGTATTTAGTGTCGTTAAGCGGAAGTTATTGCGGTAAACCCTTGATCATTACAGTCTATAATGAAACACCCTTCACTGACAATCCTAAATAGCCTTAACACATTCTCTTTACCGTTCCCGACGTCTACATTCTTAATATCTATCTTTTATAGAATTATCATGTCAAACTTTCCTTCAACAAGGTAATGTTTGCGTTCAAGCATAATTAATTCAGCTTAAGTTTTTCTCCATCTCCATTATCGCCTTGATGTCCTCTGGTTTGTATAAAAATTGCTTTCCTATTCTTAAGTACTATCAAGTTTAAGTCCTTAACTTTATCGTAGATTAACCTTTAAAGCCTTGTTGCTTTAAGTTGTTAAAAAGAACGTTAGTTACTGTCGGCAATTTCCTCTGTCAGCTCTGTTAACATATCGTGGTGCAACGACCCTTCTATTTCGTCAACTAGAATGACGTCTGCAAACTTCATAACCGATTCAATAAGTATTTTCTTTAAAGGCCTCTTCCAATGAAATAGACGGGGAGATTACCTTTATACACTCTAACTGCAGGGTTAATTCGTCTTCGAGGATTTCAAGG